>NZ_SDKL01000060.1:0-109602 GCF_004123125.1 Geobacillus sp. PK12
AAAAATCCTCCCGATTTTCGTTGGGAGGGTGCGAAATGTGAGGCAAACACAAAATATAGTGCGGAAGAATCGGTCAGTGCGTATATATAGAAACGAAAGAGGGTGTCCCGATCCTTTTGGGACACCCTTTTCTTGCATATTCCCCTAAAGCCAATGGTGAACAAAAGTCGAAAGAAAAGCAGCCTTTTTCTTATGGGGGCATGGCGGCCTAAACCGATACGATTTTTGAAAACCGTTACGGTCTGCGGCGCTTCGTTTGGATATACCGCTCGAGCCGGTCAAGCCCTTCTTTGAGCACATCGAGCGAATAAGCGTACGACAGGCGGACATGGCCTTCACCGTATTCAGAAAAGGCGCTGCCGGGAACGAGGGCGACGCCGGCGTTTTCGACGACATCGAGGGCAAAATCAAACGAAGACATGCCAAAGGCGGCGATTGACGGAAACAAGTAAAAGGCTCCATCCGGCTTCTCAACCGGCAGCCCCATGGCGGTGAGACGACTGTAGGCATACTCAAGCCGCTCGGCGTAGGCGGCGCGCATCACCTCGGCGTCGTTTTTGCCGGCGGTCAGCGCCTCCACCGCCGCTTTTTGGCTGATCGATGACGTGCACGAGACGCTGTATTGGTGCACTTTCACCATTTGTTCAACGGCGAACGCTGGAGCGAAGACAAACCCGATGCGCCAACCGGTCATGGAGTGCGATTTGCTTAAACCGTTGATGACGATCGTCTGCTCCGGCAGCCACTCGGCGATCGAGTGATGGCGTCCGTGGTAAACGAGCTCGCTGTAAATTTCATCGGAAACGATCCAAATTGGCCGTCCTTTCAAAAAGGAAGCGATGTTCTCAAGCTCTTCGGCTGACAGCGCCGTCCCGGTTGGATTTGATGGGTATGGAAGAACGAGGCAGCGCGTCTTTTCCGTCAAATAAGGCGCAATGAGCTCAGCCGAGAGACGGAAACCGTTTGGCCTTGTGTCGATGTACACCGGTTTCGCTCCGCACAGGCGGATGAGCGGTTCATAGCCAGGATAGACGGGTGCGGGAAGAAGCACTTCCGTCCCTTCCTCCAAAATCGTGCGAAATGCGATATCAAGCGCTTGGCTGGCGCCGACGGTGGCGATGACTTCGTCCGGCGTGTAGCGAAGGCCGTACTTGTCAGCGACGAATTGGCAAGCCGCCTGGCGCAGTTCCAGCAGGCCGGCGTTCGCTGTATACGTCGTGAAATCGGCGGCGATCGCCTCCTGAGCGGCTGCTTTGACATGATCGGGCGTTGGGAAATCAGGCTGGCCGATCGTCAAGGAAACAAGTCCCGGCCGGTCGGCGACAAGGTTGAAAAATTGGCGGATGCCTGATAACTGAATGGCTTGAACACGTGGTTGAATGAGGTGTTTCACGGTTGTCCACCTTTCTTTTTTGTTTCTATTGTACCATTGGCGAGGAAAACGAAAAAACAAAAATGAGCCCCTTTCCGTCCGGATGGTTCCCACAAACGGAAATGGGGCTCACTCGGTCATCGACGATTCACTTTCCAACTTCGTTCGCTCCTTTTACGCGCCGTATTTTTTCAACAGGTCGTTATATTGGGCGGAAAGCTTGAAAAACAACGGCTTGTCACCGGCCGCGAGCGCTTCATCAATTTGTTCCATCAGTTTTTTTCTTTGAAACTGGAAGATCGCTTCTTTCAGCACTTGTTCGGCCATCGGTCCGTAGCTGCTTTTTTCTTCCGGCTGGTTGAACAAAACGGTGCCTTCATTCGGGTATTGTTTTTCGTACATGATTCAGTCCCTCCCATATGGGAACGAAACAGTTCCCTTTCTTATATTATCGTCGTTTTTGATGCTAATGTAAAGAAAATTTAGATAAATATTTTTTGTCAATTTTTTCTCTACATGATTTTTATACCCGTTTTTTGTTGGGGCTTAACAGTTTTTCGGTTATGATAAGAGGAGAACAAGGCAAAGGTGATGGCGATGATTCGCACGTGTGTCGTGACAAAAGAATTTGAGATTTTGTATGATGTTGACGTAACGCTTGTCAACAGCCCGGATGTCTCATGGTATTGGGTTGACTTTCATGAGCCGACGGATGAGGAATCGGCGCTGCTCGCCTCCTTTTTCCGTTTTCACCCACTGGCGATTGAAGACTGTCTCGAATATGTGCAGCGGCCGAAGCTCGATTTTTATGACCGCTACTTGTTTGTTGTGCTTCATGCCATTGCCGGGATGACGCTGGAGGCTGAGGAAGTCGATTTGTTTGTCGGGCAAAACTTCATCGTTTCGTTTCATAAGTCGCCGATTCATGCCGTCGACGAGGTGTGGGAGCGATTGAAGCATGAAGAAGATGTTCAGCAGGGGCCGTTTCACGTCATGTACCGGCTGATCGACAAGCTTGTGGATGATTATTTTCCACCGCTTTACCATATTGAAGACGTGCTGAACGATTTAGAGGAGAATACGAACAATGAACCGATTCACGACATTATTGAAAAAGTGTTTGACATTCGCGGTGATTTATCGAAGCTGCGCCGAACGATCGTGCCGATGCGCGACTTGTTGTACCGCATCATCCACTCCGACCGGCTGCAGCGCATGAAAGAACGGCAGCTGTACTTTCATGACATTTATGATCATTTGCTGAAGCTGTCGGAAATGATTGAGACAAACCGAGAAATTACCGCGGATATCCGCGACAGCTATTTATCGCTCAACTCGAATCGAATGAACAATATTATGATGACATTTACAGCCATTACGACCATTTTCATGCCGCTCTCCTTTATTGCCGGCATTTATGGGATGAACTTTGATTATATGCCTGAATTGCACTGGAAGTACGGATACTTTGTTGTATTGGCCGCCATGGCGGTGATCGGCATGACGATGTTCGTCTGGTTTAAGCGCAACGGTTGGTTTCAGTTGTTGAAAGGAGACTGGGCGAAGGAGGAGCGAGAGCGCCGCCAGTAGCCGTATAAAACGGGCTGTTCCCCTCATATACATAATTACATCATGACGGCAGCGTAAGCGCGAAGGAGGGGAACCGATGGCAAGAGGAATTTGGGGCGTCGACTCGGCGCAAGCCGTAACGGATCAGCTGTTTCAATGCGTGCGGACGGAGCTTGGCTATCCGAAATTTTGGGGCCGTTATTTGTCGGAAGTGCCGAACGTGTCCGAAGGGTTGACACGCGACGAGATCGCCCGCATCCGCAACTATGGCGTGAAGGTGCTGCCGATTTATAACGCCTTCCGCGAAGCGGTCGGCTATGCGAACGGTCAGGTGGCGGCGCGCAACGCGGTGTTCCATGCGCGGCGGCTCGGCATTCCGAAAAATAAACTGCTGTTTGCCAACATCGAAGACTTTTTCGCTGTGGATGCCGCTTGGATCGCTGCTTGGGTGGAAACGCTCTATCCGACCGGATACCGGCCGGGGCTGTACGCGGACCCGACGAAAGGGGATTTCGCCGCTGCCTATTGCGAGGCGGTCAGCCGGAACAACCAAGTGGCGGTGCAGGCGGTCATTTGGAGCGCCGCACCAAGGCCGGGAACGACGAAAGAGCAGAAAGCGCCGCGCTATCAGCCGGCTGCCCCGCCTTGCAGCGCGAATGTCTGGGTGTGGCAGTACGGACGTGATGCAGAAGTCTGCCCGGTTGACACGAATTTAGCTGACCGACGCCTATTGGACTTTTTGTATTGAACAAAGCCGTTGCAAAAAGGCAGCGGCTTTTTTATGCGGCTAAAGAATTGTTGGCTGTTGCGCGTCTTTTCTTTTAATTTTTTTGCTTGGATTGATTATATTAGTAATAGGAAAAAAGGAGGATGTCAGTCGGTTGGGAAAAACGGAACGATGATCGAAAGGAGAGGGAATATGGATCGATCTGTCGCCTCGTTGTTGGATCGCATCCATGAACAATACGAACGATGGAGGGCGGGGCCGCCGCTTGACGGTGGGGAATTGGCCCGATTTTTCAATGCTGTCGGCCGGACGGCGGCGGTGATTGGTCGCAGCGACATCGCTGCTGAAGCAGAGCGGCTCATTCATCGATTGAACGGCCAAACAAAACGGCAATGGACAGCGGAGGAGGCGCTGATGGAGATGGTTTCTCTCCTTCGCTGCTTCTATGAAGCCGGGGAAGCGGCTTCTGCCGCCATTCCCTCTTCGCACCGCCAAGGGCCGAAAGCAGCGATTCTCCTCTGTGGAAATGATCCCCTGTTTTTTGCTTACGTCCGCGGCGCCCTGCAAACCGTGCCATGGCGTTTCACGACGATTCCCTCCCTTGAGCAGGCGGCCGCGTCGATGTTTCGTCTCAGCCCGGATTGCATCATCGTCAGCGTGAAGGAGGGAGAGTGGGAGAATCCGGACTTGACGGTTTTGCTTGAGCGCGCCGGACAGCGCCCCTATCTTCCTGTTGTCATTGTAAGGAGAGACGAGGGCAAAGAGGGGCGGTTGAAAGGTTATGAGCTTGGCGCGGATGATGTCATCACCACCCCAGCGGCAGATGAGCTGTTCGTTCGCGTTCGCCGGCTCATTGAAAAAAAACGAAAAATCGATGACCTTGTGCTCATTGACGAATTGACAGGTGTGTACAACCGGAAGTATTTGCCGCGGGTATACGCCCGCCTTCGGAGCGACCTCGAGCGTTACGGAGCGCCAAGCTGTTTGGCGTTGCTTGATTTGGACCATTTCAAACAAGTCAATGACCGTTTCGGCCACCTTGCAGGCGATGCGGTATTGCAAAAGCTGGCTGCCTTTTTGCGCCAACATACACGTGGAGTGGATACGGTCGTTCGCTTGGGGGGCGAAGAGTTTGTCGTTTGGCTGGCCAAAACGTCCAAAAGCGAGGCTCGTGCAGTGCTTGAGCGGCTGCAACGCCAGTTCGCCGCCGAAAAAGTCGAAGCGGATGGCGCACTCCTATCATGTACGTTTTCCGCCGGCCTGGTTGAGTGCGATGAACCGGATCGGCCGCTTGACTATTGGCTGCGTCTGGCCGACAAGGCGCTGTATGCGGCGAAACGAGGCGGCGGCAATCGGATCGAAGAGGCGGCGCGTGAGAAAAGCGGTTTTTCGGATGAGGCCCCAAGCCAAGCATCAACGGATCGGCGGCGATGGGCGATTGCCATCGTAGACGACGATGAACTCGTGCGGATGATGATTGCTGATCTTGTCCGCAAGCTCGTCAATGAACAGGGGAGGAAAGCAGACATTTACGAGTTTGGCGACGGCCTTTCGTTTCTCGAATCTCCGTTTTATCAAAGCGGGCGGCAATCTGTCGTCATTTTGGATCGGGTGATGCCAAAAATGGACGGCCTTGAAGTGCTGAACCGCCTCCGTCAAGAGCGAAAGCCATACAAGGTGATGATGCTGACGTCGCGCCAAGATGAGCGGGATATTGCCCATGCGCTGAACCGAGGAGCGGACGAGTATGTGACAAAGCCGTTTAAATGGCTTGAGCTTGAGGCGCGGCTGCGCCGGCTGTTGAAGGAGTTGGAGGAGTGATGGCGCTTTTTTCTGCCTTAGCCGCAACGATTGTTTTCCTTGCACTGTTAGTAAACCTCTTTCTCTATTTGGTGGTGCGAAAATGGAGGGAAAATAGACGCCAGGCAGAGATCAGGGTTTTGAAGAAGCGGTTCCATCTTCCGCTGTTTCGTTATGTGCTCGGCGAAGAGGAAGAGCTGCCGTTGCCGTCTTCGCCGCTTGAGCGTGAGGCGATGATGGAGCTTCTTGACCATTTCGCTTCGCTCTTGAAAGGAGAAAAGGTGCAGGAGAGAATCCGAACATTGGCGGAAAAGCATTTTCAAGGATGGCTGCGCCGCCGGTTGTCAAGCCGGGATTGGAGCGAGCGGATGAACGCACTGTTTCTGATCGAGGATTTGCAGATGAAGGCGATGCTGCCGGAGATGGAGCGGTTGTACCTCTCCGACCGGGTGACGAGAGGAGAAGAAGCAAAACTGTTGACGATTTTCGCCCGATTTGACTATAGCTCAGTGGTGGCCTACGTGCTTGAGCCGAAATATGAATTGACCGAGTTTGCGTACCGAGTTATTTTTGGCCATATGAGCGAGCGGCTGCTTCGACAGGTGGAACAGCGATTTGATGAGCTGACGCGGGCGGGGAAATGCGCGTTCGTGGATATGATCGGCATCCGCCGGCGCGAGGAGCGGTCGTTTTTGCTGGAGCTGTTGGCATCCGATGAGTTGGAGCTTCGCGTTCGCGCGCTCAAGGCGATGGCGGAAATCGGCATGCCGCTTGAAGCGGAGAGGCTCAAGCAGCATTTGTGCTCCTTTAGAGGACTGGTGATTGAACAGGGAAGGCGGCTCAATCCTGTTTTTCCTCAAACGGAGAAGCCTTACGGATATTGGCTCTTCACCACAACATGTACTTGACAAGCAATACGGTTTCCTGCACAAAGATGTGCAAAAATCACTGATTTGTTGATTTTCCCTCACAAGCGTAAATAGGGTATGTTCAGAAAAAATCAAGTACAACTTTTGGTGAAGAGCCACAAAAAAATTCGTCATCAGCAGAAGGATGAACATGTCCCTATATTGAGCGCTGCCACTTTACACATTTTGGAGTTCGGGTATTTTTAGGATTGGTGAAAAAACAGGGTGAAACAAAAGAGAGATCGATGTTTCTGCTGCCGGCTCGGTGCTAAGATGCCCCCCTTGTTGAAAAAACAGGCGTCCGCTTAATAGCGGTCGCCGAGTCGTTTAAATACGGGTTTTGTCAGCCGTTTCGGCTTTTGTTCCGGCTTTTCTTTTAATCCGGTGTAGGCCATGAGAATGGCTTTTGCCTCTGACAGCGGCATCCGAGCTGGAGGGTTGCGGTATGAATCGTTGAGAGCGCCAAGGTGCGGAAGGGCGGCGAAATCTTGTTTTGTCGGTGGGATGTGGAAGTAGTAGTCGCCGACGGCGACAAGCACGTCGGATTGTTGTTGGCTGTATTTCGGATTGCGGGAAAAATGGAGGCCCACTTTTTTCGCCTTCCCCTCCTCGAGCAGCTTTTCAATCGCCTTTTTCTTTAGAAGATAAAGGAATGCAGGATTCAACGCGGTTTTCGCATGGCGGTTGACGGTAAAAATCGCTTTGGCAATATTGTCGACCGTCAATTGCAACGGTTTCATCGGCATGTCTCCTTTTTTCTTTCTATTATAACATAGGAAGCAGCGTTGTTGGCCGGTTTGTCCTACTTCTAGCCGGGGGTAAGCGAAAAAACGGTCAACTCCGGCGGAGCGAAGAAGCGAAGCGGCACCCGCGTCGTGCCAAGGCCGCGGTTGACGTACAACAAGAGTCCGCCGACGTGGTAAAACCCTTCATAATACCGCTCAGACAACGGCGGCGTGATAAGCGGCCCGATAAACGGCAACTGAATTTGCCCGCCGTGGCTATGGCCAGACAGTTGAACGTGAATAGGGAAGCGGCGAGCCTCAATGGCACCGTCCGGCTCATGAACGAGGGCGATCGTATATGTCGCCCGCGGAATGCCGTTCGTCATTTTCGACCAGTCCGGGCGTCCGAGCATCATATCGTCGCTGCCGGCGATCGCGATCGCCCCGTGGCCGCGCCGGACGAGTGCATGCTCATTGACGAGAACGCGGAACCCGGCTCGTTCCATCAATCGACGGTAAATATCTGTTCCATAGCCGCCGTGATCATGGTTTCCGTAAATACAAAATTTCCCAAGAGGAGCGCGGACGCCGGCCAACGCCTCAGCGACCGCGTCGACGTGCGGATACCGGTTCGCCTCATGGAGCAGATCGCCTGTGAATACGACGAGATCGGGCCCGAGTTCGTTGATGCGGCCCATGATGCGGTAAAAGCGTTCCAAGCCGTAATAATGGCCGAGATGGAGATCACTGAACTGCAGCAGCTTGACGCCGGCAAACGACTTTGGGATCAGCGGATGCGACAGTGCATGGTGCGTCACGGTCAGCTCGGCTGGCTCAATCCAGCGGGCGTAGCCAGAGGCGGCTGCCATCGCCAGCGCTGCGCTGAAACTTGTGCGCGCCAGCTTTTTCAAAAAGGCGCGCCGGCTTAGTTTGGTTGTTTCGATATGGTGCATCGTTTCGCCGTCCTTTCACAAGTAGCTTTATTATAACGAAAAGGGGGAGAGAAGGACAATAGGGGAACAATAATGTTCGAATATTCCGCTATTTTATGATATGATAGAAATGAATGAGTAATCAGTCATTAGGAGGAGAAATGGATGAACGGAAAAGTGATCATTGTGACCGGCGGGTCGAGCGGAATGGGGAAATATATGGCGAAGCGGTTTGTTTCTGAGGGGGCCAACGTCGTCATTACGGGAAGGCGGGCCGAGGCGCTCGAAGAGGCCAAGCGGGAAATCGCCGCGCCGGATGGAGGGAAAGTGCTTACGATCCCGATGGATGTGCGCAACCCGGAACAAGTGGCGCACATGGTGGAGCGGACTGATGCGGAATTCGGCCGCATCGATGCCCTCATCAACAATGCGGCGGGCAATTTCATTTGCCCGGCGGAAAAGTTGTCGATCAACGGCTGGAACAGCGTCATTAACATTGTGTTAAACGGCACGTTTTACTGCAGCCGGGAAGTCGGCAACTACTGGATTCAGCGCGGCTTGAAAGGGAACATTATCAACATCGTTGCGACATATGCCTGGCATGCCGGCGCCGGGGTCATTCATTCAGCGAGCGCCAAGGCTGGAGTGCTGGCAATGACGCGCACGCTTGCTGTGGAATGGGGGAAAAAGTACGGCTTCCGCGTCAATGCGATCGCTCCCGGACCGATCGAACGGACCGGCGGGGCGGAGCGGCTTTGGGAATCAGAGGAAGCGGAGCGGATGACGTTGGAAAGCGTGCCGCTCGGGCGGCTCGGGACGCCGGAAGAAATCGCGGCGGTCGCCTCGTTTTTGCTTTCGGATGAAGCCGCTTACATTAACGGCGCTTGCATCACAGTCGACGGCGGCCAATGGCTGAACCGGCGGCCGTTTTAACATCTTTCCGAAAGAAGTCTCCCACTTTGAAACGAAGTGAAAGTGGGAGATGAATTCGGTTGGCGTTAGCCAACGAATAGGATAGAATATGGCTAGAANNAGCCCCCATCTCTAAGCGAAGCGTAGGTGGTGGGTAGTTCACTCAAATTTGCCGTAAAGAAAGATGGTCCTCACCCAAAAGGGATTGCAGGCGGTATTTCTTCATTTATCGCGGGCAACCGGCTCATTGCACGTAACGGCTTTTGTCACAAGCGGATTCCCTGCTGTCAGGGGAGCCGCTTTTTTTACGTCAGGAACGATTGGGCAATTATGCTATAATAAAGGCAAAGATGGTCGATGGGAATGAGGTGGGCACGATGGATGCATTAGACGTTATGGCCAACTTGCCGCAAGTGATTCCGCACTATCAACCGATTTTCAGCGCCGATGAGCATGGGGTCGTCGGCTATGAAGTGCTCGGTCGGTTTCAAACGGAAACAGGGCCGGTCAGCCTTGGGCCGTTTTTTCACGATGAAACCATTCCAGAAGAATTTCGCATCGAAGTGGATGATGTGGTTACGAAAAAGGCGCTCGACTATTTTCTGTCGCTTGATGATCAAACGTTGCTCATTTTTTTAAACCGTGATGCCAACTTGCTGATGCTTGACCGCGGCGAGTCGTTTTTGCAGCTGCTTCTCACCTACGAAGCGAAAGGGTTGGCGCTAAGCCGCATCGTTTTGGAAATCAACGAGCAGCATTTCAAGGGAGACGTCGATCAGCTCAGCCATTTATTGACGTATCTTCGTACATACGGCGTTAAAGTGGCGGTCGACAACATCGCCGAACATAGCATTCATCTTGAGCGAATCGGCGTCTTGTCGCCTGACATTTTAAAAATCGATTTGCGTGAATTGCGGAAAACGTCCGTTCATCAAGCATACCAGGAAATCGTTCACTCGATTTCGCTGTTGGCGCGCAAAATCGGAGCGACGCTCCTGTATGAGGACATCGAAACGTCATTTCAGCTTCAGTATGCTTGGCGGCATGGCGGCCGCTATTATCAAGGGTATTATTTGGCCAAGCCGGCGCCTGAGGTTGTGCCGCGCGATTTGTTGAAAGACTTGCTCCGCCAAGAGTGCCATCGCTTCATCCAGCAGGAAAAGAAAAAGCTTGAAACGCTGTATCAAATTGCTGAGCAGTTTCAGCAGCGGATCAGCGCGCTGCTTGGCAAATACAAAAAAGCCGCCGATTTTAACGAGCTCATTTCCCTGTTGGCCGGCGAGCTCGACGATGTTTGCTTCCGCATTTATGTTTGTGATGAGGACGGCTTCCAGCAGTCGGGCAATATGTTCAAGCGCGGCGGCCGGTGGGAGCTTCAGCCGCAATATTATATGAAAAACTGGAGCTGGCGCCCATATTTTTTGGAAAACATTATTCGCATGCGCTCGCGCCGAAGAGGGATTTTGTCCGATTTATACACGGATATTGAAACAGGGGAAACGATCCGGACGTATTCGTATCCGATCGATGAGCGCCATTACTTGTTTATTGACTTGTCGTACAGCTATTTGTTTGAGCATGACGCCCATTATTGACTGCATAAAATCGCCTCATTGCGGCAAAGTAAGCATGAGGTGAAACGTATGGCACAGCTGACTTTCGTATTATCTGTCCTTTCTGTATTGATTGCGGTGATTGGATTTATCTATACGGTCCGTCTCGGCCGCCAGCAGCGCTGGCAAGGAGAGCTTGACGGGCCGATCCCGAAAACGGTCGAGGAGCATGCCTATTTGCGCAACCCGATATTGCTTGCGTATGTGCTCGCCGTCTTGCTTGCTGTGTTTGCCATCGGTTATTTGGCGCTTCGATATTATTGAACGGAAGGTGTCCCAACAAGGCGGGACACCTTTTTTGATGGCCGCCATGCACAAAATATCACGCATCTGTCTGCTTTAAGGAGAGAAAACCGTTTTTTGGTCGCTTGGAAATGACGGTTTTTTCCATGACTTTTTTCCTTTGCCGGCGAATATATATGGAAGCGGAAGAGGCAAAGGGGGAATGGAGATGACGAAGCGGCTGCCGACAAGGCTGTCGGGCGAGGAAGCGGCGTTATTGCTTGACGTTTTGTTCAGCCAGCAATATGCACTCGAGCTCATCCGCTCCGAGCTGGCGGATATCGAAAACGGAGACAAGGAGGTCGATGAACACCGGTACCGGCAGCTGTTGCGTTTATACGACCGCCTGTTGACAGAGGAAGAGGAAGGATAAAAATTGTTGTGCACTATCGCTATCGCAGGAAGCGATAGTCTTTTTTATGGTATGATAACAGTGTGGAGAGGAGAAGATGCAGAAGAAAGGCGGAACATCGGCATGACATGGGAACACAATGAATTCATGCAAATGACTGTCAAGCCATTTCTGATTCCGGCGGATAAAGTGGCGCATGTGCAGCCGGGAAATTATTTGGATCATGCGCTGCTCGTCCTGACGAAAACCGGCTATTCGGCGATTCCGGTATTGGACACATCTTATAAGCTTCACGGGCTCATCAGCATGACGATGATGATGGATGCAATTTTAGGATTGGAGCGCATCGAATTTGAACGTCTCGAGACGATGAAGGTCGAAGAAGTGATGAACCGAAACATTCCGCGCCTGCGGCTTGACGACAGCCTGATGAAGGCAGTGGGGCTTATTGTCAACCATCCGTTCGTGTGTGTGGAAAATGACGACGGCTATTTTGCAGGCATTTTCACTCGACGGGAAGTACTGAAGCAACTGAATAAACAGCTGCACAGGCCTAATGGCGGCCGGAAGCTAGGCCGAAAAGAGGCTGAACAATGAGCAGAAAGGTAATCGTGTGCAATAACAAGAGCAGCTGGCTTTGGCTGATCAGTTCGGAAGCTGCGTGGCAACTTCCGCAAGTACAAGCCTTCGAGAAGATATTTACAGCATTTTGCTCGATGAATTTGTGCTTGTCACAATGATCTCTGTTTTGCTAAAGTAAAAAAGAATACAGGTGTAAAGGAGGATATCGCCCATGAAGATGATGGACGCCAATGAAATCATTTCCTTTATTCAAAACAGCAAAAAATCGACACCAGTCAAAGTATACATAAAAGGGGATCTCGAAGGCATCGATTTCGGCTCAAGCGCGAAAACGTTTATTACCGGCAACGTCGGCGTCGTGTTTGGCGAATGGCAAGACATTCAAGCGGCAATCGAAGCGAATCAAGACAAAATCGAGGACTATGTCGTCGAGAACGACCGCCGCAACTCGGCCATTCCGCTTTTGGATTTGAAAGGCATCAAGGCGCGCATTGAGCCGGGCGCTATCATCCGCGACCATGTCGAAATCGGCGACAACGCCGTCATTATGATGGGAGCGGTCATCAATATCGGCGCCGTCGTCGGCGAAGGAACGATGATCGACATGAACGCGGTGCTCGGCGGCCGGGCGACGGTCGGGAAAAACTGCCATATCGGCGCCGGCGCGGTGTTGGCAGGCGTGATCGAGCCGCCATCAGCCAAGCCGGTCGTCATTGAAGACGATGTGCTCGTCGGGGCGAATGCCGTTATTTTGGAAGGCGTCACGGTCGGCAAAGGAGCGGTTGTGGCTGCCGGCGCCGTTGTTGTCGAAGACGTGCCGCCGTATACGGTCGTGGCCGGCGTGCCGGCGCGCGTCATTAAGCAGATCGACGAGCAAACGCGGGCGAAAACGGAGATTAAGCAGGAGCTTCGCCAATTATAATCATCATAAAAGCTGTCCCTTCACACGAGGACAGCTTTTTTACCCATGGAGGAGAGACGATGTCTGCGATCAGCCCATTTGTCGCCATTCGCCGCGACTTGCATCAAATTCCGGAGCTTGGGTTTCAGGAGTTTAAGACGCAGCAATATTTGCTTCGCTATATCCAGTCCCTGCCGCAAGAGCGGCTTCAAGTCCGGACGTGGAAAACCGGGATTTTCGTCAAAGTCAACGGAACATCGCCGCGCAAAACGATCGGCTACCGCGCCGATATGGACGGGCTGCCGATTCGCGAGGAGACCGGCTTGCCGTATCGGTCGAAACATGAAGGGCACATGCACGCGTGCGGCCACGATGTGCATATGAGCATCGCTCTTGGCGTGCTCACCCATTTTGCTCATCATCCATTGGAAGATGATTTGCTGTTTGTGTTCCAGCCGGCCGAGGAAGGACCGGGCGGAGCAAAGCCAATGTTAGAAAGCGACATCATGCGGGAATGGAAGCCGGATATGATCGTCGCCTTGCATATTGCGCCGGAATATCCAGTCGGTACGATTGCAACGAAAGAAGGGTTGCTGTTTGCCAATACGTCGGAGCTGTTTATTGATTTGAAGGGAAGAGGTGGCCACGCGGCGTTTCCGCATTTAGCGAATGACATGGTCGTCGCCGCCTGCGCATTGGTGACGCAGCTGCAGTCGATCGTCGCCCGCAACGTCGATCCGCTTGACAGCGCGGTCATTACGATCGGGAAAATTGCCGGCGGGACGGTGCAAAACGTCATTGCGGAGCACGCCCGGCTCGAAGGAACGATTCGGACGCTGTCGACTGCAGCGATGCAGAAGGTGAAGCGGCGGATTGAAGCGATCGTGCATGGCATTGAAGTCGCGTACGAATGTGAAACATCCATCGATTACGGTGCCATGTACCATGAAGTGTACAATGATCCGGATCTGACAGCGGAATTTATGAAGTTTGCCAAGGCGCACGGCGGCGTGAATGTGATCCGTTGCAAAGAAGCGATGACTGGCGAAGATTTCGGCTATATGTTGGCGGAAATTCCTGGATTTATGTTTTGGCTCGGTGTTGATTCGCCATATGGGCTGCACCATGCAAAACTGGTTCCGAACGAGGAAGCGATCGACCGCGCCATCGCGTTTTTAATCGACTATTTTTCATGGAAAGGAAACGCAGAATGAAGTATAGTTCCGCCTCTAGCAACACACATTAATGAGTGTGAGGAGGTGGATTGTGATGGCGAAAATTGGTGTTGAGCCATCGTTGACGGATGTACAGGAAGCGTTGAAAGAGCGAGGATATGACGTTGTGCCGCTCCGAGGGGAGCAAGACGCAAGAGGCTGCGACTGCTGCGTCATTACCGGCCTAGACGCCAATATCGCCGGCATTCACAACATCGTGACGTCCGGTCCGGTCATTGAAGCGAGTGGGCTCACCGCAGAAGAGATTTGCCAAAAAGTCGA
This sequence comes from Geobacillus sp. PK12, assembly GCF_004123125.1. Classification (NCBI taxonomy): domain Bacteria; kingdom Bacillati; phylum Bacillota; class Bacilli; order Caryophanales; family Anoxybacillaceae; genus Geobacillus; species Geobacillus sp. PK12. The sequence continues at coordinate 14,172 of NZ_SDKL01000060.1, forward strand.
AGAAAAACTTCGCTGATGACGAACGTTCGGACTGTGTGCGCTGGCAGCCCGTTTTTGGCGAAATGGCGAAATCGCATAGCGTAAAGGAATGGTGGAAAAGGAACGAAGAACGTTTTCGTTCCTTTTTCTTTTTTGCTAAAATAAGGGGAAGAAACAATGCTTGATCAACGATGGAGGAGTGTCAATGAAAAAGAAACAGTTTGCCGTCATCGGCCTCGGGCGCTTTGGCGGCAGCATCTGCCGGACGCTGAGCGAACAAGGGATGGAAGTATTGGCCATTGATATTGATGAAGACCGGGTAAACGAATTTGCGTCGATCGCTTCGCACGCCGTCGTCGGCGACACGACCGATGAAAACGTGCTGAAAAGTTTAGGCATCCGCAACTTCGACCATGTCATTGTCGCGATCGGCGACAACATCCAGGCGAGCATTTTGACGACCCTGATTTTAAAAGAGCTCGGCGTCAACCATATTACGGTCAAGGCAACGAACGATTACCATGAGAAAGTGCTGAAAAAAATCGGCGCTGATCAAATCGTGCATCCAGAGCGCGACATGGGCGAGCGGATCGCTCACAATTTGATTTCCAACAACGTCCTAGATTATCTGGAGCTGTCGGACAAATACAGCATTGTCGAAATCGTGGCAAGCGAGCGGCTTGACGGCCATTCGCTTTTGGAGCTTGACATCCGCGCCCGCTATGGCATCAACATCGTCGCCATCAAGCGTGGAGCAAGCGTCATCGTCTCCCCGCTCGCTTCGGAAATCATCCGCAAAGGCGACGTGTTGGTCGTCATCGGCGCTGACAGCGACATTGACCGGTTTGAGGAAAAAGTGGTCGGTTGACGGCTGGCAGGCGGCCTGTGCATGATGATGACGGAAAAAGGGCATCCTTTTGCAAGGACGCCCTTTTTTCTTTAGATTTCCATGATGATCGGCAAAATCATTGGCCGCCGTTTCGTCCGCTCGTACAAGAACGGAGCGAGCGTTTCCGTAATTTCGTTTTTGATCTCCGACCATTGGTTCGTTTTCCGTTCCAGCACTTTTTCGAGATGCTTGGAGATCAACACTTGCGCTTCGCTGATTAAGTCACCTGACTCACGCATATAGACGAAGCCGCGAGAAATAATGTCCGGGCCGGCGGCGATTTTGAACTCTTTCATGTTGATGCTGACGACGACAATCACGAGCCCTTCCTCAGACAAAATGCGGCGGTCGCGCAAGACGATGTTGCCGATGTCGCCGACACCGCTGCCGTCGATGTAGACGGAGCCGGACGGGATCTTGCCGACGATGCGCGCTTCTTTGTCGCTGATGCCAAGCACTTCGCCGTTGTCCATAATAAAGCAGTTTTCCTCCGGCACGCCGCAGTCGATGGCGAGCTTGGCGTGCATTTTTTGCATGCGGTATTCGCCGTGGATCGGCATGAAATATTTCGGCTTCATCAGCCGGATCATCAATTTTTGTTCTTCCTGCCCACCGTGGCCGGACGTATGGATGTCGTTGAGCGGGCCATGGATGACTTCTGCACCGGCGCGGTACAGCATGTTGATTGTCCGGTTGACGCTCACCGTGTTGCCCGGAATCGGCGATGAGGAAAAGACGACCGTGTCGCCCGGGATGATTTGAATTTGCCGGTGCGTGCCGTTGGCGATGCGCGACAAGGCGGCCATCGGCTCCCCTTGGCTGCCGGTGCATAAAATCGTCACCCGGTTGGCCGGCAGGCGGTTGATTTCGTTCGCGTCGACGAACGTGCCTTTCGGACATTTGATATAGCCGAGGTCTTGTCCGATCTCAATCGCCGCTTCCATGCTTCGACCGAAGACAGCGATTTTTCGGTTGTTGGCGACGGCTGCTTCCGTCACCTGTTGGAGACGGTGGATGTTGGATGCAAATGTGGCGAAAATGATGCGTCCTTCCACCTTGCGGAAAATGTCGTGAATGCTTTCACCGACGCGCCGCTCCGACATCGTAAAATGCGGGATCTCGCTGTTCGTGCTGTCCGACAGCAGGCAAAGAACTCCCTCTTTCCCAATTTCGGCCATTTTTGTCAAATTGGCCGGCTCGCCGACCGGCGTAAAGTCGAATTTAAAATCCCCAGTGTGAACGATTTGCCCGACTGGCGTTTTCACAACAATACCGTAGCTGTCCGGAATGCTGTGTGTCGTCCGGAAAAAGGTGACGGCCGTTTTTTGGAAGCGGATGACATCGTCTTCGCGAATCTCAATGAGTTTCGCTTGGCGCAACAATCCATGTTCCTCAAGCTTATTGCGAATCAGCCCAAGCGCTAATTTGCCGCCGTAAATCGGGATGTTCACCTGCCGGAGCAAATACGGAATGCCGCCGATATGGTCTTCGTGCCCGTGGGTGATGAACAGTCCTTTCACTTTGTCCGCGTGCTTCACTAAATAGGAGTAGTCTGGAATGACATAGTCGATCCCAAGCAGCTCATCTTCCGGAAACTTAATGCCTGCGTCAATGACAATGATTTCGTCTTGGAATTGTACGCCGTATGTATTTTTTCCGATTTCACCCAGTCCGCCGAGGGCAAAAACGCCAACTTGCTGGTCTGTCAACAGCTTCATGATGAAATCTCCAATACTTGAAAGTTCGGGCTTTTCTTTTCGTATTCTAGATGCGCTCCCTCTAACGGCTGAATATACTCAATATTGATCGGACGGCCTTCGAGTTTTCGGCGTACATCCCGCTCTGATTCTGCTTCGATGTAGAGTGTTTTCGTTTTTTCTCTCACGGGCACCTCGTCTGCGTTTTCTTGGTAAAACACTTTGAAAATCATCGTGAAATCTCTCCTTATCGTACAATGGTTGCTCTATCTATTATATAAGAATGTAACGTTCTTTTCATGTATTTTGTTGCCAAAAGCAAAAAACAGGCGTGAGATGTGCCGACGATATGCATCATCTTTGATGAATGTTGCCCGCTTTATTCGCCAAAGTGGGAAAGAAGCCCTTCGAATGGAAGGGCTGTTGTTGTAACGGTCAGGCGATCAATTTTTTCCGGAGCAGGTCTTTCCACTGTTGAAGCAGCTTTTTTTTCAGCTTTTTCAACATGTTTCATCACTCCTTACCTTTTATTGTACTCATTTTGCGGTGAAAGTAAATGTTCTATTCTATATGATATGTAGGCGGAGGTTTGTTTTTCATGGGTAAAAATGGAACAGATCGTGCCTCTTGGTTGACATTCCGGGCGTTTTTCAGTACGGTAAACAATGAACAATTTTTTTACAAGGGGAAGTGAACGTGGGCAGAAAAATCGTCTTTTTCGACATCGACGGCACGCTTCTTGATGAGCAAAAGCAGCTGCCGTTGTCAACGATCGAAGCGGTTCGCCGCCTGAAGCAGTCGGGCGTTTATGTCGCCATCGCCACCGGACGCGCTCCGTTTATGTTTGAGCATGTGCGCAAACAGCTTGGCATCGATTCGTTCGTCAGTTTCAACGGCCAATACGTCGTTTTTGAAGGGAATGTGCTATACAAGCAGCCGCTCCGGCGCGAGAAAATCAGGGCGCTGACGGAGGAAGCCCACAAAAACGGCCATCCGCTCGTCTTTATGGATGCGGAGAAAATGAGAGCGAGCATCAGCGACCATCCGCACATCCACGTCAGCATGGCGAGCCTAAAATTCGCCCACCCGCCTGTCGACCCTCTTTATTATGAGAACAAAGACATTTACCAAGCGCTTCTGTTTTGCCGCGCCGAGGAAGAAGAACCGTATGTGCGCAACTATCCCGAATTTCGCTTCGTCCGTTGGCACGACGTCTCGACGGATGTGCTGCCGGCAGGGGGCTCGAAGGCGGAAGGCATCCGCATGATGATCGAAAAGCTCGGGATCGATAAGAAGGATGTGTACGCGTTCGGCGATGGATTGAATGATATTGAAATGCTGTCGTTTGTCGGAACCGGGGTGGCGATGGGCAACGCCCATGAGGAAGTGAAAAGGGTCGCCGACTTCGTTACGAAGCCGGTCGATAAGGAAGGCATTTGGTACGGATTGAAACAGCTGCAGCTCATCCGATAAAAAGCGGCCTTGGCCTTTTCGGCGAGGCCGCTCGCCATTGACAGCGGGCTTTTTAGCGCCCGATTGGAATCGCTCCGTCCGGCACTTGAAACGGGTCATCGGGGTTGATGCGGTCATAGAACATAATGCCGTTTAAATGATCGATTTCATGTTGGAAGACGATGGCCGGCAACCCTTTTAAGCGCAGTGTGACTTCTTCGCCGTCGATCGTCGTCCCAGTGACCGTGATGCGGGCATAGCGCGGCACATACCCCGGCACGTCGCGGTCGACCGACAGGCAGCCTTCCCCGGTCGTCAAGTAACATTGCTGGACGGAATGGCTGACGATTTTCGGATTGAACAAGGCGTAGCTGTACAGCGTCCCGTTTTCATCGGTGACATGGACGGCGATCATCCGCTTTGAGACGTTGATTTGCGGGGCGGCAAGGCCAATGCCGGGCCGCAGGCCGTATTTCGCTGCCAGCTCCGGGTCTTGGCTCATTTTCACGTAGTCAAGCAAGCTTTGCAAAATGCGCTTATCTTCCTCTGAAGGCGGCAACGGAACGGGTTCGGCGATTTTCCGCAATGTCGGATGCCCCTCTTTGATGATGTCCTTCATCGTGATCATTCGCTTCGTTCACTCCCTACGTTTGGCATCGCTGTCTATCGTTTAGTCTAACAAAATGAGCATCGATCGTAAATAAAAACGCAACCGCACGAATATATTATTCGAGTATAAGGAAAACAATAAGACAAATTCGAGAAAACGTTTTCATTATCTTGTCAAGCCACTGTGTGTTTTGTATTTTGTGAAAATATAATACAGGACTCATACAGATGGTGAGGGATGTAATATAACAGTTTGTGGGCGGAATATTACCAATTCCAATTTCACCCAAAAGATAAAGCGAAAAAACATGAGAAATCAAAGTCGTTGACGGTTGATCCAAGAACGTGTAAACTAAAACTTGCAAATGCGTATTGTACTAATTCAATCTTGAAAAATAGTGAAACAGATTTCGGCGCCTTTGTTGCTTGCGTTGGCGCCGGATGGCGGCCGTTTTTTATTTCTCTTTCATTTTGGGTACATTAATAGTATATGGGTGAATGTATTCTCATTTCTAAAATTTCTCATGAAAGGCAGAGGTGGATGACATGGGTGTGAAAACCTCCCAGTTTCGATTTGCGGAGCAGCTCGAGAAAGTAGCCGAGCAGTTTCCGACGTTTCAAATTTTGAATGAAGAAGGCGAAATCGTCAACGAAGAGGCGATGCCGGAGTTAAGCGATGAGCAGCTGAAAGAGCTGATGCGCCGCATGGTGTATACGCGCATCCTCGACCAGCGCTCCATTTCGTTGAACCGCCAAGGCCGACTCGGGTTTTACGCGCCGACCGCCGGGCAAGAAGCGAGCCAAATCGCCAGCCATTTTGCGCTTGAGAAAGAAGATTTCATTTTGCCGGGATATCGCGACGTTCCGCAAATCATTTGGCACGGGCTTCCGCTTTATCAAGCGTTTTTGTTCTCGCGCGGCCACTTTCATGGCAATCAAATTCCTGAAGGCGTCAACGTCTTGCCGCCGCAAATTATTATCGGGGCTCAATACATTCAAGCGGCCGGCGTGGCGCTCGGTTTGAAAATGCGGGGCAAAAAGGCGGTGGCCATTACATATACCGGCGATGGGGGCACATCGCAAGGCGACTTTTATGAAGGGATCAACTTCGCGGGGGCGTTTAAGGCACCGGCCATCTTTGTTGTGCAAAACAACCGCTTTGCCATCTCGACGCCAGTGGAGAAGCAAACGGTCGCCAAAACATTGGCGCAAAAAGCGGTCGCTGCCGGCATTCCGGGCATTCAAGTCGACGGCATGGATCCGCTTGCGGTCTACGCCGCGGTGAAAGCAGCCCGCGAACGCGCCATTAACGGCGAAGGGCCGACGCTCATCGAAACGCTTTGCTTCCGCTACGGTCCGCACACGATGTCCGGCGACGATCCGACGCGCTATCGTTCGAAAGAACTCGAAAACGAATGGGCGAAAAAAGACCCGCTTGTCCGCTTCCGCAAGTTTTTAGAAGCGAAAGGTTTATGGAGCGAAGAGGAAGAAAACCGCGTCATCGAGCAGGCGAAAGAGGACATCAAGGAAGCGATCAAAAAAGCGGACGAAACGCCGAAACAAAAAGTGACCGACTTAATCAGCATCATGTTCGAAGAGCTGCCGGCGAACTTAAAAGAGCAGTATGAAATTTATAAAGAGAAGGAGTCGAAGTAAGCCATGGCGCAAATGACAATGGTTCAAGCGATCACCGATGCGCTGCGCATCGAGATGAGAAACGATCCGAACGTGCTGGTGTTTGGCGAAGACGTTGGGGTCAACGGCGGCGTATTCCGGGTGACCGAAGGGCTGCAAGCTGAGTTTGGCGAAGAACGTGTGTTTGATACGCCGCTGGCCGAATCGGGGATTGGCGGTTTGGCGATCGGCTTGGCTTTGCAAGGGTTTCGCCCGGTGCCGGAAATTCAGTTTTTCGGGTTCGTCTATGAGGCGATGGATGCGATTTGCGGACAAATGGCGCGCATCCGCTACCGCACTGGCGGCCGCTACCATGTTCCGATTACGATTCGTTCGCCGTTTGGGGGCGGCGTCCATACGCCAGAATTGCACTCAGACAGCTTAGAAGGACTCGTCGCCCAACAGCCGGGCTTGAAAGTCGTCATCCCGTCGACGCCGTATGATGCGAAAGGATTGCTCATCTCGGCGATCCGCGACAACGACCCGGTTATTTTCCTTGAGCATTTGAAACTGTACCGTTCGTTCCGACAAGAGGTGCCGGAAGGAGAGTACACAATTCCGATCGGCAAAGCAGACATTAAGCGTGAAGGGAAAGACATTACGATTATCGCGTACGGGGCCATGGTGCATGAATCGTTAAAGGCGGCGGCAGAATTAGAGAAAGAAGGCATTTCTGCCGAAGTCGTCGACTTGCGCACCGTGCAGCCGCTCGATATTGAGACGATCATTGGTTCGGTCGAAAAAACGGGCCGCGCCATCGTCGTTCAAGAAGCGCAACGGCAAGCCGGCATCGCCGCCAACGTCGTTGCTGAAATTAACGAGCGCGCGATTTTAAGCCTTGAGGCGCCTGTATTGCGCGTCGCCGCGCCGGATACCGTCTATCCGTTCGCTCAAGCAGAATCGGTGTGGCTGCCGAACTTTAAAGACGTGATCGAGACGGCGAAAAAAGTGATCAACTTCTAATTTGGACAAGTCCGGGGGAGCGAAGCGCCTTCCCCCGCTCATTTTCGGCAAACGATAGGAGGTCGACCTACAGTGGCATTTGAATTTAAGCTGCCGGACATTGGCGAAGGCATTCACGAAGGCGAGATCGTCAAATGGTTCGTCAAGCCGGGCGATGAAGTGAACGAAGACGACGTGTTGTGCGAAGTGCAAAACGACAAAGCGGTCGTCGAGATCCCATCTCCTGTCAAGGGGAAAGTGCTTGAGATTCTCGTCCCGGAAGGAACGGTGGCGACGGTTGGGCAAACGCTCATTACGCTCGATGCGCCGGGCTATGAAAACATGACGTTTAAAGGACAAGAACACGAAGAAGTGAAAAAAGAGGAAAAAGCGGAAACGGTGTCGAAAAAGGAAATGGTTGAGACCGCTGCTCCGAGCGCACCGGCGGCCGAAGCGGAAGTCGACCCGAACCGCCGCGTCATCGCGATGCCGTCTGTGCGCAAATATGCGCGTGAAAAAGGCGTCGATATCCGCCTCGTCCAAGGCACGGGGAAAAACGGCCGCATTTTGAAAGAAGATATTGATGCCTTCCTCGCCGGCGGCGCGAAAGCCGCGGCTGAGCCGACGCCGCAAGCGGCGGAAGAGAAGGCAGCGCCGCAAGCGCCAGCGGCGAAACCGGTTATGCCGGAAGGCGAATTCCCGGAAACGCGCGAGAAAATGAGCGGCATCCGTCGGGCGATCGCCAAGGCCATGGTGCATTCGAAACATACGGCCCCGCACGTGACGCTGATGGACGAAGCCGATGTGACGAAGCTTGTTGCTCACCGAAAAAAATTCAAGGCCATTGCCGCGGAAAAAGGCATCAAGCTGACGTTCTTGCCGTATGTCGTCAAAGCGCTTGTTTCTGCGCTGCGTGAATATCCGGTGCTGAATACGTCGATCGACGATGCGACGGAGGAAATTATTCATAAGCATTACTACAACATCGGCATCGCCGCTGATACGGATCGAGGGTTGCTCGTGCCGGTCATTAAACATGCCGACCGGAAGCCGATTTTCGCGCTGGCGAAGGAAATCAACGAACTCGCTGAAAAAGCGCGCGAAGGCAAACTGATGCCAAACGAAATGAAAGGCGCATCGTGCACGATCACGAACATCGGCTCAGCCGGTGGGCAATGGTTTACGCCGGTCATCAACCATCCGGAAGTGGCGATTCTTGGCATCGGCCGCATTGCCGAAAAACCGATCGTCCGCGACGGTGAAATTGTCGCTGCTCCGGTCTTGGCGCTCTCGCTCAGCTTTGACCATCGGATGATCGACGGAGCGACAGCGCAAAAAGCGCTCAACCATATCAAGCAGCTGTTAAGCGATCCAGAATTATTATTAATGGAGGCGTAAAACGATGGTAGTTGGCGATTTTGCAATTGAAACAGAAACGCTCGTCGTTGGCGCCGGCCCTGGCGGCTATGTCGCCGCCATCCGCGCCGCACAGCTCGGCCAAAAAGTGACGATTGTGGAAAAAGGAAATTTGGGCGGCGTCTGCTTAAACGTCGGCTGCATCCCGTCCAAGGCGCTCATCTCGGCAAGCCATCGCTACGAGCAGGCGAAACATTCCGACGAGATGGGCATCAAGGCGGAAAACGTCACGGTTGATTTCTCGAAAGTGCAAGAATGGAAAGCGAGCATCGTCAAAAAATTGACGGGCGGCGTCGAAGGACTTCTCAAAGGCAACAAAGTCGACATTGTCAAAGGGGAAGCGTACTTCGTCGACGCCAATACGGTGCGCGTGGTCAACGGCGACAGCGCGCAGACGTATACGTTTAAAAACGCGATTCTGGCCACCGGTTCGCGTCCGATCGAGCTGCCGAACTTCAAGTTTTCCGGCCGCATTCTCGACTCGACCGGTGCGCTCAACCTCGGGGAAATCCCGAAATCGCTCGTTGTCATCGGCGGCGGCTACATCGGCATCGAACTCGGTACGGCTTACGCCAATTTTGGTGCGAAAGTGACGATTCTGGAAGGGGCCGGTGAGATTTTATCCGGCTTTGAAAAGCAAATGGTGTCCATCATTAAGCGCCGTCTGAAGAACAAAGGGGTCGAAGTTGTGACGAATGCGCTCGCAAAAGGAGCCGAAGAGCGTGCAGACGGCGTGACGGTCACGTATGAGGCGAACGGCGAAACGAAAACGATCGACGCCGACTATGTGTTGGTGACGGTCGGCCGCCGACCGAATACAGATGAACTTGGTCTTGAACAAATCGGCATCAAAATGACGAACCGCGGCTTGATTGAAGTGGACCAACAATGCCGGACAAGCGTGCCGAACATTTTCGCCATCGGCGACATCGTTCCAGGCCCGGCGCTCGCCCATAAAGCGTCGTATGAAGGGAAAGTGGCGGCGGAAGCCATCGCCGGCCATCCGTCGGTAGTGGATTACATCGCCATTCCGGCTGTAGTCTTCTCCGATCCAGAATGCGCCTCGGTCGGCTACTTTGAACAACAGGCGAAAGAGGAAGGCATCGACGTCATTACGGCGAAATTCCCGTTTGCCGCCAACGGCCGCGCTCTGTCACTCAACGATACGGACGGCTTCTTGAAGCTTGTCGTCCGCAAAGAAGACGGCGTTGTGATTGGAGCGCAAATCATCGGCCCGAACGCCTCGGATATGATCGCCGAGCTTGGGCTGGCCATTGAAGCCGGCATGACGGCGGAAGATATCGCCTTGACGATTCATGCCCATCCGACGCTTGGCGAAATCGCCATGGAAGCGGCGGAAGTGGCGCTTGGCACGCCGATTCATATCATTGCGAAGTAACGGAAAACGAAGGTGCCCCAAACACAGCGGGGCACCTTTTTCCTGCGGTGCAATAAGCAGGAAACATCATCCAGAAGCAAGATGATTGGCAGAAAAGAAATGAATCTGCGGCGGCAGCTGTATGTTCGCCTGTTGCTGCGCCCGGTCGACAGTCTTTTGTCCAAAGGAGCGGCCTGGTCCATTTCTTGTCCAATTTCCCATACTATTTTCCGCTCTCGCTTCATATCGTTATGGTAAAGAACAAGCGGGAGATGGAGTTGAAATGAAAGCTTACGTTGCATTTTTGATGCAGATGATGATTTGGAGCAGTTTCTCATTGATCGAGTGGCTGTCAGGAAGAGACCGCCTGTTTTTCCGCGGGCTGATGCTGTGCATCTTTATGTACATCGCGTTTTTGCTGGCCCGCCAGCTCGGCTTGGCGACGCGCAAGGCGGCGCTGACGACGATTGGGACGGCGGCGGTGTACTTTGCCGGTCAGCATGTCATTTGGCAGGCCGTTCAATAAAAAACAGCGGTCGAATGCCCGCTGTTTACGCGCTGCCAAACACCATCGTCCGGCCGCTGAACAAGTGCAGTTCACCGCCGAGCGTTTTCGCCAGCCATTTGCTGAATTCATTGGCCTTCCCTTTATCCCCATGCGTCGCCCCCGGCGGCAGTGCGATGTCAATGAATGTCTCTTCTCCAGCTGTTCGCACGGAAATCGCCATCCCTTTGTACAAACGGCCGTCGCCTTGCAAGTAGAGAACGGATTCGTGTATGCGGACCGTATACGGGAAAGCGGCCTGTTCATACGCCCAACCAAGCTGTTCCCCTGTCTTTTTGAGCGCCATCTGGTAGCGCTCGAGCAGCTGTTTGACGTCCTCGATGGTCATCGTTTTCCCCGCAGGCAGCTTTAGATCGGTGTTCATCATTCCTTCCCCTCCCACCATTTCCATTGCGTCTTTATCCTTATTGTACCATATGTTGGCGGACAATAAATGGAAAAAGAGCGGTTTCAAAAAAGTTCTTTTTTATTAAATGTGATATACAAATTAGGATTGACAATTGAAATGTGATATATTATTATGAAATCAACAAGCGAATTTATCATCACAAAGGGGTTTTGGGGATGGGCACGATCGTATGTCAAACGTGTGATGCGACGATTGCGTATTTCGAAGATGAAAAAGTGACGACGCTTTATGGGAAATGTGATTGCTGCGAGCATGACCATGAGGGCGGAGAAAAAGAATAAAACGGTCAAACCGATGGGGGAAAGGAACGGATAGAGGCGCGCATGTCGACAAGTCACATGCGCGCCGTTTATTTTGGCAAAAAAGCACAAGCCAGGCAAAACCGGCTTGTGCGATCAGCGGATCGGTTTATATTCCTTAATGACGCGCAACGTCTGCAGCGTGTCGTCTTCCGGCCCTTGGACAGGGAGGCCGGCAGCCAAGTTCGTCTCAATATACTTCAAGTTTTCTTCCGTGATGATTTCGCCTGGAATAAAAATTGGAATGCCAGGCGGATACACCATCACAAATTCGGCGATGATTCGGCCGGCCGATTCGTGAAACGGCACGACTTCCGTTTCGGCGTAAAACGCATCGCGCGGCGTCAAGGCTAAGGCCGGGATGTCCGGAAGGAGCACTTTCGGCTTGATCCCTTTCTCTGCCTGATGGCTGAACTGCTTCGACAAGCGGCGGAGCGCTTCAACGAGCAGGCTCGCCTCCCGTTCGGTATCGCCCGGGGTGATGATGCACAAAATGTTGTATAAATCGGAAAGCTCGACTTCAATGTTGTACGTTTCGCGCAGCCACCGTTCGACGTCATGGCCGGTCAGCCCGAGCTCTTTAACCGAAATGATGAGCTTTGTCGGATCGTAGTCGTACGTTGCTTCCGTGCCTAAAATCTCTTCGCCGACGCAGTACAAATATGGAATCTCGTTGATTTGCCGGCGCGTCCAGTCGGCGAGTCGAATGGCTTTGTCGATGAGTTCACGCCCTTTCGTCGCCAACTGTTTGCGGGCGACATCAAGCGAAGCGAGCAACAAGTACGACGTTGAAGTCGTCGTCAGCATGCTTAAAATCGCCTGCACGTGTTTCGCGGAGACGAGTCCTTCGCGCACATTCAAAATCGAGCTTTGCGTCAGCGATCCGCCGAGCTTATGGACGCTTGTCGCCGCCATATCGGCGCCCGCTTGCATCGCTGAGAGCGGCAAGTCCTCATGAAAATGAATGTGCACGCCGTGCGCTTCGTCGACAAGCACCGGAACGTTGTACGAGTGGGCGATATCGACGATTTTTTTCAAATCGCCGGCAATGCCAAAGTACGTCGGGTTGATGACGAGCACCCCTTTGGCGTCCGGGTGCTGGCGGAGCGCTTTTTCCACTGCTTGCGGCGTAATGCCATGGGAAATGCCAAGCTCCTTGTCGATTTCGGGATGAATGAAAATCGGCGTCGCTCCAGAAAAGACAATGGCCGACATGACCGATTTATGGACGTTGCGCGGCACGATGATTTTATCGCCCGGCCCGGCGACCGACATGACCATCGTCATGATGGCGCCGCTCGTTCCTTGCACGGAAAAAAACGTATAATCGGCGCCGAACGCTTCGGCAGCGAGCTCCTGCGCCCGTTTGATCATCCCTTTTGGATGGTGCAAGTCATCGAGCGGGCTGATGTTGATTAAATCAATCGCCAAGGCGTTGTCTCCGATGAAAGCGCGAAACTCCGGATCCATGCCGGCCCCTTTTTTATGGCCGGGAATGTGAAATTGAACCGGATTTTTTTTCATATGCTCCAACAAACCGGTAAACAATGGTGTCTCGAGTTGCGACAATGGTTTTTCACACCTCTTTATCTCGAGGATAAAACAAGTGCATTATAGCATGGATTTTTCCGTTTGCAAAGAAGAAATGAATGGACGCTGAAAAAGGAAAACAGCGGTTCAAGAGAGAAATAAAAGAAAGACAAAGCAAAAAGGGGGCGTTATCGAAATGAAATGGAGAACGAGGGTGACAGAGCTGCTCGGCATTACATATCCGATCATTCAAGGGGGGCTCGCTTACTTGGCGTACGCTGATTTGGCCGCAGCGGTCTCGAACGCCGGTGGGCTCGGACAAATTACGGCGATGTCGCTCGATGGACCGGAGCAACTGCGCGAGGAAATCCGCAAGGTGAAGGAAAAAACCGATCGGCCGTTCGGCGTCAATTTCGCCATTGGCCAGCACGGCCGCCCGTTTGCTCATATGCTTGAAGCAGCGCTTGATGAGGGGGTGCCGGTCGTTTCGGTCACCGGCGGCAATCCGGCGCCGTTTTTTGAACAATTGAAAGGAACGAACGTGAAAAAGCTCGTGCTCGTTGCCGCCGTCCGCCAGGCAGTGAAAGCAGAGGAGCTCGGTGCTGATGCGGTGATGGTCGTCGGTCAGGAAGGGGGCGGGCATCTCGGCAAATACGATACTGGCACGTTCGTCCTTATTCCGAAAGTCGTTGACTCCGTATCGATTCCGGTCATCGCCTCGGGCGGCATCGCCGATGGACGCGGGTTGATGGCGGCATTGGCGCTTGGAGCGGAAGGGATTGAGATGGGAACGCGGTTTATCGCCACGAAAGAATGCGTTCATGCTCATCCCGCATATAAAGAAATGATTCTCAACGCCACCGAAAACGATACGGTCATCATTAAACGGTCGCTCGGGGCGCCAGGGCGGGTGCTGGCCAACGCCTGGGCGGAAAAAATATTGGAAATCGAGCGCCAAGGCGGTACGTATGATGATTTAAAAGAATATATTAGCGGAGAAGCGAACCGGCGCTTCATTTACGAAGGAAAGGTGGACGAAGGATTCGCTTGGGCCGGGCAGGCGATCGGGCTCATTCACGACGTTCCGTCCGTCGCTGAGTTGTTTGCCCGCATGATGGAAGAGGCGGAACAAATTCGGCGCCGTTGGGCAAACTAACGGTGGAGGTGGAACAATGGGTTATTCCTATCCATTTTCCTACGACTGGTCAACACAAGAAATCATTGATGGTCATAGTTCCCCTGGGATTATCGCTGTGGTATCATTCGAGCCACAACGGAAGCGCGGTAGGTAAACGCACAAATTAGTTGCATACACCCCTTTTTCCACATAATATAATATAAAACAAAATGAAGCAGCACATTCGTGACGGGCGCCGGAAGTTTAGCGGATGATCGAGAAAGGGGTGCGGACGAATATGAAAAAAACCGCCAATTCGCTGAAGCGACCAGATGGAGACAAACGCATGGCGGTGTTGCGGCTCGAACTCGATTACGAATTAGCGACGCTGTACGAGGCCATGATGGAAAACGATGAAGAAAAGAAAAAAGAGTGCAAACGGCGGCTTGAAAAGCTGCGCCAAGAACTGATGCGCCTTCAAGTATGATTCTGATTCAAGGCGAACCATCTTTCCGGTTCGTTTTTTTCTTGAGCCGCATCCGCCCCCGTTCCGGTTGCGATCTATACATAACCGAAGGCAGGAGGAATCAATATGGCAGAAAAATGGGAAGAAATCGACCGATACGCCCGGCAATGGATCGACGAAGCAGGAAAGCGCATCCGCGCCTCGTTTGCCAAACAGCTGACGGTGGAAGCGAAAGAGAACCCGAACGACTTAGTGACGAATGTTGACCGCGCCATTGAGCAGTTTTTCGCCGAGCACATCCGTCGCCAGTTCCCTAGCCACCGCCTGTTGGGGGAAGAAGGATTTGGCGACCGGATCGATGCCTTGGACGGCGTTGTTTGGGTGATTGACCCGATCGACGGCACGATGAATTTCGTTCATCAGCGGCGCCATTTTGCTGTATCGATCGGCATTTTTGAAGATGGCATCGGGCAGCTCGGCTACGTGTATGACGTCGTGTTTGACGAACTGTATGCGGCGCAAAAAGGGCGGGGGGTGTTTTTGAACGGGGAGCCGCTCGGCCTCCTGCAGCCCGCGCCAGTGGCGGAGTCGATCATCGCCATCAACGGGACATGGCTCATGGAAAACAAGCGCCTCGACCATCGCCCGCTCATGAGGCTGGCGAAAGAGGCGCGCGGCACGCGCTCGTATGGTTCAGCGGCGCTTGAGCTCGCGTATGTTGCCGCCGGCCGTTTGGACGCCTACATTTCGCCGCGCCTGTCGCCGTGGGATTTCGCCGGCGGGATGATTTTGATTGAAGAAGCGGGCGGAATGGTGACGACCCTTGACGGGAAGCCGCTGGATCTGCTTGGCCGCAATTCGGTGCTTGCTGCGAAACCTGGGGTGCACGAAGAAATTTTGCGGCGCTATCTTCACGATTGATGAGGCGCGAAATCGCGAAAACGGGACAAGCATCCAGCTTGTCCCGTTTTTCAACGCGTCCGTTTTTTATGGGCGAACCCGGCGCCCATGGCGGCGATCAAGATGACCGTGGAAGCGGCGATGCCGATCAAACTTTGCTCGGCGATGAAGACGCCGATCGCCATGATGGCGGCGACGGCAAGAATGGCGAGCAACAGCGGTACAGGCTCGATCCGTTTCATCCTATTTCGCGCAGGAGACTCCCACTTCAACGACCAAAGGGAGTAAGTGGGAGAGGAATGCGCGTTCCCCCTTTCTTTTGTATATGATAGAATAAAGGCGTGGAGAAAACCGTTCAATAAAGGCACTCCAATAAACTGCTGCTCGATGTATGGAGTTGGTTGCAGGAAACGTTGCAACGTAAAACATCGAGCGTAGGTCCGTCTGTTGTGTGTGGAAGCCAAGTACTGCCAACAGACACACCGAGAGAATCGGCAACGATGCAGGCATGACCTGCGTCGTTGGGCAGTCGTCAACCTGCCCCCTGATGCAACCCCAAGTCAAGGAAGGAGGACGAAGTCCGTTTGCACTTCTGGGGAGTGGCAAGCCCCCACTTCAAGCGTTCGCGAAGTGGGGGTAGTTGACTGGGTTGACTCCTTTCTGGCAAAGTGGGCGTCTTTTTCTAGTGTACAGGAAAACATGCCGATTTTCTATCGGTTGTGATATAATAGACAAGCAGTTTGCCGAACAGGAGTGACCGACATTGACGAACAAACGAATCGATCTCCGCAATATCGCGATCATCGCTCACGTCGACCATGGGAAAACGACGCTCGTTGATCAGCTGCTTCGGCAGTCAGGGACGTTCCGCGAAAACGAACAAGTCGCGGAGCGGGCGCTTGACCGCAACGATCTGGAGCGGGAGCGCGGCATTACGATTTTGGCCAAAAACACGGCTGTCTTGTATAAAGGAACGCGCATCAACATTTTGGATACGCCGGGACACGCTGATTTCGGGGGGGAAGTGGAGCGGATCATGCGCCTTGTCGACGGCGTCTTGCTTGTCGTCGATGCGTATGAAGGCTGCATGCCGCAGACGCGGTTTGTGCTCAAAAAAGCGCTTGAGCAGCAGCTTGTGCCGATCGTCGTCGTCAACAAAATCGACCGCGAATTTGCTCGGCCGGCGGAAGTCGTTGATGAGGTGCTCGACCTGTTTATCGAACTTGGTGCTTCTGAGGAGCAGCTCGAGTTTCCAGTCGTGTACACATCGGCGCTGCGCGGGACGGCAAGCCTCGATCCGGATCGCCAGGACGGTGACATGACCGCCTTGTTTGAGACGATCATCGAGCATATTCCGGCGCCGGCGGACAACCGCAACGAACCGTTGCAGTTTCAAGTGGCGTTGCTCGACTATAATGAATATGTCGGACGCATCGGCATCGGCCGCATTTTCCGCGGCACGATGAAAACAGGCCAGCAAGTTGCTCTTTTAAAGCGCGACGGTGCCGTCAAGATGTTTCGTGTCACGAAGCTGTTTGGTTTTATTGGGTTGAAGCGGATTGAGATTGAAGAAGCGCACGCTGGCGACATCGTCGCGGTCGCCGGGATGGAGGACATCAATGTCGGTGAAACGGTTTGCCCGCCCGATCATCAAGAGCCGCTGCCGCCGCTTCGCATCGATGAGCCGACGCTCAAAATGACGTTTCTCGTCAACAACAGCCCGTTTGCGGGGCGCGAAGGCAAATACGTGACGGCGAGAAAGCTGGAGGAGCGGCTTCGCACCCAGCTGGAGACGGATGTCAGTCTGCGCGTTGAGCCGACCGAGTCGCCGGATGCGTGGATTGTCTCCGGCCGCGGGGAGCTTCATTTGGCGATTTTGATTGAAAGCATGCGCCGCGAAGGATACGAACTGCAAGTATCGAAGCCGGAAGTCATTCTAAAAGAGATTGACGGTGTCACGTGCGAGCCGATCGAGCGGGTCGTCATGGACATCCCGGAGGAATATACGGGAGCGATCATGGAGTCGCTCGGCAGCCGCAAGGGCGAGCTCGTCGATATGGTGCACGGCGACAACGGGCAAGTGCGTCTCGTCTTCCTTGTGCCGTCGCGTGGCTTGATCGGCTATCGGAGTGAATTTATGTCGTTGACGCGCGGATATGGAATTTTAAACCATTCGTTTGACCATTATGCCCCCGTGCAGCCTGGCGCAATCGGCGGCCGCCGCCAAGGGGTGCTCGTCTCGATGGAAACCGGAAAGGCGACGGCTTACAGCATTATGCAACTTGAGGATCGCGGCACCATTTTTGTTGAGCCGGGCACTGAGGTGTACGAAGGGATGATCGTCGGCGAGCATAACCGCGAAAACGACCTGGTCGTCAACATTTGCCGCGAAAAACATGTCACCAACATGCGTTCATCGACGAAAGAACAGACGGTGACGATGAAAAAGCCGCGTCTGTTGACGCTTGAAGAAGCGCTCGAGTATTTGAATGATGATGAATATTGTGAAGTGACGCCAGCCTCGATCCGGTTGCGCAAAAAAATCTTGAATAAAAGCGAGCGTGAAAAGGCGGAGAAGAAAAAGAAAGCGGTTGAGCAGGCGAAATAGCCGGAAGCGCCATGCGCGCGTCTTTGGTTTGCGAACAATCGAAAACGCCTTGGAGAAGGGCGCTATTAGGATGAACGGGAGGGGAATGGTGTGAATGTGCTCGAACGGCTCACGTTTTTCGCCTCGCTTTATAAGGTGCACGATCATCCCGAGCGCGGTATGTGGCTATTGTATGTGACAGTGTTGCTGCTTGCTGCGCTTGTGTATCGACTCGGTTTTGCCCGCCGCCTGCCGCTGTTGAAAAACGTCATCATTTACGTTTTGCTGGCGCTTGGCTGCACGGTTTTGACCTTTTTTGCTGTCTTTTTGCCGGTGGCAGAAGGATTGGCCGTCGCCGCCCTCGTATTAATCATTTATAAAGTGCGCCTGAAGCAGGCGAAAGAGGGAGAAAAGTCATGAAATCCGTGCAGGATGCCCTTTATAACTGGCTGACGATCCACATCGTCGCCAAAGCCCGTCCGCACGATGCGGCGGCGCGCGATACGGCCTCGTTTTTCCGCGCCATCTTGGAAAACGACTTTGGTGTGACGGCCGTAGACGCCGTCAAAGATGAAACGAATGGGCAATACATCGTCGAATATGTGCGCGGCGGGGAAACAAGGGCGGCGTGTTTCCCGCTTGAGCTGGCTGAGGCGATGTGGCGGCAGATCGAAGCCGAACCGGAAAAGTATGGATGATGACAACCAAAAAGGCGCGGAAAAGCGATCGCTCTTCCGCACCGTTTTTTTTTGTGGGATCACCAATCATCGTCTGCGCGGCGGCCGCGATAGAAGCGGAACTTTCCTGTTGCCAGCCGCTGTTTCGTTTTTTCGGTGATGCGGTCGTGGCATTCGCGGCACATGTACGTGTGGATCGGGCGGTTGCGCAGCCGCTTGGCGAGCGGCGATTCATCGTCGATCGTATCGATTTGGTCGCAAAGCACGCATTTGACTCTCATTGTTCACCTCAATACATCCAAACGCGAAATGGTAGAGTGTTCTTTCGTTCCCATTATACCACATTTCCCGCCATCGTTTGTTGATTCAAATGCATTTCACTCCCGCTTTCCTCGGAAATGAGCCGCGCTTTCTGTTCCATTATAACCCACACAGAAACCGTTTATCGATTTAAATGTTCATTCGATTGCTTGTTTTGCTGTTCGTTCAGTTGCCGCTCCTCCCGTTCGTTCAGCTGTCCGTCATTTTCTTCGGTCGGCTTCGGCGTCGTTTCAAATAGGTCGCTTGGCACTTCCGGCATCACTCGTCCGACGATGTCGGCGATTTCGTTCATGAACGCTTGCACCGGCCTCCCCTCATCGATTTGCCGGCCGATGTTGCGCACGCGGGTGTAAAGATCTGGGTCAGCGACAATAATAGCGTTCGCACCGTACGGATCTTTTTGCAATGCTTCGGCGACGGAATATTTGATGGTGCCGACGCGTGAGGCATCCATATTGGCGCCGACGTCAATGCCGACGATGGCATATTTGCCGACGACGATCGCGGCGGCATTGTGAACGTTTGGAACACGGTCGGCGATTTCTGCAAGCCGGCGGGCGATCTCTTGCCCGGATTTGTTCTCGACGCGTTCATCGACCGTATTTTTGACGCGCACGAGTGAACGATTGGGCTCGTTCGCTTCATGATCGTTTCCAAACGTGCAGCCGCTGAAAATCAAAAGGGGAAGGAAGAAAACGGCGAGCCAGCAGTTTCTCTTCATAATGGGCCACCTCGACTTTTTTTCTTTAGTTTGCAAATGTCCTTCTATCTTTATACATGTTTTCATATGTTGTATTACAGCCATTCCCATCCAACGGAAAAACGTGAAAAACTCACATGGGGGGAAGCGGAATTTGGGAAAAAAAATTTACGTGCTCGATACGAACGTGCTGTTGCAAGATCCGTATTCGATTTTCGCGTTTGAGGATAATGAGGTCGTCATTCCAGCGGTCGTGCTTGAGGAAGTGGATTCGAAAAAGCGGTATATGGATGAAATTGGTAGAAATGCCCGCCAAGTGTCAAAGCTCATCGACCGTCTGCGCGAAAACGGCAAGCTGCATGAAAAAATTCCGCTTGAAAACGGAGGGGCGCTGCGCATTGAGTTGAACCATCGTTCGTTTCATCAACTGCAAGAAATTTTTGTCGAAAAAACAAATGACAACCGCATTCTGGCGGTGGCGAAAAATTTATCGCTTGAAGAGCAGGCGAAGGAAGATGGACGCTCCGTCATTTTGGTGAGCAAAGATGCGCTCGTGCGCGTCAAAGCGGATGCCATCGGGCTGCAGGCAGAAGACTTTTTAAGCGACCGCGTCGTTGATGTCGACCATATTTACAGCGGATTTTTGGAGCTGTACATAGGAAAGGACCACCTGCAGCGGTTTTACGACAAAGGGGAGCTCGTGCTCGCTGATATCGCCGACCACCCGTTTTATCCGAACCAGTTCATCATTATGAAAGACGCGTTTGGCAGCTCGGCGTCAGCGATTGGCATTGTCGACCAAAACGGCAAAAAAGTGAAAAAGCTCATCTTCCATCACGAACATATATGGGGCATTCGCCCGCGCAACGTGCAGCAGACGATGGCGTTTGAGCTTCTCATGCGCGACGACATTCCGCTTGTGACGCTAATCGGCAAAGCCGGAACGGGCAAGACGTTGCTTGCCCTTGCCGCGGGGTTGATGCAAACGGAAGATTTGCGCACATACAAAAAATTGCTCGTCGCTCGGCCGATTGTGCCGATGGGGAAAGATCTCGGCTTTCTGCCGGGGGAAAAGGAAGAAAAGCTGCGCCCGTGGATGCAGCCGATTTTTGACAACTTGGAATACTTGTTCAACACGAAAAAACCGGGGGAGCTCGATGCGATTTTAGCCGGCATGAGCTCGATTGAAGTGGAGGCGCTCACGTACATCCGCGGCCGGAGCCTGCCGGAGCAGTTTATCATCATTGATGAGGCGCAAAATTTAACGAAGCATGAAGTGAAGACGATTTTGACGCGCGTCGGGGAGAAAAGCAAAATTATTTTAATGGGCGATCCGGAACAGATCGACCATCCGTATTTGGATGAATATAACAACGGGTTGACGTACGTCGTCGAAAAGTTTAAAGACCAAAAAATCGCCGGTCATATCCGGCTCGTCAAAGGGGAGCGTTCGGCGCTCGCCCAGCTTGCCGCTGATTTGCTGTAGCTAGGCGTTCCTCAGAGCATCCGCCGTTAAAGAACGGGTGCCAGGCGCGCGGCCCGCCGCCACGAACGTTTCGAAAGGCGCCCGCCGCCTGGGGCGCTGCGGAAAACATCTAGGTTCCAAGCGCTTGAGGCGGTTGAAGGCGTCAAAACCTCAAACACCGGGCCGCCCCTTCATGGGGCGGCCGGTCATCGGACGACGAGCCGACGCACATGAGTAATCGGCGCCTCACGGTTGGAGCCGTCGCCAAAATAAATGTGCACCGGACCGTCGTCGCGTAGCGGTTTTCCGTTTTGGGAAAAAGCGAAAATCAGGTCGTACGCCTTTTCCAGAGGGATCACGGTTTCTCCATGTTCCGTCTCAATGACAAGTTCAGACGCGTCTTCATGCGGCTCAGCGTTTCGCAAAAATGGGGCGAACGGCATGCCGAACGAGCCGGTGATGATTTTCTCCTTCAAAAAGCGCCGCTCCGTTTTCAACGTCGGCGGAAAAACCGCGCCCTCTTGAATTTCCCGGTCCCAAAATGCCGACAGCTTTTTGATTTCCTCGTCCTCTTGCTCCGCTTCCGTCGGCTGTGGAGCCGGCTCCGAAAAATACGCATCCATGTCCACTTTCCGGTCGTCGAAAATCCAGACGCCGGGGTCAAGCGTGATCGTAAACTTCACCTTTCCTGTCAGCACAATAATATCGTTCATGAAACACCTCTCCTCTGCATGTTCCCACCGTTTTTAGTATAATAATAATGAAAGAGCTTGTCATGTTCTAGGCCCGGTTGCTGTCAACGGTTTCAACTTGCAAAATGGCTTGTTTCACGTTAAGATGTAAAGAAGGATAGGGGAGAGAACGGAGGGATCGATGTGACGGACGAATCGATGAGCTATCGGGAGAAGGCGTACGCGCTTTTACAAGCGGATGCAGAGAAAATCATCCAACTCATCCGCGTGCAAATGGACCATTTGACGATGCCGCAATGTCCGGTGTATGAAGAAGTGCTTGACACGCAAATGTTCGGTTTGTCACGGGAAATTGATTTTGCGGTGCGCCTCGGGCTTGTGGAGGCGAAAGACGGAAAGGCGCTCCTTGACCGGCTTGAGCGCGAACTTTCCACGTTGCACGAGGCCGTGGCCAAAAAGCGCGTGCGATAAAGGATATATAAAACAACTCAAACGATTGGTTTCCCGTCGTTTGAGTTTTTCTGTTTTTCGGCAGGAAAACAGCGCGCCGCTGCGAATGATTTTATGTACATACATGTTCACAGGGAAGAGGAACGATGGAACGACAATTATGGAAAAAAGTATTGAAGTGCTATGATTATCCGCTGATCGCCGCGGTCATCATGCTGTCGTTGTTCGGATTGATTATGGTGTACAGCTCGAGCATGGTCACCGCCGTCATCCGCTTTGAAGTGCCAAGCGACTATTTTTACGAGCGGCAAAAACTGTGGCTGATTGCCGGATTCATCGCGTTCGCCATTATGATGGCGATTCCGTATAAAGTGTGGCGGGCGGAGCGATGGGTGAAACTTGTCTTTTTTGCTTCTCCATTGATGCTGATCGCCGTCGCTTTTCTCGGCCATACGGCCAACAACGCAACAAGCTGGTTTCGCGTCGGGGCGCTTTCGATCCAACCGGCGGAGCTCGCGAAGCTCGGTCTGATTTTATACTTGGCCGCAGCGTTCGCCAACAAGCGGAAGCGGCTGGCCGAGCCGGCGAAAAGCAATTTGTTCCCCATTTATTATACATTGGTGATTTGTTTCCTGATTGCCATACAGCCTGACTTCGGAACGGCGGCGATCGTGTTTGCCATCGCGATGTGCATCATTGTTTCGTCCGGTTTGCGCCTCGTGTTGCTTCTAAAGCAGCTGCTTTTTTTTACATTGATCGGGACGGTGCTGTCACCGTTTTGGCTCCCGGTTGCGGGCAAAAAAATTTTTTCTCCTGAACGGGTATCGCGTCTTTACAGCTTTTTGGATCCCTTTCAATACGCAAACGGCGATGGCTACCAGCTCGTGAATTCGTATTTGGCGATCGGGCTTGGCGGGCTGAAAGGAGTGGGGCTTGGCAAAGGCATTCAAAAATACGGCTACCTGCCAGAGTCGCACACCGATTTTATTATGGCGGTCATCGCCGAAGAGCTCGGCTTATTTGGTGTAGCGTTCACGCTTGGGTTATTGGCGTTTATCGTGCTGCGCGGGCTTTGGATTGCCCGCCGCTCCCACGATGCGTTTGGGAGCCTGCTTGCGATCGGCATCTCCGTCATGATCGGCTTTCAAACGTTCATTAACGTTGGTGGGGTCGTTGGCCTTATTCCGATTACAGGGGTGCCGCTGCCGCTCGTCAGCTATGGGGGAACGTCGCTTGTCCTGACCATGGCTTCGCTCGGTCTTTTGGTGAACATTTCGATGTTTGCAAAGTACGAACAACGGTATAAAAAAGCGGAAAAAACGATGGTCAGCAAACAGAAAAGAGGTCTGACTTTTTAGAAAGTGTATTTACAAATCGGCAAAACTTTTATACTTTTATTAAATAAAGGAGGAGGGACAGAATGAGGACAAGACGAATTCGCAAAGTGCTGGCAGCCAACCGGGGAGAGATCGCCATTCGCGTTTTCCGCGCCTGCACGGAGCTTGATATCCGCACCGTGGCGATTTATTCGAAGGAAGACACCGGATCGTACCACCGCTACAAAGCGGATGAGGCGTATTTAGTCGGGGAAGGGAAAAAGCCGATCGAAGCCTACTTGGACATCGAAGGCATCATTGAGATCGCCAAAGCCCACGATGTCGATGCCATCCACCCGGGTTATGGGTTTTTGTCGGAAAACATTCAATTTGCCAAACGGTGCCGCGAAGAGGGGATTATTTTCATCGGCCCGAACGAAGAACATTTGGATATGTTCGGCGATAAAGTGAAAGCGCGCCATGCGGCCATGAAGGCGGGCATTCCGGTCATCCCGGGCAGCGATGGACCGGTCGGCGGCCTTGAAGACGTCGTCCGTTTTGCTGAGACGCACGGATACCCGATCATCATTAAAGCGGCGCTTGGCGGCGGCGGCCGGGGCATGCGCATCGTCCGCTCAAAGTCGGAAGTGAAGGAAGCGTTTGAGCGGGCTAAGTCGGAAGCGAAAGCGGCGTTTGGCAGCGATGACGTTTATGTTGAAAAGCTGATCGAAAAGCCGAAGCATATTGAAGTGCAAATTTTGGGCGACCACGAAGGAAACATCGTTCACCTTTATGAACGCGACTGCTCGGTGCAGCGCCGCCATCAAAAAGTCGTGGAAGTCGCGCCGAGCGTCTCGTTGTCGGACGAGCTGCGCGAGCGCATTTGCGAGGCGGCGGTCCGGCTCATGAGAAGCGTCGGCTACGTCAACGCTGGCACGGTTGAGTTTCTCGTCTCCGGAGATGAGTTTTATTTCATCGAAGTCAATCCGCGCATTCAAGTTGAGCATACGATCACCGAAATGATCACCGGGATTGACATCGTCCAGTCGCAAATTTTAATCGCCGACGGATTTTCGCTCCACAGCCCGGAAGTCGGCATTCCAAAGCAGGAAGACATCCGCATCAACGGCTACGCCATTCAGTCGCGGGTGACGACGGAAGATCCGCTCAACAACTTTATGCCGGATACGGGAAAAATTATGGCGTACCGTTCCGGCGGCGGTTTTGGCGTGCGCTTGGACGCCGGCAATGGCTTCCAAGGGGCGGTCATTACGCCGTATTACGATTCGCTGCTCGTGAAAGTGTCGACATGGGCGTTGACGTTTGAGCAGGCGGCAAGAAAAATGCTCCGCAACTTGCGCGAATTCCGCATCCGCGGCATTAAAACGAACATTCCGTTTTTGGAAAACGTCGTTCAGCATCCGAAATTTTTGTCGGGGGAATACGATACGTCATTTATCGATACGACGCCGGAATTGTTTGTATTCCCGCGCCGAAAAGACCGCGGGACGAAAATGCTTACGTACATCGGCACCGTGACGGTCAACGGCTTCCCTGGCATCGGCAAAAAGAAAAAGCCGGTGTTTGACAAACCGCGCGTGCCGAAGGTGAGCCAAACGGAACCGATCCCAGCGGGAACGAAGCAAATTTTGGATGAACGCGGACCTGAAGGGCTTGTTCGCTGGATCCAAGAGCAGCCGCGCGTGCTCTTGACCGATACGACGTTCCGTGACGCTCATCAGTCGTTGTTGGCGACCCGCGTCCGCACGATCGACTTGTTGCGGATCGCTGAGCCGACGGCGCGTTTGCTGCCCAACTTATTCTCGCTTGAGATGTGGGGCGGGGCGACGTTTGATGTGGCGTACCGCTTTTTGAAGGAGGATCCGTGGGACCGCCTCCTGAAGCTGCGCGAGCGCATTCCAAACGTGCTGTTCCAGATGCTGCTTCGGTCGGCCAACGCCGTGGGGTATAAAAACTATCCCGACAACGTCATCCGCGAGTTCGTCGACAAATCAGCGCAAGCCGGCATTGATGTGTTCCGCATTTTCGACAGCCTAAACTGGGTGAAAGGGATGACGGTGGCGATCGATGCCGTCCGGCAAAGCGGCAAAATCGCCGAGGCGGCTATTTGCTATACGGGCGATATTTTAGACCCGAATCGGCCGAAGTACAATTTGGATTATTACAAAGCCTTGGCGAAAGAGCTCGAGCAAGCCGGAGCGCACATTTTAGGCATTAAGGATATGGCTGGTCTGTTGAAGCCGCAGGCGGCGTACGTGCTCATTTCCGCGCTTAAGGAGACGGTCAGCATTCCGATCCATTTGCATACGCACGATACGAGCGGCAACGGTATTTACACGTACGCCAAAGCGATCGAAGCCGGCGTCGATATCGTCGATGTCGCCGTCAGCTCGATGGCCGGCTTGACGTCGCAGCCGAGCGCCAATACGCTCTACTATGCCCTTGAAGGAACGGAGCGGGCGCCGGAGGTTGATATTTACGGCCTTGAGCAGTTGGCCCGCTATTGGGAAGACGTGCGCAAATTTTATCAAGAGTTTGAAAGCGGCATGAACGCGCCGCATACGGAAGTATACATGCATGAGATGCCAGGCGGCCAGTACAGCAACCTGCAACAGCAGGCGAAAGCGGTCGGCCTCGGCGATCGGTGGGATGAAGTGAAAGAAATGTACCGCCGCGTCAACGACTTGTTCGGCGACATCGTCAAAGTGACGCCATCATCGAAAGTCGTCGGCGACATGGCGCTTTACATGGTGCAAAACAATTTGACGGAGCAAGACATTTTTGAACGCGGCGAAACGCTTAATTTCCCAGACTCAGTCGTGGAGTTTTTCGAAGGCTATTTAGGCCAGCCGCATGGCGGGTTTCCGAAAGAGTTGCAACGCATTATTTTGAAAGGGCGCGAACCGATCACCGTTCGCCCGGGCGAGCTGCTTGAGCCGGTTGATTTCGAGCAAATCAAGCGGGAGCTGTATGACAAGCTCGGCCGCGAAGTGACCGACTTTGACGCCATTGCCTATGCGCTTTATCCGAAAGTGTTTTTGGAATATGCCGAAACGGTCGAAAAATACGGCGATATTTCCGTGCTCGATACACCGACGTTCCTGTACGGCATGCGCCTCGGCGAGGAAATTGAAGTGGAGATTGAGCGTGGGAAAACGCTCATCGTCAAACTCGTCTCCATCGGCCAGCCTCAGGCGGACGGCACACGCGTCGTTTACTTCGAGCTGAACGGCCAGCCGCGCGAAGTCATCATCCGCGATGAAAGCATCAAAGCGGCCGTTGCTGAGCGCATCAAGGCCGATCGGACGAATCCGAACCACATTGCCGCCACGATGCCGGGCACGGTGGTGAAAGTGCTCGTGGAGAAAGGGGAAAAAGTTGACAAAGGCGACCATTTGATGGTAACGGAAGCCATGAAGATGGAAACGACGGTGCAGGCGCCGTTTGCCGGCATTGTCAAAGACATTTACGT
This sequence comes from Geobacillus sp. PK12, assembly GCF_004123125.1. Taxonomy (NCBI): domain Bacteria; kingdom Bacillati; phylum Bacillota; class Bacilli; order Caryophanales; family Anoxybacillaceae; genus Geobacillus; species Geobacillus sp. PK12. The sequence continues at coordinate 41,195 of NZ_SDKL01000060.1, forward strand.
CAAAAGCGGCGACGCCATTCAGGCGGGCGATTTGCTGATTGAGCTGTCCAAATGAAACGGTCTATACCGAACAAAAAAAGGGGTGCCCAAGTTTTGGCGGGCATCCCTTTTTGTTTGCGGATGGATGGCCGTCATTTCAACGTGGCCGGCGCCGCTTCCTCGGCTGAGTGGTCGGCGGCTTTTACCGGCGCCCGGCGGGTGCGGAGCGCCAAGAGCAATAAATAGCTGAGCACGCCGAACAGGCAGGAAATGAAAAAGGCATGCGCCAAGGCAATGTATAAATTCAGCTGCGTAAAAACGACAAGCGCTCCGGTTGTCATTTGCGCGAGCACGAGCAAAAGAGCGATGAGCCATCCGTAGTAGATGACCGGCTGTTCGCGATAATGACGCACAGCGTGTATGGCGGCAGCAGCGATCCAAATGATGATGACAAGAGCGGCCAATCGATGACCCATCTGCACCCATTCATGAAACTGAGCCGGGAGGAGGCGCGTTTTCGCGCAAAGCGGCCAGCTCGGACAGGCGAGGCTGGCGTTCGTATGGCGCACGAGCGCCCCGGTGTAGACGACGATGTATGAGTATATGGTGATGCCGTAAATATGAAACCGCATTTTGCCGTCAAGCGAAAGGGAAGCGGCGGAAAACGTTTTGTCGATTTCAAAAATCAATAGCGTCAACAGCAACACAGCGGCAAACGAAATGAGCGAAATGCCGAAATGCAAGGCGAGGACGAAATCGGACTGCCCCCACACGACCGCGGCGGCGCCGATCAGCCCTTGCAAGACGAGAAAGACAAACGATATGACAGCTAAAAACTTTGTCTCCCGCACATGGCCAATGGCTCTCCACGCCCAGATGGAAAGGATGAGCACCATGATGCCGGCAAAGCCGGAAACGAGTCGATGGCTCAGCTCGATGATGAGCTCAGGCGTAATCTGATCCGGCACCCATTGGCCGTTGCACAGCGGCCATGATCGGCCGCACCCCATGCCGGAGCCGGTTTTGGTCACAAGCGCTCCACCAATTAAAACAAACAACATTGCCAACGTGGTTGCCGAGGCAAACCATTTCAGTGAACGTTGCAAAATCTTCACCTTCTTGTATTGAGAAACTGTGATTTTGTCCATATTAGTAAAGTGATGGATTTTATTGCAGCCAACCGTGCTGCCAAGCCAAATCTATTTTACACGATGGCGGCCGGAAACACAAAATGACGTTTGCATATTGAATAAGTCGATTAAGTTTGCTAGAAATATTAATGGGACAAGCGAATGAGCCGTTTTGGGTGCGCGCATTCAAAAATTTGACACAAATTATTCAAAAAAAGTTCACATGATGAGGAAAAAATGTGATTTAATATAAAGAGGAAACAGCCCGTTTTGGCTATTTGGCGTTGGAAAGAATTTCAGGCAACATCACGGCGCCGGCCGGGCAAGGAGCGGCGCAGCGAGGAGGAACAGGAGACATGGCCGAATTGAAAGCGGTGCACCAGGATGCGGCCGATGCCGGTCATCGCTCGCATGTGAGCGTCAAGACAGTTTGGAGAGAGTTATCGTCTGTTGTGAAAATCGGAATCGTCAATTCGAATTTGATTACGACGTTCGCCGGGATGTGGCTGGCGTTTTATTTTACTGGGGAACACTTTTTGGAGAACCTGCATCTTGTTTTTTTCACGCTGTTTGGGGCAGCGCTTGTCATCGCGGGTTCATGTGCGATCAACAACTACATTGACCGCGACATTGATCAATATATGGAGCGAACGAAAGCACGCCCGACCGTCACCGGGACGATGGATCCGCGGCGGGTGCTTTGGCTTGGGATTGGTCTTGTCGCAATCGGCGAGATGAGCCTGCTTATGACAACGGTTACGGCTGCTGTCGTTGGATTGATCGGTATGGTGACATACGTCTTTTTATATACGCTTTGGACGAAGCGCCATTACACGATCAACACCGTTGTCGGCAGCATTTCCGGCGCGGTGCCGCCGGTGATCGGCTGGACGGCGGTTGATCCGGATTTCCATATTGTTCCGTTCATCCTGTTTTTAATCATGTTTTTGTGGCAGCCGCCGCACTTTTTGGCGTTGGCGATGAAGCGGTGTGAAGAATACCGCACCGCCGGCATCCCGATGCTGCCGGTCGTCCATGGATTCGCCATGACGAAGCGGCAAATCATCGTTTGGGTGGCGTGTTTGCTGCCGTTGCCGTTTTACTTGTTCTCGCTTGGCGTTCCATTTTTAGTCGTGGCCACGCTGCTCAATGTCGGCTGGCTGCTGCTGGGATTGGCGGGTTTGAAAATGAAAGATGACATCAAATGGGCGAAGTGGATGTTCGTCTATTCGCTCAACTATTTGACCATTTTGTTCGTGGCAATGGTCATCGCTACGATTTGGTGAGCAGGTTAAAATTCTTTCTTTGTGAAAGAATTGACATACACATTTATCCATCAAAGGAAAGAGGGGTTTGATTAGGCTATGAACAAGGGGCTCTGTAACTGGCGCTTATTTTCCCTGTTCGGGATGATGGCGCTGTTGCTCGCCGGCTGCGGCAAGCCGTTTTTATCGACGCTCCAGCCCGCCGGTGAAGTAGCGGACATGCAGTATTCGCTCATGTTGTTGAGCACATCGATCATGGTGCTCGTCATTGTCGTCGTGGCGATCATCTTCGTTTACGTTGTCATCCGCTTCCGGCGGCGCAAGGGGGAAGAAAACAAAATCCCGAAGCAAGTGGAAGGAAGTCATAAGCTGGAAATTATTTGGACTGTCATTCCGATCATCCTCTTGCTCATTTTGGCTGTGCCGACGGTATTGACTACATTTAAACTCGCCGACGTCAAGGCGATGAACGACAAAAAACGAGATAAGGATACAGTTGTCGTCAATGTTCGCGCCAACCAATACTGGTGGGAGTTTGAATATCCGGATTACGGCATTATCACGAGCCAAGATTTGGTCGTGCCGACGAATGAAAAAGTGTATTTCAACTTGATTGCGTCGGATGTCAAACATTCGTTCTGGATTCCGGCGGTCGGCGGCAAAATGGATACGAACACCGACAACAAAAACCAATTTTGGCTTGTTTTTGATCAAAAAGCGACCGATAAGGCCGGCGGCGTCTTTTACGGCAAATGTGCGGAGCTTTGCGGTCCGTCCCATGCGCTGATGGACTTTAAAGTTCGGCCGTTGCCGCGCGACCAATTTGACGCCTGGGTGAAAAAGATGCAAAATGTGAAAAAACCGGTTGTCACCGATCCGGTTGCCAAAGAAGGCGAAGCGATTTTCAATAAAAGCTGTATTGGCTGCCATGCGGTGACGCCTGTGGACAAGCGTCCGGAACAGGCACGCACAGCGCCGAACTTGGCGAACTTTGGCGATCGCGAACGAATCGCCGGTATTTTGGAGCATAACGAAGAAAATCTGAAAAAATGGCTGAGAGACCCGAACAGCGTGAAGCCTGGAAATAAAATGGCGGGTACATATGGCCACTTGACGGAAGAGCAAATTGACGCATTGGCGAAATATTTGATGAGCTTAAAAGTGGAATAAAGCATGAGAAGGAGGTTTCACCGTGAGTACAATCGCGCGCAAAAAGGGTGTTGGCGCCGTTTTGTGGGATTATTTGACAACGGTCGACCATAAAAAAATCGCCCATCTGTACTTGATTTCCGGCGGGTTTTTCTTCCTGCTCGGTGGTCTCGAGGCGTTGTTCATCCGCATTCAGCTCGCGAAGCCGAACAACGATTTCCTTGTCGGCGGCTTGTATAACGAAGTGCTGACGATGCATGGAACGACGATGATTTTCTTGGCTGCGATGCCGCTTGTTTTCGCCTTTATGAACGCAGTCGTGCCGCTGCAGATCGGCGCGCGCGACGTCGCGTTCCCGTTTTTGAACGCTCTTGGATTCTGGATGTTTTTCTTCGGTGGTTTGTTTTTGAACTGTTCATGGTTTTTAGGCGGCGCACCGGACGCTGGTTGGACGTCGTATGCGTCGCTGTCGCTTGACTCAAAAGCGCATCATGGCATCGACTTTTATACGCTCGGGCTGCAAATTTCCGGCTTCGGAACGATCATGGGTGCCATTAACTTTCTTGTGACGATCATCAACATGCGCGCTCCGGGCATGACGTTTATGCGCATGCCGATGTTCACATGGGCGACGTTTGTGACGTCGGCGCTCATCTTGTTTGCGTTTCCGCCGCTTACGGTCGGCTTGATTTTCATGATGATGGATCGGCTGTTTGGCGGCAACTTCTTTAACCCCGCTGCCGGCGGCAATACGATCATTTGGGAGCACTTGTTCTGGGTATTCGGCCATCCGGAAGTCTACATTCTTGTTTTGCCGGCGTTCGGCATTTTCTCGGAAATTTTTGCGACGTTCTCGCGCAAGCGGCTGTTCGGCTATTCGTCAATGGTGTTTGCGACCGTGCTCATCGCGTTCTTAGGGTTCATGGTATGGGCGCACCATATGTTCACGGTCGGGATGGGGCCGATTGCGAACGCCATCTTTGCCGTCGCGACGATGACGATCGCCGTTCCGACAGGAGTCAAAATTTTCAACTGGCTGTTTACGATGTGGGGCGGAAGCATCAAATTCACAACGCCGATGCATTATGCCGTCGCCTTCATCCCGTCGTTCGTCATGGGCGGGGTGACCGGGGTCATGTTGGCGTCGGCGGCGGCGGACTATCAATACCATGACAGCTATTTCGTCGTTGCGCACTTCCATTACGTCATCGTCGGCGGGGTTGTGTTCGCTTTGCTTGCCGGCACGCATTATTGGTGGCCGAAAATGTTTGGCCGCATGCTGAATGAAACGCTCGGCAAAATGACATTCTGGCTGTTCTTTATCGGGTTCCATTTAACGTTCTTTATTCAGCACTTCCTTGGTTTGACAGGGATGCCGCGGCGCGTGTTTACGTATTTGCCGAACCAAGGATGGGAGACAGGGAACTTCGTCAGCACGGTCGGTGCGTTCTTTATGGCGGCTGCCACGATTATTTTACTTATTAACATTGTGGTAACGACAGCAAAAGGCGAAAAAGTGCCGGGCGATGCATGGGGCGACGGCCGCACGCTCGAATGGGCGATCGCTTCGCCGCCGCCGGTGTACAACTTTGCGCAAACACCGCTTGTCCGTGGCTTGGATGCTTTCTGGCTTGAAAAAATGGAAGGCAAAAAAGAATTGACGCCAGCTGAACCGCTTGGCGACATCCATATGCCGAATTCGTCGTTTTTGCCGTTTGTCATTGCGTTTGGTCTGTTTGTCGCCGCCTTCGGCTTTACGTATCATAATGACGCCGGATGGGGCTTGCCGGTCGGCATTCTCGGTCTGCTCATTACGCTCGGTTCGATGTTCTTGCGCTCGGTGATCGATGATCACGGCTTCCACATCCATAAAGAAGAAGTGCTTGAACTTGAGAAGAAGGAGGCGAACGCCTGATGCATGCAGAGGAAAAATTGACGGCCGAGACGTTTCCAGCCGCGCCGGAACGCGCCACCCTTGAGGGAAAAAATAAGTTTCTCGGCTTCTGGCTCTTTTTAGGCGGAGAGACGGTGCTGTTCGCCTCTCTCTTCGCCACCTATTTGGCGCTGAAAGATAAAACGAACGGCGGTCCTTCGGCGGAAGAACTGTTCCAAATGCCGGTTGTGTTCATGGCAACGATGCTGCTGCTAACCAGCAGCTTGACGAGCGTGTATGCCATTTATCATATGAAAAACTTTGACTTTAAAAAGATGCAGCTCTGGTTTGGCATCACTGTTTTGCTTGGCGCCGGCTTTTTGGGCTTGGAAATTTACGAGTTCAATGAATATGTGCATGAAGGCCATAAGTTTACGACCAGCGCTTTCGCTTCAGCATTCTACACGCTCGTTGGCACGCACGGAAGCCACGTCGCGTTCGGGTTGCTTTGGATTTTGACGCTCATGATTCGCAATGCTAAGCGTGGGTTGAATTTATACAACGCCCCGAAATTTTACGTCGCAAGCCTGTATTGGCACTTCATTGACGTTGTCTGGGTGTTCATTTTTACCGTTGTATATTTGATGGGAATGGTGGGGTGAACGTATGGCGAATCAAACGAATTCAGGAAATGAACGCGTCGATTTGGCGTATCGCCGGCGGAAAAACGCGGAAGAGATGCGCCATCAAATGATTGCATTCGTTTTGATGATTTTGTTGACGCTCATCGCCTTCGCCGCCGTTGGTTACGAAGAGTTTTCCCATTGGTTTGTCGTTCCGTTTATTTTGCTTTTAGCCGCCGTGCAGGTCGCATTTCAGCTGTATTATTTCATGCACATGAGCCATAAAGGCCACGAATTCCCGGCGATGTTTATTTACGGCGGTGTGGCGGTTATGCTTTTGCTCGTTTGGGCGTTTACAACAGTCATTTGGTGGTAAGAAAAGGGGGAATCGGTTTTGCGCCGGTTTCCCCTTTTTTGAATAGCTGTGGCGCGGCGTCTTGTAGTATAATGGGAAAGGACCAATCAGGAGGGGATTCGTATGTTTCAATCGCTGCAAATGTTTGGCCCCGTCGCCCTTTGGAGTCCGTTTTTTTTGCTTGTGTTAGTGGCGGTTGCATTGCTGTACATGGGGATCACCGGGCCATGGCGGCAGCGTTTCGGCCTCGGTGATGCCGTTTCGGGGAAGCAGAAAGCATATTTTTGGACCGGGATGGCGCTTCTTTATATATGCAAAGGGTCTCCGCTGGATTTGATGGGCCATTTGACGTTCACCGCCCATATGGTGCAAATGGCAGTGCTGTATTTGATCGTGCCGCAATGTTTTATTTTAGGCATTCCGGCGCCGCTTTATGAGCGAGCGTTCCGTTTCGCAGCGGTGCGCCGCGTGTTTCGGTTGTTGACAAAGCCGATTGTGGCGCTACTGCTGTTTAACGGTTTGTTTTCGCTTTATCACGTTCCATTCATTTTTGACGCTGTGAAAATGAATATGTGGCTGCATGCCTTTGTTACCTCGGTCATTTTCGTTGCTGCGTTTTGCATGTGGTGGCCGCTTGTTAATAAACTTCCTGAGTGGCAAACATTGTCCGGCTTAAAAAAAATGGGTTACATTTTCGCTGACGGCATGCTGTTGACCCCGGCTTGCGCGCTCATCATTTTTACCGATACGCCGCTTTATGCGACGTATACTGACCCGAAAGCATGGATGGCCGCGCTGGCTTTATGCGTTCCTCAAGGGACGCTGGCTTCGCTTGATTTGACCGGGCCGCAAATGTTTTTATCGATGTCGCCGCTCCATGATCAGCAGCTCGGCGGAGTGTTGATGAAAATCATCCAGGAAATCGTGTACGGGACGATGCTGTTCTTCATCTTCACCGAATGGTATCGGAAGGAGCGGGAGAAAGAGCCAAGCATGGATATGGAGCTGCGGCCGACCAAACTGTAAAGCGCGGTTGGCCGCTAAACGATGAACAAAGAAGAAAGGGAGAGAAGCGATGGCCGTTTTACCGACAATCAGCACGAGCTGCATCGTGATCAGCGCTTTGCTTGTTGCTTATGGGTGGTATTTGATCAGCCGCAGGCGGATCGAAGCGCATAAAAAGGTGATGCTGACGGCAGCGGTGTTTGCTTTGCTGTTTTTCACCATTTACATGTCGCGGACGTTGTTTATCGGCAATACGAGCTTTGGCGGGCCGGAGAACGTCAAAGTGTACTATACGCTGTTTCTTATTTTCCATATTGTGCTGGCGACAGTTGGCGCCGTATTTGGCCTTGTCACGATTTGGACGGGATTGAAAGACAAGAGGGCCCGCCATCGTCGGCTTGGGCCGATCACCAGCATCATTTGGTTTGGCAGCGCCTCAACCGGGGTCGTCGTCTACTGGTTGCTTTATGTCCTCTATCCAGGGGGCCAAACGACGTCGCTCATCAAGGCGGTGCTCGGTTTTTAACCGGCGGGCAAGGAGCAAGGGCAGGGATGGCTGCATATATATAGATGCAACCAAAACGTTTAACATATCTTGGATAGAAAAGCCACTTATCGATGTTTCGACTGTCGAGGGCAAGCCGCAGGCTTGCCCCCGTCACGCCTTGGCGTGACGGACGACCGAACAACGACTCGCTTCCCAAGACCCATTCATGGGTCTGAAAGCGGTGTTGTTCGGTCATTCGGCAGTCGGATGCAATGACCGGTAAAAACGAAAAATGTTAAAGCTTTAAATTGCATCTATATAGAATACAACACGCCTGTATAGACGTGATTTTGTGCAGCGGGAGGAGAAGGCGGTGAACACGTTTCGCTATCGGAAACGGAGCGCCGTAGAGGCGACGCTGTTGACCATTGTCATGATGTGTGTGCGCGGCCAGACGGAGGTCGCACTTGACGATTGTGAGGTGTTCATCACCGTTGCTCAAGGCGAGCGGTGCCGCGTCACGGTCAAGATGTCCATTCGATATGGGGCGCCGGTGATGGAAGTTTGCCGCCAGCTGCAACAGCATATTGCCGAGGAGATCGCCGCGATGACGCCATATGTCGCCGAGGCGGTCGACATTGTTGTCAAACGGCTTGTCATGCCGGAAAAAAACGCATGAGAACCGTGCTCTCATGCGTTTTTTGATTATTCTTTGATTTTTTCAAGCTCGCTTTTGACCTGCGCCAACACGTTTTGGCATTGGCTGACAAGAGAGGACGGAAAATGTTCATCATCGCCGTATTCGACGCCGTGTGGATAGTAATGTTTCCCTAAAATCGGCGTGAGCAGCTTAATGAGTGCATAGCGCGAATCGACATCTCCCTCAATGGCGTATCCTTGAACGCGCAAATAGTAGGTGCCTTCTTTGACGACGTATTTCCGGTCGTATGTGACCCGTTCATAATCCCATTGCGCTGCGCGGACAAAACCGTGGCGCTCCATAATGTCATCAAGGTGGGACAGTTCGACCGTCTGATTTTCCAGTCCAGTATTTTCAAACTTCATCTTTCTTCCTCCTAACAACACAATATGTAAAAGCGCCAAACAGGAAATCATCCCCTCATTTATAATAGTACGAAAACGGTTTGCTTTTCAACGAATTGTTTGCCATTGTTTCCGTTTCGCTCGCATTTTTTTGTGTGATCCGGCGCACAATACGGGTAGAAAGGAGAGACGAAGAATGCAAACGGTACGGGACGTCATGTCAACGGATGTGCAATATTGCACGCCCCTTGACAATCTCTACGAAGTGGCGGTAAAAATGCGCGATTTCAACGTCGGGGCGATTCCGATTGTCGATGACGGCCGCCTTGTCGGAATGATTACCGACCGCGATATTGTCGTGCGCGGCATGGCTGAAAAACGTCCCGGTTCGACTGCGGTGACGGAAGTGATGAGCCGCGATCTCGTCACGCTTTCCCCGGACGATTCGGTGCAAAAGGCAGCAGATATGATGGCACGTCACCAAATTCGCCGCCTCCCGGTCGTAGAAAACGGGCGTTTGGTCGGCATCATCTCGCTCGGCGATTTGGCGACGAACCGCTATTCTGATGAACGCGCGGGTCGTGCGTTAAGCGAGATTTCCGAACAAGACGCCATCCATTGACAAACGCAACGGACACGGCTTCTTTCGAGGAGGAGCGCTCTTTTTGGGTGTCCTCTTTTTTTGGCCTCTAAAAAACGGCTATAATGGCAATAAGGAGATTGCGCAGAAAGCGGGAGTTGCCGTGTGAAATGGTTTTTCCTTTTTTTGTTTTTCTTGATTGGATTGTATTATTTTGTGCCGAGTCCGCCGCCCCCGAGCCCCCCGGAGCAGCCAGAGACGAATCGATACATGTTGAAAGAGCCGAAGGCGACGGCCGGCATCGTTGCGTTGATCGGGCAATCGGCGCAAGAGGCGAAAAAACGGCTTGGCGCTCCAGACCGAATCGACCCGTCAGCTTACGGATATGACTGGTGGGTGTACAGCCGTCGACCCGAGTCGTACGTGCAGATTGGCATCTTGCGCGGTCGCGTCGTCACCGCCCTTGTCGGCGGAGAGAAGGTGAACGTTGAACCGTTTGCGGTCGGCCAGCGGTTGCAGACGATTTTTCAAACGATGCCGGTGCTATCGAACATTGAGATTAAGCTAGGCAGCGGGACATACCGGTTTGAGCTGTCTGAACAAGATTACTCATCAAGGCCGGTTGTCAAAGTTGGCAGCGTCTACGCTCAGCTGTATGTTGACCGCTTTACCGGCGAGGTGGCGGCGATCCGCCTGATGGATGCAGAAACGTTCGTCAAGTTGCGGCCGTACGAGCTCGTTTACCGCGGCAGCCTGCCGGCGGCCGCGCCGCTGTCGGAAGAAAAGCGACAGGCTGTTGATGCGGCCAACGCGAAGCAAATTTTTGACTGGACGAATTTGATCCGCCGTCGCCATGGGCTTTCCTCTCTCATGTGGGATGACAAGGCCGCTGCCGCCGCGGAAAAACATAGCCGAGATATGCATGATCACCGGTTTTTCTCCCATGAGTCGCCGCAGTATGGCGATTTATCGAAGCGGCTTGGCGCGCTTCACATTCCGTTCCAGCTTGCCGGGGAAAATATCGCCGCCCATCAAGTCGATGGCGTTGAGGCGACCATCGGATGGCTGAACAGCCAAAACCATCGGAACATGATGTTGAACGAAGAGTTCACTCACTTGGGCGTTGGCGTCTACGCCGATTACTATACGCAAAACTTCTTTACGCCGCTCTAAAAATTGGGCGCACCTCTCTGTGTTGGATGCGATATGATATGGCAGATAGGCATGAGTGGACGAAAGGGATGAGAACCGCCATGGTCAAGCCTCTGCATCCTTCCGTTGAACAGTTTAAACAGTTTGTGAAAAAACATCCAAAAATCATCCAGGAGGTGCGCAGTGGCAAAAAGACGTGGAAACAAGTGTATGAGGATTGGTATTTGTTCGGGGAAGACGATGACATATGGGAGCCGTATCGGGAAACAAACGGTGCGGCAAAAGAGGAGGAAAAAGGAACGAACAAATGGCTCGATAAGCTCGCGTCTATGCTTGGACAGATCGATGCAGCCGATGTGCAAAAACATTTGGCGAACGTCCAGCAGGCGATCGCGGCGATCCAAAGCATTCTTTCCGAATTTCAAGGGGCCGGTCAAGAACAAAGAAACAAAGAAGCGCATCCGTTTTCGTTCCGCAAAGATTAAAGGGTGGTGGCGATGAGGAAAGATGTATGGCAATACCTGCAAGGAACTCCGATGTTGCGCGCGTTTTTGCGCGAACAGCCGCGCTGGTACCGGCTCCTTGCCCGCCGTCCGCATGAACTGTCGACGTTCCAATTGGCCGCCTTGCGCCACTATGAGCTGACGATCCCTGACAAAGTGAAAAAAATCTCCCAATCGTTGCAAATGGCGTCGCTTATGTGGCAAATGTTTAAAGCCATGCGCGACTAATCGGGCGGCCAATGGCAAAGACTAGTTTCGAAAGGGAGTGATGTCTTTGCCAAAGTGGTTCGCATGGTTTGCGGCTGTCATATTGCTCGCGGCGTATGCCTTCTTTGAGCCGGCGTCGTCATCCTCCGCTCACGCCGAAGCAGTGGGCGGTCCGCTTCAGGTGAAGCATGAAGTGAAAGGAAGCGACGTATTCATTGAATGTGTTGCCGTCCACTTTCCGTTCCGCAAAGGGAGCGGCGGCGGACACATTCATGTCTATGTCAACGGGCAAAAAATGACGGAAGTATACACGGCCGCCTTTATCGTGCGCGGTTTGCCGAGCGGGAAACATACCATCCGTCTTGAGCTCGTCTACAATGATGGGAAAGCAACCGGCATGACGCACGAATTTGACGTCGCCATCCGATAGAGATGACGACGATCGTTTAAAAGGCGGACAGAGGCGATTCGGCACAGTCTGGATCGCCTTTTTTGTTTGCTTCTTTGCTATCTCTTTCCTTTTCCTTTTCTTTTCGTTCATGGTATGATGGGTAATGGAGGTGCCATTTGGTGAAGATTGCGACTCTCGAGCGCATCGAGATTTTAGATAAAGCAGAAGCGTTGGCCAAAATGATTGTCGAGTCGGACGTGGCGGACGAATACCGCCGCGCCTTTTGGCGGCTGAAGCAAGACCGCCGCGCCCAGCAGCTAATCGCTCGCTTTGTCAAGCTGAAGGAGCGCTACGAAGAAGTGCAGCGCTTCGGAAAATACCATCCTGATTACCGCGACGTGATGAAAGAAGTGCGCGAAGCGAAGCGGGAGCTCGATTTGCATGAGACGGTCGCCGCCTTTAAGGAGGCAGAGAAGGCGATGCAAGAGTTGCTTGATGAGATCAGCGTGCTGATCGGCAAAGCGGTGTCCGAACATGTGAAAGTGCCGACCGGAAATCCGTACTTTTTGTCGGCGGGCTGTTCCGGTGGCTGCGGGGCGGGCGGAAGCTGCGGCTGCCGCACATAAAAAAAGGGGAAGGGACTATGTTTCCAAAACGGCAAGGGATTATCGTTTGGCTTCATTCGCTGAAATATGGGAAACAGTTGCGCAGGTTCGGCAACATTCATTACATTTCCAAACGGCTGAAGTATGCGGTTCTGTATTGTGATATGGAGCAAGTCGACCATGTCATGAAAAAGCTCGCCTCGCTTCCGTTCGTCAAGCGGGTCGAGCCGTCGTACCGCCCATTTTTAAAACTGGAATTTGAATCGAAAGGGGAGAAGGAAAAAGACTCCCCGTATCCGCTTGGATGAAGGAAAACAGCGGGTCGAAAAAGGCCGACGCCGGCTTTTCGGCCCGCTGTTTCTTTGTTTACTGCAGCGGCGGGATGAAGCGATTCATCCGCATAATGCCGATCAAATGTTGGTAATATAAATCGAGTTCAGCGAACATCGTCGATGGCTTAACATCAAGGTGAATGACGTCCATGCCCAGCTCCTTTGCGGTTTCCATAAATAGTTCGTACCGTTTGTTTGGCTTGACGGACGGATCGGGAATGCCTTCACGGCAAATGTAAAGCGGCTGGAAATCGCCGGGGTCCGTCGGATGAAGGACAACGGCCAAGGAGACGACCGCCTGGCCTTTTTTCACCGTATGGAAGACAAAGAATCCGGACAAACGATGGCGGTTGGCCTTCGCCAATGCAATCAGCTCATATATATCCGAATATCCTTCGCCAAGTTCGATAAATCGTTGGATCATGAATCGTTCCCCCTTGCAAGCATCGTCCACCCTTAACTTTACCGGCCATCCTCGCGAATTGCAATCAAAAAAAAACCTTGCGGAAATGAACCCGCAAGGCCCTTTCCAGTTCCTTGCCTCCGCGCAGGGCGGAACAAGGATCGGAAAGAATAAAGAAAAGGGAGAGGAGAAACCGGAGGAAGAACTTATGGGGAAACGTAAGTCTTCTCCGTCACTGGCAACAACGCACGAAGCGTGTTGCCATTACTCATTATGGACCGTTTGCCGATTTCTATACATGAATGGCGAAAAAATTCCGTAGTTTGACGATCATCAACTTTATGGTAAGATTACCATGAAAACAACGAATCAAATGGATGACAAAGCCACCTTGAAACGGTGAATTGGGTGAAGGCGATGAGAGTGATTTCCGGGACATGCAAAGGACGGCGTCTGCAAGCGGTTCCAGGGATGTCGACACGGCCGACGACCGATAAAGTCAAAGAAGCGATCTTTAATATGATCGGGCCATATTTCTCAGGCGGCAACGGTCTTGATTTGTTTGCTGGCAGCGGCGGCTTGGGCATCGAGGCGCTCAGTCGAGGAATCGAGCGCGTCATTTTCGTCGATCATGACAAGAAAGCGGTGCAGACGGTCCGAAAAAACGTGGCGGCCTGCGGGCTTGAGAAGCGGGCGGAAATTTACTGCAACGACGCCGAGCGGGCGCTGAAGGCAGCAGCGAAGCGCGGCCTCCGCTTTGCGGTTATTTTCCTTGATCCGCCGTACAAAGAGAAACAGTGGCCGACGTTGCTGTCGTCGATCGCCGAGCGTCAGTTGCTGGAGCCGCACGGCGTCGTCGTCGCTGAACACTCGGCGGAGGCGGAGCTGCCGGAGGAGGTCGGCGGCCTGACACGATGGAAGCGGGAAACATACGGTATCACCGGTGTGACGATTTATAGATGGGAAGGGGATGGAAGCGATGGCGAGCATTGCGGTTTGCCCCGGGAGCTTTGACCCTGTGACGTACGGGCATTTGGATATTATTAAACGAGGGGCGAAAGTGTTTGATCAAGTGTATGTGGCGGTGTTGAACAACTCGTCGAAAAAGCCGCTGTTTACTGTCGAGGAGCGGATCGCGCTGCTTCGTGAGGTGACGCGGACGCTTCCGAACGTCCATGTCGAAGCGTTTCACGGCCTGCTTGTTGATTATGCCCGCAGCAAAAAAGCGAATGCCATTTTGCGCGGCTTGCGCGCTGTGTCCGATTTCGAATACGAAATGCAAATTACGTCGATGAACCGCGTTCTTGATGAAAACATTGAAACGTTTTTTATGATGACGAACAGCCAGTATGCGTTTTTAAGCTCGAGCATCGTCAAAGAAGTGGCGAAATACAACGGCGATATTTCCGAGCTCGTGCCCCCGGTTGTTGAGCAGGCGCTGAAGCGGAAATTTGCGTCCACGGCCGCTGATTGACGCTTCCTTATGAAAGCCGCTTAAGCGAACGTTGCAGTCGGCGCCGGCCCGGTTTTGCCGTCAAGGGCGGCTCACGGCCGAGACGACGCGAGCCGCCCCGATGGCTTTTTGCTGCCAAAAAGCTGGGCGCTCAAGCGTCTTATGAGCGCCCGCGCGGTTCACTGGCTGCCTTGATGACGAGCCATATATAAAGGCAAAGGAACAACAGTGTCAAGAGCGGCCCGTATTGCTGCAGCAACCGCCAGCCTTCATTCCAAGCGCCGTCTTTGGCGGCGTGAAGAAACGCTGGGATGTTAGTCGGCATTCCGCCGGCTGTTTTGATGTACAACGGTTTCCAAAGCAAGTATGTAAAGGAAGCGGCAAACACTCCGTGCAGCAAACGCGCGATGAAAAACGGCTGAAAGCGGATGTTCGCTTCGGCGAGAATGCTGGCGACTTGCGCTTGGACGGAAAAACCGCCGAAAGCGAGGACGAAGCTTGTGGCCACTGCTTTTTCCATCAGCATCGCCTCATCGGTTTGACTGATCATTTGGCTGCCGAGTGTAATTTCAAACAAGCCGGAAAACACTGGGATGTCAAGCTGCTCCGGCAGCTGGGCAAGGCGGAGCAGATGGCGCAGCAATGGGGCAAGCTGTTCGGTCAAATGCATCATATACAGCAGTTTATTCATAACCGAAAAGAGAATAATAAAACCGCCGATCATTAACAGTGTTTGGACAGAAGAACGCACGGCGTCGCCAAGAAGTTTGCCAAGCGGCTGTTCGTTTTTCAGTCGCGTGCGGTGCAGTGTGCGCAGCGCATACGGGAGCGAAAATGAGCGTGGCTGCCGCTTCGCTTGCCTCTGTTCTTTTCGGATGCCGTGAAAGCGCATGATCAGCCCAACGCTAATGTTTCCTAAATAGTGGGAAACGGCCAGCACAAGGCCGAGTTGCGGGTTGTTGAAAAATCCCGCTGATACAGCTCCAAAAATAAAAAGTGGGTTGGATGAATTGGTGAACGACGAGAGCCGTTCGGCTTCAATCGTCGTCAGCTGTTTTTCCTGGTACAGGCGGGCGGTCAGCTTGGCTCCAGACGGGTAGCCGGACGCCATTCCCATGGCCCAGGCGAATCCGCCGACGCCCGGGACGCGAAACAACGGGCGCATGAGCGGCTCGAGCAAGACGCCAAGGAAGCTGACGACGCCGAAGCTGATGAGCAGTTCCGAGACGATGAAAAACGGCAAAAGCGATGGAAAGACGACCTCCCACCACATATTTAAACCGCGAATGGACGCTTCAAGCGACTGTTTTGGATAGCAAATGAGCGAAAACGCAAACAAGGTGGCGGCGGAAGCGAGCAATACGGTTTTCCATTTCGCCCCCCAATTTTGTTTCACTTTTTTCCCCCCTTTTTTGCCGTGCGGTTTCTTGTAGTACAACCTCATATAACCTAATATACGAGCATAGGGGGGCGTTTTAGACCATAAGATGAAAGCGGATAGCGCTGCGACAAAGGGGGGAGGAGGCGTGCCGCCAAAAGTCGGATTGGCGCTCGGGTCGGGAGGAGCGCGCGGGTTCGCCCATCTTGGGGTATTGAAAGTGCTTGAGGAGGAGCATATTCCGATTTCCTATTTGGCCGGCAGCAGCATCGGCGCGCTTGTCGCCGTCCTTTACGCAAGCGGCCATGGCCTCCATCGTCTCTATCGGTTGGCTCAATCGTTTCGACGCAACGATTTTCTTGACTGGACGGTGCCGAAAATGGGGCTGATCGCTGGCGAGCGCATCACGCAGTTTCTTCGCTTGTTGACGAAAGGGAAACGAATCGAGGAGATGTCCCCGCCTGTGGCTGTTGTCGCCGCTGATTTGCGGACAGGAGAGAAAGTCGTGTTTCGGCAAGGGGAAGCAGCCCAGGCGGTGCGGGCGAGCATCTCAATTCCTGGCATTTTTGTGCCGGCGGAGGTGAATGGCAGACTGCTTGTCGACGGCGGCGTCGTCGACCGGGTGCCAGTGTCGGTCGCCCGAGCGATGGGAGCGGATATTGTCATCGCTGTCGATGTCTCTCCGCTCAACACAAAGGCGGAAATTGCGTCGATCGCCGATGTCATTTGGCAGAGCCTCGATATTTTGCAAGCGGAGCTGGTCGCTCACCGTCAGCTCGCCTCAGACGTTATGATCCGGCCGCGAGTCGAACAGTATAGCTCGCGGGCGTTCACAGATATTGAGGAAATCATCGCTCGCGGGGAAGAGGAAGCGCGGAAGCAAGTGGGAGCGATCCGTCAAGCGATCGAACAGTGGAAGGAGTCATCACACGAATGAAGAAACGGACGTATATTGCCCTGTTTTTCTTTGGCGCCGCCCTCATCTTTCTGCTCATTTTTATGAAGCTGCCGTATTATGTGACGATGCCGGGAAGCGCGCAAAGTTTGGAGCCGCTCGTTCACGTGGAAAACGGCGACCGCGATAAGGGAACGTTGATGCTTACGACGGTGCGGATGGGGCGGGCGAATGTGATGGCGTATTTGTTGGCCCATATCCGCCCGTTTTATGAGCTTCATCCGGTCGAGGAAATCAAGCAGGAAGGGGAGAGCGACAAGGAATATACGATGCGCCAGCTTGAGCTCATGGAACAGTCGAAGGAAGCGGCGATCATCGTCGCTTATCGCCACGCCGGAAAGCCGGTGTCGTATGAACCTCATGGCGTTTATGTCATGAGCGTCCTCCCGGATATGCCGGCCGCCGGCCGTCTAAAGACCGGTGATCGCATCGTCGCGATCGACGGAAAGCCGCTCGGCACATCGGAGCAGATGGTCAACTACATTCGCGGAAAACAAGCGGGTGATCGCGTCCGCGTCGCATTCATTCGCGGCCGGAAGCGGCAGGAAACAGAGCTCGAGCTCAAGCCGTTTCGACAGCACCCGAACCAAGTCGGCCTTGGGGTGACACTCATGACCGATTATGACGTCCGCACCGACCCGCCGGTTGACGTGGAGTCGGAACAAATCGGCGGACCGTCGGCTGGGCTCATGTTTTCACTTGAAATTTACAACCAACTTGTCGATGAAGATATTACAAAAGGTCATAAAATCGCCGGCACCGGGACGATTGATCTTGACGGAAACGTCGGGCCGATCGGCGGTGTTTCGCAAAAAGTCGTGGCCGCTGACCGCGAAGGAGCCGAGGTGTTTTTCGCCCCGAACGAACATGGTGCGCCGACGTCGAACTATCGCGAGGCGGTGCGGACGGCGAAAAAAATCGGGACGCATATGAAAATCGTCCCGGTCGATACGTTCGACGAGGCAGTTCGTTATTTGCGTTCGATGCCGGAAGCGTAAATCGGCGCCGTGGCGTATTCTTCTTTCAGCGCGGCGCTGTAGAGCGGCTCCGGAAAAGCGGCGGCGTACACAGCTGCCGCTCTTTTTTCTTGCTCATAAAGAGGGTCGCCATTGAGTTTGGATGCTCTGGCGACGAGCGGGAGCGCAGCGCTTTTTTTCACCTGCTTTAAGTAGCGGCGGCCGGTTTCACTCATGCCGAGCAGCCGGATATAGGTCGGGTTGGCCGCTTTGGCTTGCTCCTCTTTTGTGAAATTCGTCAACACATGCGCGCATAGGCGTTGCAGCCTTGTCCAGGTGTATCGCTTCGTTTTGACAGCGGCGATGAAGGCGGCAAACGTTTCGGCGTGGGCGATGTGTTGCTTCAGCCGGTGTTCGATCCCTTCCTCCACGCCGGCGATGCGGCGCAAGTCGGCCTCTGTGGCGGTCAACAGCCGATATTTTAGGAGCGGAAAATACACTTCCCAATCGTGAAAGCGCCCGTATGTCTCCCGGTATTGGCGGAGTTGTTCGAGCGCAGCGGGCGGAACGTACGCCGCGATCGACTCGAGACGACCGGTTTGTCGCAATGTTTTCCGCAGGCTGGTGGCGCTCGCAATCGACGGGTGGGAAAATGATTCGTCATGATAGCCGGCGGCCAGCCGCGGAATCGTGCGCGGCATCATCGCCAGCTTGTTTTGCCAAATGGCTTTCACATACGCGAAACCAAGCACGTTGTTTGGCTTGGACAAATCAAGCGGAGCGGCGCCGAACGTTTGCCACGCTTCAGCGGCGGCTTTCGGAAAGCTTTGTCCGCGCGAAAGCCCGGTGCGGATGAGGGAATCGAACGTTTCCTTCTGTTCAAGCCATGTTTTGGCCGCGGATAAAAAAGCGGAAATTTCCCCCGATTCGCTGCCAAAGCAAAGCTCTTGGCAGCCGATCGCCGCAAGCAGCTGCACCGCCCCATGTGCGAACTGTTCAGCCGCTTGCACAGCGAAGGCGTACGGCAGCTCGATGACCACATCTACGCCGGCGGCGAGCGCCATTTTAGCCCGCGCCCATTTGGAGACGATGGCCGGCTCACCGCGCTGCAAGAAGTTTCCGCTCATAACGGCGATCAAACAGTCCGCATCTGTCTTTTGCCTCGTTTCGTTCAAATGGTGGAAATGACCGTTGTGAAACGGGTTGTATTCCACGATCACGCCGACGGCTTTCACCTTTTTTCGCTCCTTTCATGGCGATTCGCGCGGCTTGGCCGCAACGAAATGGCTGTCTATTCTATCTGAACTTAGTATGGAATAGAAAGCGGCGAAGATCAACGGCAACATGCGGTGAGGACAGCAAAAGAAACGAAGCGGTCGACCGTTTTCCGATGTCCGCGCGCCGACCGTGCATGTTCGGAATGGCATTTGGACATGATGGGAGTATGCCGTTCTTTTCCAAGGAATGAGTGGTTGTAAAGAAAAAACATTGACAAAACTAGAAACGAAACGTATAATTTTATTCGTTGCCTTGAGGTGATGATATGAAATGGACGGTCCAACAGCTTCGCCGTTTTCAACATAAGGAAATGGCGATTGATGAGACGGTCGATGTGTCTGATTTAAAACAAATTGACACGTTGATCCGCGATATTTCGCCGGTGCACGTCCAAGGAAAAGCGGATGTCGGGTCGACAAAATTCACGTTTCATTTGACATTGTCCGGAACGATGGTGTTGCCTTGCTCGCGGACGCTTGTCGATGTGACGTATCCGTTTTCCATTCAGACGACGGAGACGTTTTTTGCGGATGGCAGCGGCATCGTGGAAACCGATGAGGACACCCATATGGTGGCGGGGGACACGATTGATTTGAACCCTATCATCCGCGAGTTGATTTTGCTTGAAATCCCGTTGCAGCTGATCGCCGAAGGACCGGTTGCCGGCGGCGCGCCGCAACATGGGGAAGGATGGGACGTTCTGTCGGAAGAAGAATGGGAGAAAGCGATGCAAGAGCGGGAAAAGAAAGTAGATCCTCGCCTTGCAGGGCTGGCCAAGTTTTTCGAGGAAAAACGAGAGGAATGATCGTGAGTCGGCGTTGCCGGCCGATGGCGCCTATGGCGCACCGTCCGGCAGCCGCCTTGTGTGCCGGCGGACGGCGGCCTCGAGGTTGACTGATCCGCCGGCATGGATATGCCAAAATGCGCCCGACAAGGAGGTGGGAATGATGGCAGTACCTTTTAGAAGAACATCGAAAACGAGAAAACGGCTGCGCCGCACGCACTTTAAACTGCAAGTGCCAGGCATGGTGCAATGCCCGAACTGCGGCGAATGGAAATTGGCGCACCGCGTCTGCAAAGCATGCGGAACATACAAAGGAAGAGATGTCGTCAACAAATAATGGCCGACATCGAACGACAGGCTGTCCGAAAAGAGGACAGCCTTTTTGATTGTCTGCAAAAAATCAACGCTGTTCGTCCAGGCGGCAGTTTTTTTCGTCGTGAGGCAGGAAATTGAAGAGAACGCGCCCAATTCATTGATGAAGAAAGGAGAGACGTGCTGATGGAAGCCATGTTGGAGCATCATGACGGCATTGCGCTGTTTACGATTTGCCGTCCAGAGAAACGGAATGCGATCAATTTTGCCGTGATGGGGGCGCTTGAGGAGGCGATGGAACAGGCGGCGGCTGATCCACAGGTGAAAGTGTTCGCCATTACCGGCGCCGGCAGCGAGGCGTTTTGCTCCGGCGGCGATTTGAGCGAGTTTGGGCATTTGCGCGGCACGGAGGCAAGACAGATGCTCATGCGCATGGGAGAGCTGCTGTACAGGCTGCTGACGTTTCCGAAGCCGACGGCCGCCCTTGTCAACGGAACAGCGATGGGGGGCGGCTGCGAGCTGGCGACCGCTTGCGATTTTCGCTTTGCCAAAGAAGGAAGCCGGATCGGATTTGTGCAAGGCCGGCTTGGCATTACAACCGGCTGGGGAGGAGCGTCGATGCTGTTTGCCAAACTTCCGTACGGGCGGGCGCTTGACTTATTGCTGCGCGCCGAGCCGATGACGGCGGAGGCGATGGAAGCGTGCGGTTGGGTTGACGCCATCCTACCAGCCGAACATTGGCGCGAACAATGGCGTGAACGGCTGGCGCCTTATGCGGAGCGATCGCTTTCCGTCTTGCAGGCATATAAGGCCGCAGCCGGCGAAAAATGGCGAACAGCTTGGTTTCGAGAGCAGTTCTTCGCCGAGATCGCCCGTTGCGCCGAGCTGTGGGGGTCGGCCGAACATGAACAGGCATTGCGTCCTTTTTTGCGTAAGAAGTAATTTTTTCCTTCTACCGTTTCTACTAGCCGCATACATATAATGACAAAGCGGCGATAAGGGGGGAAGGGGATGACGGGAGTGCGTCAAGACGCATGGACGAAAGAAGAGGATGAGTTGTTGGCGAATGTTGTGCTTCAGTATATTCGCGAAGGCGGCACCCAACTGGAGGCGTTTGCCGAAGTCGGGCGGCGCTTGTCGCGGACGGCGGCAGCGTGCGGATTTCGCTGGAATTCGTGCGTTCGCAAGCAGTACAAGGAGGAGATCGAGCAAGCCAAGCAAGAACGGAAGATGCGAAAAAAAGAAACCTCATCAACGAAGGAAAGCGAGGGGCAGGCGAAGGTGGAAGCGGCAGTCAAAAGCCATTTGTCATGGGCGGAAGTGCTGGCCTTTTTGCAAGCTGAGGAGCAAAAGGCGCGCGACGCCCGACGGACGGCCGATGAAAACCGGGCGCTCAAAAATGACATGGAGCAGCTGCAGCAAATGGTAACGAAGTTGCAAATGGAAAAAGAATCGCTGCAAAAACAACTAGCTGCGATCCAGGAGGAGTATAAAACGCTGCTTTCCATTATGGAGCGGGCGCGCAAAATGGTGACAGACAGCGGGAAACCGGCGCCGAATGCAGTGGCTGAAGGCGTCGACGAAGGGTAAAGGCTGGCTTTTCGCCGGCTTTTTTTCTTAACGGAAGAAGAAGATCTCTGCTAAAATAAGGCTAACGCCATGTTGCAAGAAAGCGGGGGAGAAGGATTGAACATTGGGATTGTCGGCGGCGGAGCAATCGGATTGCTGCTCGCCGCTTATCTTGGGCGGCGCCATGGGGTGACGGTCTATACGAGGCGTCCGTCCCAAGCAAGGCAGCTTGCCGAGCATGGTGTGGCGCTGAAAAAAGATGGCGAGACATCGGTCGTGGCGGTGCGCGCGCAGCCGTTTGCTGGAGCAGAGCTGGACGAGCCGCTCGTGTTTGTGACCGTCAAACAGTACGATCTCGCTTCCGTCTGTGCGCAAATCGACGCGTTTCGCCGCGTTCGCACGCTCGTTTTTTTGCAAAACGGCATGGGGCATCTCGAGCAGTTGACGATGTTTGCCGACAAAAATGTCCTCGTCGGCGTCGTGGAGCATGGTGCCATGAAGCTGGATGACCGGACGGTGGCGCATACGGGCGCCGGAAAGCTGACACTTGCTTCCCGCTATGGTTCATTTGGCGACGCCTGGGAGCTTCGGGAAGGGGAGCGCGGCTTTCCGATCGAATGGGCCGATGATTGGGAGCGCATTCTTGTGGACAAGCTTGTCGTCAACGCAGTCATCAATCCGCTCACCGCTCTATTGCAAGTGAAAAACGGGGCGCTGCTAGAAACGGCTCCGTACCGCGATATGATGAGGCAGCTGTTTGATGAGGTGCGGAACGTGCTGCCGCTTGAAGACGCCAATCGGGCGTGGGAGCGCGTCGTCCGCATATGCCAAAAAACAGCGGACAACTATTCGTCGATGTATATGGACTTGGCGAACGGGCGCCGGACGGAGATTGACGCCATTTTGGGCTATGTGTTGAAACAAGGGGAGGCGCGCGGCGCTATGCTGCCGGTCGTCCGCTTTGTCTTTTGCGCGGTGAAAGGGAAGGAAGGGGGAGAGACGGATGGGTGATTGGCTCGCTTCGACGCTGGCGACGTTTGTGACCGCGCCGCTTCTGCTGTTTTTGCTCGTCTACTTCGGAGCACGCTTGGTCGGCAGGCGGAGGCGGGCAGCGTTTTACGCCGCGGTCAACGCTGCGACTGCTTTTTTCATCGCCGCTGTCTATTTTTTGCTGACAGTGCTGTTTGGAAAATCGTACTTCGTTCCTCTTCTTCTCTTTTTGTTTGGTCTGCACGCGGCGATCGCGCTTGGCTATTGGCGGAAAACGGCGGACTTTCGTTTGCGGACGGTGTTCCGCGTCTTTTGGCGGGCGAGTTTTCTCATTTTTGCCTCTCTTTACGCCGGGCTGCTTGTATACGGAATGGCCATGCGCGTTGCGATGAGCCTTTAGTGTGGCCGAGCAAGCTTTTTTTCTCTTGGCCATAAACGTGCTATACTCATGAAAGAATACATAAGAAAGGGAGTTTTTCGCCATGGAAGTTCGCGAAATTCCGTTGCCAGCAGCGACGAAATTGGCGGCTGATTACATAACCGGCGCGTTTCCAGCAGAGAGCGGCTTCGCTTATGCCCAGGCGGACGATGAAGCGTTTTGTCGGCGGTTGGCCTATTTGCAAGGAAGAACCTATGACCGAGAAGGGCTTGCCGACTATTTGCGCGCTTATCACCGGCGCTTCTCGGCGAGTGTGGCTACGATGGCAAACATTGAGAAACTGCGCAACGAGCGAAGCGTCGTCATTGTCGGCGGGCAGCAAGCCGGGCTGTTGACTGGGCCGCTGTATACGATTTATAAGATCATCACCATCATCCAGCTTGCCAAAGAGCAGGAACGAAAATTGGGCGTCCCGGTCGTGCCGCTGTTTTGGATCGCCGGCGAAGATCATGACATCGCGGAAATCGATCATGTCTATGTCGTTGAGGAAGGAGAAGTAAAAAAAGCAGCGTACCCACACAAAACGAACGAAAAACGGATGGCTGCCGATGTGCTGCTGGACCGGATGGCTGCGAAAGAGTGGATCGAGCGCGTCGTCAAAACGTATGGGGAAACGGACGTGACGAATGAGCTGCTCTTCTTTTTGTCATCGTGTCTTGATGAGGCGCGCACGTTTGTCGACTTTTTTGCCGCCATTGTGCTCCGGTTGTTCGCTGATCACGGTTTAGTTGTTTTGAACGCTGGCGATGCGGCGGTGCGGCCGCTTGAGCGCCGCTTTTTCGCCGCGCTCATTGAACGCCATCGCGATGTGACGGCCGTGGTGCTCGCTCAGCAAGAGGCGTTGCGCGCGCTCGGATATGCGCCGCTGATTGAAATCGGTTGTGACGCGGCCAACTTGTTTTATTACGACGGCCGTGAACGTTCGCTTTTGCAGTATGATGAGGAACGCGGCCTGTTTCACAATAAAGCGGGAACTCTCGTTTGGACAAGAGAAGAGCTGCTTGAGCTTGCCGAAACGAATCCGGCCCGTTTCAGCAACAATGTCGTCACCCGTCCGCTCATGCAAGAGCATTTGCTGCCGACGCTCGCTTTCGTTGCCGGACCGGGGGAGATCGCTTATTGGGCGGAATTGAAAGAGGCGTTTCCGCTTTTCGACCTAGAAATGCCTCCGGTCGTGCCGCGTCTGCAGGCGACAATCGTCAGCCGTTCGCTGCAAACCGACCTGTCCGATATCGGCCTTGAGGTGGCTGATGTATTGTCCGGGCGGCTCGATGAAGCAAAGCGGGAGTGGCGGGAGGCGACCGCTCAAGCGCCGCTTGCTTCGGCGTTTGCCAAAGCGAAGGCGGACATTGACGCGGCGCACCGGCCGCTCCGTGAGCTTGGGGTGGCGATTGACCGCGGATTGGAGGGATTGGTGGCGAAAAATGCCGCCATCATTCAGGCGCAAATCGAGTTTCTTCAGCACGCGCTCGAGCGGGCGCTGTTGCGCAAACATGAGGCGGAGCGGCGGAAATTTTGGCGCATCGAGACGTCGCTTCGGCCGAACGGTGCGCTCCAGGAGCGGGTTTGGAACGTGTTTTATTACATCAACCGCTACGGATTTGATTTTGTAGAAAAACTTTTGGACATTCGCAGTCCTGGCAATGGAATGCATAAAATTGTATATATGTGAGGCTTTTTCAAAGAAAAAGTCGAAAAGAAACATCCTGCTTTGAGCAGGATTTTCTTTTTTGTGAAATGAATTGTAAAAAAACAATATTCACGAAATGGAAATAAAAGTAAAGGGGTGAAGCCGCCAGGATGGCCGTGATTGGTCCGTCCGACAAAAAGAAACAAAAAAGGACGTTTTTTTACAAAAAAAGCTAAAATTTTGTCCATCTTTGCGATATAATAAGGAGGCGGCCACTGGCCGATGTGAGTGTGGCTTTATGCAACGAAGGTGGTGGACATGTGTTTCAACATACAACCGTGTTGCTGAAAGAGGCAGTCGATGGGCTGAACATCCGACCTGACGGCATTTACGTCGATTGTACGCTGGGCGGCGGCGGCCATAGCGAGTATTTGCTCTCCCGTTTGTCGGCACGTGGGAAGCTGTTTGCCTTTGACCAAGACGAAGCCGCCATCATGCATGCGCGCGAACGGCTCGCCCGCTACGGCCGGCAAGTGCAGTTTGTGCACCGGAACTTCCGGTTTTTGCAAGAGGAGCTTTCGGCGCTTGGCGTCAAGTCCGTCGATGGCGTCTTGTTTGATTTGGGTGTTTCTTCGCCGCAGCTCGACGAACCCGAGCGCGGCTTCAGCTATCAGCACGATGCGCCGCTTGATATGCGGATGGACCGCAAGCAGCGGCTGACGGCGGCGGAGATTGTCAACCGCTGGCCATACGAGGAGCTCGTCCGCATCTTTTTCCGTTACGGCGAAGAGAAGTTTTCGAAGCAAGTGGCGCGCAAAATCGAGGAAGTGCGCCGCACGAGGCCGATTAAAACGACGGGGGAGCTCGTTGAGGTGATTAAGGAAGCGATTCCCGCTCCGGCGCGCCGCAGCGGCGGACACCCGGCCAAACGCATTTTTCAGGCGCTTCGCATCGCGGTCAACGACGAACTTGAGGCGTTTCGCGAGGCGCTCGAGCAGGCGATCGAACTGCTCGCCCCCGGCGGTCGGGTGAGCGTCATTACGTTTCATTCGCTTGAAGACCGCATTTGCAAAGAAACGTTTAAAAAGGCGAGCGAAAGCCCGCCATTGCCCCCGGGGCTTCCGGTTCTCCCCGACGACTACCGCCCCGTGCTGAAAATCATTACAAAAAAACCGATCGTTCCTTCCGAGGAAGAGCTCGAACGAAACCGTCGCGCCCGTTCGGCCAAACTCCGCATTGCCGAAAAGCTGTAGATGACGAAAATAGCGGGGAAACACAACCAAATTTCAATGCGGGCGCCGCCCATTGCGGCGAAAAACGAATGCATGGAGAAACAGGAGGGGAAAAATGTGAACGATGCAGCAGTCAAAGTCGCGCGCGAACAACGACATCCGGCGTCACCGCCAAGCCCGAAGACGCGGCGGAAGCAGCGCTTTCGCCTGTCGCTGGCTGAAAAGATGCTGTTTGTGTTGTTTTGCTTGTTTGTTTTCTATGCGGCGGTTCATATCGTCTCGAACCAAGTGCGCATTTACGAATTGAACAAAGGGGTGCAAAAGCTCGAGGCGTCGATTGACGAGCAGAAAAAGGAGAACAATGACCTATATATCGAGGTGCAACGGCTGAGCGCGTACGAGCGCATTTTGCAAAAGGCAAAAGAGCTCGGTTTGTCGCTCAACGAAAACCATGTGAAAGTTGTGCAGGAATGATCGGCGATGGAGGCAAGAAAGCATCGCAACACCCATCAGGGAGCGTTCATCCTGTTTTGCCTGTTCGGCTTTCTCTTTTCTCTGTTGTTCGCCCGCTTTGTGCAGCTTGAATGGACCGGCAAAGCGGACGGCCAAACGCTGGCTGTGATCGCGGAGCGGCAGCATCAACAAACGCGGACGATCAAGGCGAAGCGCGGAACGATTTTCGAACGCAACGGCGCCGTTTTGGCTGAAGATGTGCCGTCGTATACGGTTGTGGCCGTTTTGGATCCGAAGATGACAACCGATCCGGATCATCCGCACCATGTGGTCGATCCGAAAAAAACAGCGGAACAACTCGCCCCGTTGCTTGGCATGGACGTCGAGGCGATGGAGCGCATTTTGACCAAAAAAGCGAAGCAAGTCGAGTTTGGGTCCTACGGCCGCAACATCAGTTTTGAGCTGAAACGGAAAATCGAAGCGCTCCATTTGCCAGGCATCGCTTTCATCCGCGACACGAGCCGGTTTTATCCGAACGGCGTGTTTGCGTCGCACGTCATCGGCTACGCGCAAAAAAATGAAGCTAACGAAACGGTCGGCAAAATGGGCGTGGAAAAAGAACTTGACCGGTATTTGCGTGAAAAAGACGGCTATGTGTCGTTTGCCGGCGACGCAAACGGCTTCCGCCTCCCCGGGGGGGAAGAGCGCATTGTCAAGCCGGACAATGGGGCAAACGTCTATTTGACGATCGACGGAAAGATTCAATCGTTTTTGGAAGATGCGATGAGCAGTGTCGAGAAGCAATACAAGCCGAAAAAAATGATCGCCATCGTCGCTGATCCAAAAACAGGGAAAATTTTGGCGATGGCGACGCGTCCGAGCTTCGACCCAAACAAGCGTGATATTACGAACTTTTTAAATGACGCCATTTCCTATCCGTATGAGCCGGGATCGACGATGAAAGTGTTCACGCTCGCGGCGGCCATCAACGAAGGAGTGTATAACGGCAACGAAACGTATCGCTCCGGTTCCTACAAAGTGGGGCCGAACACGATCCGCGACCATAACGATGTCGGCTGGGGGACGATCACGTTTAATGAAGGGGTGCAGCGCTCTTCAAACGTCGCCTTTTCGATTTTAGTGAAAGAAAAGCTTGGTGAAGATCGGTTTTTGCAATATTTGCACCGTTTCCATTTTGACCGGAAAACGGGCATCGATTTGCCGAACGAAGCGGTCGGGCAAATCCGCTATCGCTACCCGATTGAACGAATTACGACCGGATTCGGCCAAGGGACATCGGTGACGCCAATCCAGCAAATCCAAGCGGCGACGGCGATCGCCAACGATGGGAAAATGATGAAGCCGTATGTCATCGAGAAAGTCGTCGACCCAGACAGCGGCAAAGTCGTGCTCGATCATGGGCCGACCGTGGTCGGCGAGCCGATTACGGCGGAAACCGCGCGCAAAGTGCGCGCCATTTTAGAGACGGTCGTCACGTCCGAGCACGGCACCGGCCGTCCGTACCAAATCAACGGCTACCGCGTCGCCGGCAAAACGGGGACGGCGCAAATTCCGTCGGCTTCCGGGGGCTATTTGACCGGACGGGAAAACTACATTTTTTCGTTTTTAGGCATGGCGCCGACGGATGATCCGAAGCTTCTCATGTATGTCGCGGTCCAACAGCCGCACCTCGATGTGACCGAAACCGGAGCGGCGCCGGTGTCGCAAATTTTTACGACGGTGATGAAAAGCAGTTTGCAATATTTGCATATTGAACCGAACGGGGAAAAACGAATGAAAGCAAAGACTGCAAAACCGCAGGCGCTTGATTCATGGATCGGCCAGCCGGCGGCTTCGGCAGCCAAGCAGCTGAAGGACAAGGGATATGTGCCGGTCGTGATCGGCCGCGGCAAATATGTTGAGCAGCAGCTTCCGCAAGGCGGCGATCACGTTCTTTTGGGCGAACGGGTCGTGTTAAAAACGGACGGGGCGGCAACGATGCCGGATTTGCGCGGCTTCTCGCTGCGCGACGCTATGAAAGTGGCTCATATACTCGGCTTGCGGCCGAGCACGAAAGGGACCGGCTATGTCGTCAGCCAAAACATTCGTCCGGGAGCGGAGGTGCGCAAAGGCGATTATTTAATTGTTGAATTGGCTCCGCCGCGCCAATGGGAGAAAGCGGCGGCGGAGAAGGAGAAAGAGGCGGCTTTACGGAAAGAAGCCGAGCCGCACGAATGATTTTTGCCGTTCTATAACGGGGCGTACAAGCATATAGTGGAACGAGCCCACCATGAAGGAGGTTCCGCCATATGCGCGTATCGTACGTTACCGTGCGCAAGCGGTTGACGATCGTGTTTTTGATCGGGATTTTGATTTTTGCCATTATCGATCTCCGTCTCGGCTACGTCCAATTTTGGCTCGGCGATCTATTAGCGGAACGGGCGAAAGGGCTATGGGGCCGGAACATTCCGTTTGAGCCGAAGCGAGGCGAAATTTTGGACCGCAACGGCGTCCCGCTGGCGACGAACATGAGCGCTCCGACGGTGTATGTCATTCCGCGGCAAGTCAAAAACCCGGCAGAGGCGGCGAAAAAGCTGGCAGGGGTGCTGGGCGGTTCGGTCGAATCCATCTATAAACAAATCACGCAAAAAACGTCGATCGTCCGCCTGAAAGAAGGGCGGAAAATTTCCGATGAAAAAGCGGCGAATGTGCGCTCCCTCGACTTGGATGGGGTGTATATCGCGGAAGATACGAAGCGCTACTATCCGTTTGGCAGCTATTTGTCGCACGTGCTCGGCTTCACCGGCATTGACAACCAAGGGCTCACCGGGTTGGAGCTGTATTATGACAAGGAACTGAGGGGCGAGCGCGGCTCCGTGCAGTTTTATTCCGATGCGAAAGGGCGGCGCATGCCCGATATCGCTGATGACTATACGCCGCCGACTGACGGCTTGAATTTGGTGTTGACGATCGATTCGCGCATTCAGACGATCATGGAGCGCGAACTTGACATCGCGGAGGCGAAATACAATCCGGACGGCATCATCGCGATCGCCATGGACCCGAACACCGGTGAAATTTTGGCGATGGCGAGCCGCCCGACGTTCAATCCAGCGGATTACC
Source organism: Geobacillus sp. PK12 (assembly GCF_004123125.1). NCBI lineage: Bacteria > Bacillati > Bacillota > Bacilli > Caryophanales > Anoxybacillaceae > Geobacillus > Geobacillus sp. PK12. Next base: position 70,830 of record NZ_SDKL01000060.1, read on the forward strand.
GGAGCGTTCCTCCGGAAATTTACAACCGCAACTTGCCGATTTGGAGCACGTACGAACCGGGATCGACGTTTAAAATCATTACGCTGGCCGCGGCGCTTGAGGAACATAAGGTGAATTTGCTGAAAGACCATTTCTTTGACCCGGGCTACGCCAAAGTAGCCGGCGCTACGCTTCGCTGCTGGAAAAAAGGCGGCCACGGAGATCAGACGTTTTTGGAAGTCGTGCAAAACTCGTGCAACCCGGGGTTTGTCGAGCTTGGCGAGCGGCTTGGAAAGGAGACGTTGTTTCGTTACATTAAGCAATTCGGTTTTGGTGAGAAAACGGGCATTGACTTGCAAGGCGAAGGAACAGGCATTTTGTTTGATTTGAAACGGGTTGGGCCGGTGGAACTGGCAACGACGGCGTTTGGCCAAGGAGTGTCGGTGACGCCGATCCAGCAAGTCGCTGCCGTGTCGGCGGCAATCAATGGCGGCATTTTGTACACTCCGTACATTGCCAAGCAGTGGGTCGACCCGGAAACAGGAGAGATCGTCCGCCGCAACACGCCAAAAGCGAAACGGCGCGTCATTTCCGAGGAAACATCGAAACAAGTCCGTTACGCACTTGAGAGCGTCGTCGCTCAAGGAACAGGGAAAAAGGCGTATGTCGAAGGGTACCGCGTCGGTGGAAAAACGGGAACGGCGCAAAAGGCGCAAGGCGGCCGCTATTTGCAAAACAACCATATCGTTTCGTTCATCGGCTTCGCTCCGGCGGATGACCCGAAGCTTGTCGTGTACGTCGCCGTCGACAACCCGAAAGGAACGGTTCAGTTCGGCGGCACGGTCGCTGCCCCGATTGTGGGGAAAATTATGGAAGATAGTTTGCGCACGTTGGGCGTGAAGCCCCGCAAAGACCAGCTCGAGAAGGAGCGCGACTGGAACGAGCCGAAAGTCATTGAAGTGCCAAACTTGATCGGAATGACAAAAAATGATTTGCAAGAGCAGCTTTTTGACTTAAAATTAGATGTTAGTGGCGAGGGAGATGTCGTTGTGGAACAATCCCCGAAGCCAGGGGCGAAAGTGAAAGAAGGCTCAACGGTCCGCATTTATTTGGCGAAACGCGAAGCGGCGGAAGAACGGTAAGACGAACGTGCAAGGGGCGACCGATGCGATGACACATCGGGTTGGTTGTGCCCCTTTTTCCGCTGTCTGCCTAACGGAGCGGACGATTTCGAAGCGAAAGGGATGAACGAAATATGAAACTGCTGACGCTGCTGTCACACTTGCCCGGTTTTTGGGTGCACCATGGAGGCAATCCCGATATCGTGGCGCTCGAAATGGACTCGCGCCGCGTTGCCCCCGGTTCTCTCTTTTTTTGCCTTAAAGGGTTTACAGTAGACGGACACGACTTTGCCGAGGAAGCGGTGGCGCGCAAAGCGGCGGCGATCGTGGCCGAGCGACCGCTTTCCGTTGATGTTCCCGTCGTTCTTGTGTCGGACAGCCGGCGGGCGATGGCGATTTTAGCGGACGCATTTTACGGACGGCCGACCCACCGCCTTCATTTAATTGGAGTGACAGGCACAAACGGCAAGACGACGACAACGTCGATCATCGAACAAATCGCGAGAAAAGCCGGCAAGAAAACAGGGCTCATTGGCACGGTTCACATCAAGGTCGGCGACCGCTCCTATCCGGCGGCCAATACGACGCCGGAGTCGCTCATTTTGCAGCGCACGTTTAAACAGATGGTCGATGAAGGAGTGGAGTTTGTCGCCATGGAAGTGTCGTCGCACGCGCTGCACCAAGGGCGGGTGCATGGCTGCGATTACGATGTGGCCGTCTTTACGAACTTAACGCAAGACCATTTGGATTATCACGGGACAATGGAAGAATATCGGAACGCCAAAGGGCTTTTGTTCGCCCAGCTCGGCAACCGCTACGACGAACGGCGGCCGAAATTTGCCGTTCTCAATCATGACGATCCGGTTTCGCAGTATTATAAACATATGACGGCCGCGCCGATCGTCACATACGGGATGAGGGAAAAAAGCGATGTGATGGCGGAACAGATCCGCATGACCGCCGGCGGCATGGCGTTTCGGCTGTGCACGCCGCACGGATCGGCGGCGGTCGAAACGAAACTTGTCGGCTCGTTCAATGTCTATAACATTCTCGCCGCTGCCGCTGCCTGCCTTGCCTCTGGCTTTTCGCTTGAAACGATCGCCGCGGCGCTTGCGGATGTCGAGCCGGTGCCGGGTCGGTTTGAAACGGTTGATGAAGGGCAAAACTTTACGATCATCGTCGATTACGCTCACACGCCGGACAGTTTAGAAAATGCCTTAAAAACGGTGCGCCAATTGGCGAAGCGAAACGTGTATGTCGTCATCGGCTGCGGCGGCGACCGCGACCGGTCGAAACGCCCGCTCATGGCGCAGGTGGCGGTGCGGTATGCGGATGTCGCTATTTTTACCTCCGACAATCCGCGCTCGGAAGACCCGCAGCAAATTTTGCGCGACATGGAAGCGGGAGTAAGCGCTGAGGTCGGAAAGCATGTGACGATTCCTGACCGTGAAGAGGCGATCCGCTACGCCATTGGCCAGGCGCAGGAAGGCGATGTTGTGTTGATTGCCGGCAAGGGGCATGAAACGTATCAAATCATTGGCAATGATGTGATTGAGTTTGACGATCGCGCTGTTGCCCGAGCGGCAGTGAAGGAGAGAGGATGACGATGATCGCATACAGGATGGTGCAATCGATGGCGGTGGAGGCGCGCGGCATTGTCGATGAAACGATTTGTTTTCATGCCGTGTTCGTCGATCCGATCCAGCAGGTGAAGAAAGGATTGTTCGTCCCGCTTGAGCGTGGGGCGGAAACATTGAAAACAGCGATTGAACACGGGGCGATCGGTTCGTTTTGGCCTCTTGGCGAACCGTTGCCGCGCTACATTCCTAACCAATTTCCACTTTTTTTCGTTCCGTCGCCGCTCGAGGCGGCCGCGGCATTGCTTGAACGGTATTTAGAGCAAGGCGGCGAGGGGGAGGCGCAGTTTTTCTTCGAGCTTCCCGAAGACAGCCCCATCGCTGGGGAGGCCGTGCGTCGCCGGCTGGCGAAATTGAAGAAGCGATGGCTGGACGCTCGGCCGTTTAAAGGATGTGACAATGCATGCGAGAACAAGTGATCATCATGGCCATGGCGGCTTCCTTTCTCATCACTGTCATTTTATCGCCGCTGTTCATTCCGTTTTTGCGGCGGTTGAAATTCGGACAAAGCATCCGCGAGGAAGGGCCGAAGTCGCATCAAAAAAAATCAGGCACGCCGACGATGGGCGGCATCATGATTTTGTTGGCGATTGTGGCGACGACCTTATGGATCACGCCGAAAATCGCCGGCTTGTCGACGAGGACGTATTTGCTGTTGTTGGTCACCGTCGGCTATGGGGTGCTCGGCTTCCTCGACGATATGATCAAAGTCGTGATGAAGCGAAATCTTGGCTTGACGAGCCGGCAAAAATTTATCGGCCAGCTCCTGATCGCAGCCATCTTTTTTGCCGTCTACCGCCAAAGCGGCTTTTCGACGGTGTTACATATTCCCGGCGCCGATTGGTCGGTCGACCTCGGATGGGCGTACGGCGTGCTCTTGTTGTTCATGCTTGTCGGCGGCTCGAACGCTGTCAACTTGACCGACGGGCTTGACGGGCTGCTTGCCGGAACGGCGGCGATCGCCTTTGGCGCTTATGCCGTCTTGGCTTGGAATCAAGGCCAGTACGATGTCGCTGTATTTTGCGTCGCTGTTGTTGGCGCCGTGCTTGGCTTTTTAGTGTTTAACGCCCACCCGGCGAAAGTGTTTATGGGCGACACCGGCTCGCTCGCACTTGGCGGGGCGATCGCCGCTGTCGCTGTCCTGACGAAGCTTGAACTGTTGCTTGTCATCATCGGCGGTGTGTTTGTCATCGAGACGCTGTCGGTCATCATTCAAGTGGCTTCGTTCAAAACGACGGGACGGCGCGTGTTCCGCATGAGTCCGCTTCATCATCATTATGAGCTTGTCGGCTGGTCAGAATGGCGGATCGTTGTGACGTTTTGGGCCGTCGGCCTTTTATTTGCGATGCTAGCAATTTATATCGAGGTGTGGATGTAATTGAAACCGACTCGTTTTTATCAACATCGTCGTGTGCTTGTCATTGGATTGGCGAAAAGCGGAGCGGCGGCAGCTCGGCTTCTTGCGGAGTTAGGCGCTAAGGTCGTCGTCAATGATCAAAAGCCGCTTTCGGAAAACATGGAGGCCAAGCAGCTTGAACCGCTCGGCATTCGCGTCGTTTGCGGCGGTCATCCGCTTGAACTGCTTGATGAGCCGTTTGACCTTGTCGTGAAAAACCCGGGCATTCCGTACACGAACCCGATGGTGAAAAAGGCGCTTGAGAAGGGGCTTCCGGTTGTGACCGAAGTGGAGCTTGCTTATCACATTTCCGAAGGGCCGTTTATCGGCATCACCGGGTCCAACGGAAAAACGACGACGACGACGCTCATTTACGAAATGTTAAAAGCGGATGGCCAAGATCCGCTGCTTGCCGGCAACATCGGCCTTGTCGCCTGCGAGGTGGCGAGGGAAGCGAAGCCGGGGCAATGGCTTGTCATGGAACTGTCTTCGTTCCAGCTTGCCGGCATTGACAAGTTTCGCCCAACCATTGCGGTTTTGCTCAATATTTTCGACGCCCACTTGGACTACCACGGAACGAAAGAGGCGTATGCAGCGGCAAAGGCGAACATTTTCCGCAATCAAACGGAGCGCGATTATGCCGTCGTCAATGCCGACGATCCGCTCGTGATGAACATTGCCTCCTCGGTTCGATCGCAAAAAGTGCTGTTTTCGGCGGCGAAGCTTCTTGGCGAAGGGGCGTACGTTCAAGATGGCGCCATCTATTGGAACGGTGATCCCGTTATCAGAATCGCTGACATCGTTCTTCCTGGACAGCACAATTTGGAAAACATTTTAGCGGCGGTGGCGGCCGCCAAGCTGGCCGGCGCCAGTGATGAGGCGATCCGCCAGGTGCTGGCGACGTTTTCCGGCGTGAAACATCGGCTTCAGTATGTGGCGGAAATTGACGGCCGGCGGTTTTACAACGACTCGAAAGCGACGAACATCTTAGCGACGCAAAAGGCGCTTTCAGCGTTTGCCGGCGAGCCGGTCATTTTGTTGGCCGGCGGGCTTGACCGCGGCAATGAGTTTGATGATCTTCTCCCGTATTTGCAACAGGTGAAGGCGGTCGTACTGTTCGGCCAGACGGCGGATAAAATCGGCCGCATCGCCCAAAAAGCGGGAATAGAAACGATCCGATATGTCGATAATGTGGAAAAAGCCGTCCCGGTTGCTTTCGAGCTTTCCGAGCCGGGCGACGTCATTTTGCTCTCTCCAGCATGCGCCAGCTGGGATCAATACAAAACTTTCGAGGAGAGAGGGGACATTTTTATCAATGCCGTGCATAAGTTGAAATAGAGGGAAAGGGACAGCCCTTCCCCTCTAGTTTACAAAAATAGAGGTGTTGGGCATTGCCGCGGAAAAAGTCTGCGCCAGATTTTTTGCTCATGATTTTGACGTTTTCGCTCTTGGCCATCGGACTTATTATGGTGTACAGCGCGAGCGCCATTTGGGCGGAATACAAATTCAACGATTCGTTTTTCTTCGCCAAGCGCCAGCTATTGTTTGCGGGCGTCGGCATTATCGCTATGTTTTTTGTCATGAACATCGATTATTGGGTGTGGCGCGACTGGTCGAAAGTGTTGCTTGGCGTCTGTTTTGTGCTGCTCGTTCTTGTGCTCATTCCCGGCATCGGCATGGTTCGCAACGGGTCGCGCAGCTGGATCGGCGTCGGGGCGTTTTCGATCCAGCCGTCCGAGTTTATGAAGCTGGCGATGATCGCGTTTTTAGCCAAATATTTATCGGAAAACCAAAAAAAAATTACGTCATTTAAACAAGGACTGTTGCCGGCGCTTTTGCTTGTGTTTGCCGCGTTCGGCATGATTATGCTGCAGCCGGACTTAGGAACGGGCACCGTTATGGTTGGTACGTGCGTGACGATGATTTTCGTCGCCGGCGCCCGTCTCAGCCATTTTGCCGGGCTTGGCGTTTTGGGGCTCGCTGGGCTTGCCGCCCTCATCCTGTCGGCTCCATATCGAATCAAGCGGATTACATCGTTTTTAAACCCATGGGAAGATCCACTTGGAAGCGGATTTCAAATCATCCAGTCGCTGTACGCCATTGGGCCGGGCGGCTTGTTCGGCCTTGGGCTCGGGCAGAGCCGACAAAAGTTTTTTTACTTGCCGGAGCCGCAAACCGACTTTATTTTCGCCATTTTAGCTGAAGAGCTCGGCTTTATCGGTGGTTCACTCGTTCTCCTGCTCTTTGCCCTTCTTCTTTGGCGCGGCGTGCGCATTGCCCTTGGCGCCCCTGACTTGTACGGAAGTTTTTTGGCGCTTGGCATTATTTCGATGATCGCGATTCAAGTGATGATCAATATCGGCGTTGTGACGGGACTGATGCCCGTTACCGGCATCACGCTCCCGTTTTTAAGCTACGGCGGATCGTCGCTGACGTTGATGCTGATGGCCATCGGCGTGCTGCTTAATATCAGCAGGCATGCCCGGTATTAGGCAAGCGGCGGATGTCCGCCGTTTTTTTGGCGTCTCTCGAACGCAGCCCATCGTCGAACGGTGCCGGCAAATGCGATAAAAACAGGCTCTCTCTTGCATTCATTTGTGATATAATGAAAATAAGTGCAAAAACAAAGAAACGGCAGCGGATGCCGTTTGTTTTTATACCGGTCGTTTCAGCGCGGGCGTTGAAGAAGAAAGCGGGGAATGCGATGGAAAAGGGAAAAGTCGTCGTCTTGGAGGACCGCGTGCCGAAACTGAAGGAGCGGCGCCGCCAGAAAGCGAACCGCCGGCTCATTGCGTACTTATCTTTCTTTTTTCTATTTATTTTGTGCGTCCTTTACTTCCAGTCGCCGCTTGGCGCTGTCGGGCATGTGGAAGTGAGCGGCAACCGTCATCTCACAGCGGAGCGCATCATCAGCTTAAGCGGCATTACGAAGCGGACAAGCTTTTGGAAAGTGAATGAACAAAACGTGGAAGAAAAGCTCACTCGCCATCCAGAAATTAAGGAGGCAACAGTGGAAAAACAGCTGCCGAACACGATCGCCATCCACGTCCGCGAATGGCGGCGAATCGCTTATGTGTATGACCGGCAAACGTTTTTTCCATTGCTTGAAAACGGGCGGCTGTTAAAGCAAGAAGGGACGAAGACGGCGCCAAGCGATGCGCCGGTGCTTGTCGGCTGGAAAGACGGCGACGCCATTGCTGAAATGACGGGGCAGCTCGCCGAACTGCCCGCGGCCGTGCTGGGCGCCATGTCGGAAATTCACTACAAGCCGACGAGGGAATATGAAGACCGCGTCATCGTCTACATGAATGACGGTTATGAAGTAAGCGCGACAATCCGGCAATTTGCGGACAAGCTGTCGCATTATCCGGCGATTGCCGCCGCGCTTGACCGAAACGTCAAAGGAGTCATTCATTTGGAAGTCGGCAGCTATTTTGTTCCTTACTCCCCCCCGAAAAAGGAGGATGGCGATGAAACGACAAGCCCGTAGCCGCCTCCTGCTGACGTTGATCTGCTTGATCTTCGGCGCCATGCTCGGGTTCTCGTACCAACATGCGAAAAACGAAGCATCCCGCCGCGAATGGAGCGACAGCGAGTGGAAAAAAGAGTACGAATATCGCTCGGCGCTTCTTGCTTTGCAAAAAGAAAACCGGTCGCTCAAGCAGCAGCTTGTCAAAAAGCAGGAGGAGCTGGCTGCGTGGGAGAAGAAGCTGGCCGAGGAGCAGGAGAACGAGGCCGGATTGGCAAAAGAAGCGGAACAGCTGCGCATGCATGTCGGAAAAGCGAGGGTGAAAGGGAAAGGTGTAGCAGTCACCCTTTCCGATTCCTCTTATATCCCCTCTGAAGCGAGCGCTACCAATTATATCGTTCACGAACAGCACGTATGGAAAGTTGTTCACGAGTTGCTCATTTCCGGCGCCGAAGCGGTCGCGATTAATGGGCAGCGCATTTCCCACCGTTCATACATCGTCTGCAACGGCCCAGTCATTGAGGTCGATGGAACGCAGCATGCCGCTCCGTTTGTCATTTCGGCCATTGGCAATCCGGACGTGCTCATGTCCGCTCTAGAGCTTCCCGGCGGCATCGTTGACGAACTTGTCGAAGACCATATCGACGTAAAAGTGGAAAAGCAAGGAGCGATCGTGTTGGATCCGGTGTTTGCGCCCGAGCCGTAAAACGGGCGGAAAGGGGCGGTGAAGCGCATTGGAACGGAAAAATCGATTCTATTTTGCCGGCGTAGCTGCCATATTCGGTGTGATGCTGGCCGTCGGGCTTCGGACGACGCTGCATCCGGAAGGACGCGACACGCGCGACATTTGGGAGTTGCGCGCCGATTTGACAAAAGAGCAGAAGCTTGAACAACGGCTGCTTGAGGAGCTAGAGAGTTACGAGGAAACATTGCGCCGCTACCGGCGGGAACACGAAGCGGGCGGCGCGACAGAGCTTGAAGCGACAGTCGCGAAGCTGAGGGAAGAAGCCGGGCTGACAGAAGTGAGAGGAAGCGGTCTCGTGTTGACGATCGCGCCGCTTTCGGCGGCCGGCTACGTTGGTCCGGCCGTTGCCGCCGTATCGCCCGAGCTATTGCAACGGTTAGTGAATGAGTTGAACAAATACGGGGCGAAAGAAATCGCCATCGACGGTGAACGACTGACGAACCGGACGGCCATTCGCGATGTCAATGGCGCAACGAAAGTCGGGAGCCGCTCAGTGAGGCTGCCAGTCGAAGTGAGAGCAATCGCCGATGATGCGGACAAGCTGTACAGCGGGCTCGCCGTTTCGCCGATCCGCGATGATTTCGCCGTGGAAAACTTGGAGCTGTCCATATCCAAGCCCCAGCCGCTCGTTGTCATTCCGCCCGCGGCTAGCCGCCCTGATGTGAAATACATGGAGACAGAAAACGGCGGCAAGGAGGAGAAATAGCATGTGGCTTCCGCTTCTCGGATTGCTTCTTGGGTTTGCCATCGGCGTTCTCGCCGGCTGGGAAGTTCCCGATGAATATTCCCATTATTTGTCGATTGCCATTTTGGCCGCCTTTGATACATTAATCGGAGGATGGCGCGCCCACCTGCAGCGGACGTACGACGAAACCGTATTTATAACCGGGTTTTTTTTCAACATTGTTCTGGCCGCAACTTTAACTTTTCTTGGGGTGCATCTTGGTGTAGACTTGTATTTAGCGGCTGTGTTCGCCTTCGGCGTCCGCTTGTTTCAAAACATTGCCATCATCCGCCGCCTTTGGCTTGCTGAGTGGGCCAAGCGGCGGTACAATCGCGAAAAAAGTTAGGAAAAAGACAGGGAAAGTGTTTTCGCGTGTTGAATTATATAGGGTAAAACAAAATATCGTGTTGTTGCGAAACTCGCAAACTAGACATAGACCAATAGACAAAGAGATGGGAAATTTCAGCCGAAAAAGGAGGTGTCGCTGCTTACTGAAACGCCGGCCGGCACCGGCGCGTTTTTAGTAGGCAGATGCCAAAAAATGAGCAGCAATGAGATCGTCGTTAGCCTGGATGTCGGAACATCGAGCGTGAAAGTCATCATCGGGGAAATGCTAGGCAGCTCCATCAATATTATCGGGGTGGGCAATGTCAAAGCGGAAGGGCTCAAAAAAGGGGCGATTGTTGATATAGATAAAACGGTGCAGTCGATCAGACGGGCCGTCGAGCAAGCGGAGCGGATGGTCGGTTTATCGATCCGCCGTGTGATCGTCGGGGTGGCCGGCAGCCATATTCAGCTCCATGACTGCCACGGCATTGTCGCCGTCGCGAGCGAAAACCGGGAAATCAGCGATGAAGATGTCGCCCGCGTCATCGATGCCGCGCAAGTTGTCTCTATTCCTCCCGATCGGGAAATCATCGGCGTCGTTCCGCGCCAGTTTATCGTCGACGGGTTGGACGGCATTCATGATCCGCGCGGCATGCTCGGCGTCCGCTTGGAAATGGAAGGCACTATGGTGACTGGTGCGAAGACGGTATTACATAATCTTCTTCGCTGTGTGGAGCGGGCAGGCTTGGAAATCAGCGATATTTGTCTTCAGCCGCTGGCGGCCGGTTCGCTCGTGCTGTCCGATGACGAACGGCATTTGGGGGCGGCGCTCGTTGACCTGGGAGGCGGCTCGACAACGGTCGCTGTCTTTGAGCAAGGGACGTTGCAAGCTGTCTCTTCGCTGCCGGTCGGCGGGGAGCACATTACGAAAGACTTGGCCATCGGATTGCGGACGACAACGGACGATGCCGAAAAAATCAAACTGAAGCACGGACATGCATTTTACGACTACGCTTCGGAGGAAGAAGTGTTCAGCGTGCCGATCATGGGCACCGATCAACACCAGCAGTTCAGCCAGCTGGAGATCGCCGATATTATTGAGGCAAGACTGGAAGAAATTTTGCAAATGGTTCAGCAGGAAGTGCGTCGTCTCGGGTTTCGCGATCTCCCCGGCGGCTATGTGCTGACCGGCGGCGTCGCCAATATGCCAGGGTTGCTTGAGCTGGCCCACGTCGTTTTAGGGACGAGCGTCCGCATTGCCATGCCGGATTATATCGGTGTGCGCGACCCGCAGTATACGATCGGCGTTGGCTTGCTCAAGTTCGCCTACCGGCAGGCGCAGCTGCAAGGGAAAACGGTCCCGGCTGCCGCTGCGGTGGAGCCGGTCGAGCGCTCCTCGCCAAAACAGCAGTCGAAACCGAAAAAGAAAGAAGACCATTTTGGGAAGAAGGTCAAGAGATTTTTTGGTTCTTTCTTTGAATAGAGATTGAAATTTTAGGAGGATTTGGCCATGTTGGAGTTTGAGACAACAGTCGATCAGTTGGCAACGATCAAGGTGATTGGAGTCGGGGGCGGCGGCAACAACGCCGTCAATCGGATGATTGAGCATGGGGTGCAAGGTGTAGAGTTTATTGCGGTCAATACGGATGCACAGGCGCTCAACTTGTCGAAGGCGCCGATCAAGCTGCAAATCGGGGCGAAGCTGACACGCGGCTTGGGCGCGGGGGCGAACCCAGAAGTTGGAAAAAAAGCAGCTGAGGAGAGCAAAGAGCAAATTGAAGAAGCGCTTCGCGGCGCCGATATGGTGTTTGTCACCGCTGGCATGGGCGGCGGCACGGGAACTGGGGCGGCGCCTGTCATCGCCCAAATTGCGCGCGAGTTAGGGGCGCTTACGGTCGGCGTTGTTACACGCCCGTTTACGTTTGAGGGGCGGAAGCGGGCGACGCAGGCCGCAAGCGGCATCGCCGCCATGAAAGAGGCGGTCGATACGCTCATCGTCATTCCGAACGACCGGTTGCTTGAGATTGTCGACAAAAATACGCCGATGCTTGAGGCGTTCCGCGAAGCGGACAATGTGCTGCGCCAAGGGGTGCAAGGCATTTCCGATTTGATCGCCGTGCCGGGGTTGATCAACCTTGACTTCGCTGATGTGAAGACGATCATGTCGAATAAAGGTTCGGCATTGATGGGGATTGGCATCGCCAGCGGCGAAAACCGAGCGGCTGAGGCAGCAAAAAAAGCCATTTCCAGCCCGCTGTTGGAGACGTCGATCGACGGCGCGCAAGGGGTGCTCATGAACATCACCGGCGGCATGAACTTAAGTTTGTACGAAGTGCAGGAGGCTGCCGATATCGTCGCTTCGGCGGCCGACCAAGAAGTGAACATGATCTTCGGCTCCGTTATTAATGAGGACTTAAAGGACGAGATCGTCGTGACGGTCATTGCGACCGGATTCAACGAAAACGTCGCTTCGCAGCCGCGGCCGCCGCGCATTGGCATCGGCACTGTGCCGAAAGCGGCGCCGGCGTCAAAGCGGGAAAAGCGCGAAGAGCCGATACAAGACTATGCGGCGCTCCGCTCGGGGCAAGCAGAAGATCCGCTTGACATTCCCGCTTTCTTGCGCAACCGCAACCGCCGCCGCTAGATGGCGAAACGAGGGTGTCCCAAAAGCAACGGGACACCCTTTCTTCATCACAAGATGCATGCACGAACGTGCACGAAGCACTTCGGTGAAACATATATTGTATCTCTCTTAAAGAAAGACGATCTTTTGAGACAGCCTCGCTTTTCCGATTAGGACCAAAAACTTCTCGCGTTGGCCGCCCGCTCTCTCGCAACGAAAGGGCGAAAAAGAGAAGGCGGGTTAGGCTTTCGTGCCGGCCGATTTGATCCGCCGTGGTTCCCCCTGTTTTGACAAAACATCCCCTTTTTCACCGCCACCGATTGACAGACTTTCCCCGAAGAGATGCTATATACTTGTTTCAGATAAAGCCGATGTGGGCGGGGGGAGGGGCTTGACGGTTGGTTGTCTATCTCGATGTCATTTGGCTGTTGAACGTCTGTTTTGACGCGTTGCTTCTTTGGCTGACGGCGCTCATGCTCAAGCGGCCGATCGTCTGGTGGCGCCTGTTGGCCGGGGCGTTGATCGGTTCGCTGCTCGTTGTGCTGCTGTTTACCCCGTTTTCCGCCATCGCCCAGCACCCGTTGATAAAAGCAGCCGTTTCCGTGTTGATCGTGTGGGCCGCCTTCGGCTTTAAGCGCCCGCGCTATTTGCTTGAAAATATGCTGGCGTTTTACTTTGCTACGTTCGCTGTCGGCGGCGGCATGCTGGCGGTTCATTATGTTTTCGCGCACCAACTGTCCGTCCGCCAAGGAATGCTTCTCATGCATCATCCCGGAGCGGGCGATCCGGTCAGTTGGCTGTTTGTTGTCATCGGGTTTCCGGTTTTATGGCTTTTTTCTCGCCGAAGGGTGGAGGCGATTCGCGAAAAAAAACTGCGGTTTGAATATATCATTGAGGTCAAGATCGTATGGGACGGGCGGTCGCTTATGCTGCGCGGCTTGATTGACAGCGGCAACCAGCTCGTCGATCCGTTGACAAAAACGCCGGTGATGGTAGTCGAACAGGAAAAAGCAAAGGCCGTGCTTCCTGAGGAGCTACTGGGTTGTCTCAGCTCTCCCATGATGCTGGCTTCCCCGCCGGAGCGGTGGGTCCATCGCCTCCGTCTCATTCCGTACCGTGCGGTCGGCAGCGGTCCACAAATGATGGCGGCGGTTAAGCCAGACCGCATTATGCTGCGGTACGAAAACGAATGGTTGGAAGTAGCGCAAGGGCTTGTGGCGCTAAGCGCTGATCCGCTGTCGACGGATGGGGAGTACGACTGCATCGTCCATCCGAAAATGGTGCAGGCGGGAAGAAAGCTGACCGCTTCGTAGGTTTTGTTAGTATATCATACTCGCTTTTGATCCGTTTAGAAGGGGGATTTTCATGAAAAAGTGGAAACTTCGTTTCATGTACTGGCTGTATAAGTTTTTGGCCAAGCTCGGCTTGAAGGCGGATGAAATTTATTATATCGGAGGCAGCGAAGCCCTCCCGCCGCCGCTGACAAAAGAAGAAGAGGAGCAGCTGATCGCCAGGCTCGCCGCCGGCGATGACACGGCGAGATCGCTTTTGATCGAACGCAATTTGCGTCTTGTCGTCTACATTGCGCGCAAGTTTGAAAACACCGGCATTCACATTGAAGATTTGATCAGCATTGGAACGATCGGCCTCATTAAGGCGGTCAACACGTTCAACCCAGAGAAGAAGATCAAGCTGGCGACATACGCGTCGCGCTGCATTGAAAACGAAATTTTAATGTATTTGCGCCGCAACAACAAAGTGCGGGCGGAAGTGTCGTTTGATGAACCGCTCAATATCGACTGGGATGGCAACGAGCTGTTGCTTTCCGACGTATTGGGAACGGAAGACGACGTGATTACGAAAGATTTGGAAGCGGATGTCGACCGGCGCTTGCTCTTAAACGCCTTGCGCCAGCTGAGCGACCGCGAGAAGCAAATTATGGAATTGCGTTTTGGCCTCTCCGGCGGCGAAGAAAAGACGCAAAAAGACGTCGCTGATTTGCTCGGCATTTCGCAATCGTACATATCGCGGCTCGAGAAGCGGATCATTAAACGGTTGCGCAAAGAATTCAATAAAATGATGTAGCGGGCGGCGGGAGCGAAATTCCGCCGCTTTTTCCGCGTCGGACAGGCTGTGCATATTTTTCCCTTCCAAGGAGATACTGAAAACTGACGACTTAGCATCTCCTGATGGGAGGGAACAACTTGACGAGGAACAAAGTCGAGATTTGCGGCGTAGACACTTCGAAGCTTCCCGTCCTCAAAAATGAGGAAATGCGTGAACTGTTTCGACGGATGCATGAGGGGGATTTGGAGGCGAGAGAGAAATTAGTAAACGGCAACTTGCGCCTCGTGTTGAGCGTCATTCAGCGCTTCAACAACCGAGGCGAATTTGTCGATGATTTGTTTCAAGTCGGCTGCATCGGACTTATGAAATCGATTGATAATTTTGACCTCAATCAAAACGTGAAGTTTTCCACTTACGCCGTGCCGATGATCATCGGCGAAATCCGCCGCTATTTGCGCGACAACAACCCGATCCGCGTTTCGCGCTCGCTGCGCGACATCGCCTACAAAGCGTTGCAAGTGCGAGAGCGGCTCATGAGCGAGACGGCGAAAGAACCGTCAACCGAGGAAATTGCCAAAGAACTCGGCGTCGCCCATGAGGAAGTGGTTTTTGCCCTCGATGCCATTCAAGATCCTGTTTCGTTGTTTGAGCCGATTTACAACGACGGCGGCGACCCGATTTATGTGATGGACCAGCTGAGCGATGAGCGCAACCGCGACAGCCAATGGATCGAAGAAATCGCCTTGAAGGAAGGGCTTCGGCGGTTGAATGAGCGGGAAAAAATGATCATCCGCAAACGCTTTTTCCAAGGAAAGACGCAAATGGAAGTGGCCGAGGAAATCGGCATTTCCCAAGCGCAAGTGTCCAGGCTCGAAAAAGCGGCGATCCGGCAAATGAATAAAAACATCCAAGTGTGACAGGCTGCAGGTGCAGCCTTTTTCTTTGGCACATAACTGCTCATTCGGCGTCATATAGATGAAAAAGAGGGAGAGGAAAGGCGGGGAGAAAAATCGTGATGAGAATTTCCGAATTTCAGACGAAAGATGTCGTCAATGTAGCCAATGGGAAGAAGCTTGGCAATATTGGGGACATTGATATTGATTTAGATACTGGAAAAATCCGCTCACTCATTATTTTAGGCGCCGGAAAGATGCTCGGGCTGTTCGGCCGCGAAGAGGCGGTCGTCATTCCATGGCAGAACATCGTCAAAATCGGAGCCGATGTGATTTTAGTCCGCCTTCATGATACGGATTGAATCCCGAGGATGGCCTAGGGTTGACAGCAATGTTTCGACAAAATCGCAAATAAAGGTTATCATGGACAAACAAACTATGATAAAATAGGAAAAAAAGTGATAAAAAACTACAAAAAGCAGCGTGAGGGTTGACGTGAATGCCGGACATTTTTCAACAAGAAGCCCGCGGCTGGCTCCGTTGCGGGGCGCCTCCGTTTGCTGGAGCCGTCGCTGGATTGACGACGAAACATGGCGGGGAGAGCAAAGGGCCGTTCGCTTCGCTGAATATGGGGCTGCACGTCGGCGACGATCGCACGGTTGTTGTCGCCAACCGCGGGCGTTTGGCGCAATGGCTCTCATTCCCGCTTGAGCGATGGGTATGTTGTGAACAAGTGCATGGCGCCGACATTCGGAAGGTGACGAAAAACGAACGGGGGAACGGAGCGCAAGATTTCGCCACGGCGGTTCCAGGGGTCGACGGGTTGTATACAGACGAAGCGGAGGTGTTGCTCGCGCTTTGTTTTGCCGATTGTGTGCCCATTTATTTTGTGGCGCCATCTGCTGGGTTAGTCGGCCTTGCTCATGCCGGGTGGCGGGGAACGGCGGGCGGCATCGCTGGTCACATGGTGCGGCTTTGGCAAACGCGCGAACACATCGCGCCGAGCGACATCTATGTTGCCATCGGACCTGCCATCGGTCCGTGCTGTTATACGGTTGACGACCGTGTCGTGGACAGTCTGCGCCCGACGCTTCCTCCGGAAAGCCCGTTGCCATGGCGGGAAACAAGCCCAGGGCAATATGCGCTCGACTTAAAGGAAGCCAATCGGCTTCAGTTGATCGCGGCTGGCGTTCCGAACAGCCATATTTATGTGTCGGAACGCTGTACAAGCTGTGAGGAAGCGTTGTTTTTTTCCCACCGCCGCGACCGCGGAACGACTGGAAGGATGTTGGCGTTTATCGGCCGAAGGGAGGAGACGGCATGACGGTGCGCGACAACTTGGCGGCCATTCGCCGAGAAATCGAGGCGGCCTGCGCTCGCGTCGGCCGCGATCCGGCCGGCGTGCGCATCGTGGCGGTCACTAAATATGTCGATGCCGAGCGGGCGATGGAGGTGCTTGACGCCGGCATTGCCGACCTCGGCGAAAACCGCTCCGACCAATTGATTGAAAAGCATGCACGGATCGGAAATCAAGCGACGTGGCATTTCATTGGGACGCTTCAGTCGCGCAAAGTCAAAGACATTATTGATAAAGTCGATTACATTCATTCACTCGACCGCTTGTCGCTCGCGAAAGAAATTGAAAAACGGGCGGTGCGGCCAGTAAAATGTTTTGTGCAAGTGAACGTGTCGGGGGAAGTGACCAAACACGGGCTCGCCCCCGAAGAAACGATTCCGTTTATTGAACAACTTCGCGCCTTTTCGCGCATCGAAGTCGTCGGATTGATGACGATGGCGCCGCACACGGACGACGAAGCGGTATTGCGCGCTTGCTTTCGCCAATTGCGGATGCTGAAGGAACGCGTTCAGGCGTTGGGAATGGCCCATGCCCCATGCACCGAACTGTCAATGGGCATGTCAAACGATTACACGATCGCCATCGAGGAAGGAGCGACGTTTGTGCGCATAGGCAGCGCGCTTGTTGGATCATTGTAGGAGGTGAAACCGGATGGGATTGATGAAAAAATTCCGTGATTATTTTTTAGAAGAAGACTACGAAGACTATGAAGAAGAATATGAGGCGCCACAGCCGGAAGAAGAGGCGCTGCCGAAGACGGCAGGCAAGGCGAACGTCGTCAGCCTGCAAAGCGTGCAAAAATCGGCGAAAGTCGTGCTTGCTGAGCCGAGGGTGTATGCGGAGGCGCAGGAGATCGCCGACCATTTGAAAAGCCGGCGCGCGGTCATCGTCAACTTGCAGCGCATCCAGCATGAGCAGGCGAAGCGGATCGTCGACTTTTTAAGCGGCACGGTGTACGCCATTGGCGGCGACATTCAGCAAGTCGGCACAAAAATTTTTTTATGCACCCCGGAAAACGTCGACGTCAGCGGCTCGATTTCGCTCGACGGCGAGGATGACAGACCGATGAAGAGGTGGTAGCCGTTGGATTATGTACTCACGTTTTTGACGACAGTGATTCAAGTGTACTCGTATGCGCTGATCATTTATATTTTAATGTCGTGGTTTCCCAATGCGCGCGAAACGCGGTTCGGACAGATGCTCGCCGCCATTTGCGAGCCGTATTTGGAGCCGTTTCGGCGCGTCATTCCGCCGCTTGGCATCATTGACGTCTCCCCAATCGTCGCGCTTATCGTTCTTGAATTCGCGACGAGAGGGCTTCACGCCCTGTTCGACATTCTTCAGTCGCAGTTTTAGGCTTCGTTTTGCGCGCACGGCGCCGCCGCTCTCCGTCTGGCAGGCAAAAAGGCGGAAGGGCGGAACTCGCAGAGAGGAATCCGTTGTGGGTTTCTTTCTTCCATGAAAGCAAGGTGACGTCGAGTGGAGCTGTATCAGCATTTTCGCAAAGAGGAACATCCGTTCATTGATCAAGTGCTCGAGTGGAAGGAGATGGTGAGCCGTCAGTACGCTCCGAAGCTGACCGATTTTCTCGATCCGCGTGAGCAGCAAATCGTGCAAAGCATCACGGGCGGCGATGGAGACGTGCGCGTGTTTTTTTTCGGAGGCGCCCCGTTTGTCGAGCGGAAGCGGGCGTTTCTCGCTCCGCCGTATATCGACCCTGAGGAAGAGGATTATGGCATTGTGCTGTTTGCCGTCCGCTATCCGGCGAAATTCGTTTCCCTTGAACATCGCGACGTGTTGGGGGCGCTGATGTCGCTTGGCTTGCGGCGCGGCAAGTTTGGCGATATTCTCGTTCGGGATGGGGAAATTCAGTTTTTTGTTGCTGCTGAGGTCGCCGACTACGTCCGCTTGCATGTCGAAACGATCGGCAAAGCTCCGGTTGCGCTTGAGCCGCTTCCGTTGTCGGCAGCCATGCCGCTTGCCGAAACGTGGGAGGAAGGAACGGTCACGGTGTCTTCTCTAAGGCTCGATGCTGTGCTCGCTCAGGCGTTTCGCCTTGCGCGCGAGAAAGCGCGTGCGCTTGTTGAAAGCGGGCTCGTCAAAGTGAACTGGAAGGTGGTGGACAAGCCGGATTTCCTCTGCGGACCGGGCGATGTCCTGTCGGCGCGCGGTTTTGGCCGCTGCAAGCTGTTTTCGGTGGAAGGGCCGACGAAAAAAGAGCGCTGGCTCGTTCAGATCGGCCGACAAAAATAAGCAAATGACGGCAGGAAATCGGCAAACCGTGTCGAATGAAAGTGAAGAAAAGGAATGATGGAGACGGAGGTGGCCGTTGTGCCGTTGACGCCATTGGATATTCACAACAAGGAATTCAGCCGCGGGTTTCGCGGGTACGATGAAGACGAAGTGAACGAGTTCCTCGATCAAGTCATTAAAGACTATGAAATGCTCATCCGTGAAAAAAAGCAGCTGGAAGAGAAAGTGGCCGAACTGACGGAAAAGCTGAACTACTTTGCGAACATTGAGGAGACGCTCAACAAGTCGATTCTTGTTGCTCAAGAAGCAGCGGAAGAAGTGAAGCGGAATGCGCAAAAAGAGGCGAAGCTGATCATTAAAGAGGCGGAAAAAAACGCCGAGCGCATCATCAGCGATGCATTGGCGAAATCGCGGAAAATCGCCCTCGAGATCGAGGAGCTGAAGCGGCAGTCGAAAGTGTTCCGCGCCCGTTTCCGCATGCTTGTCGAGGCCCAGCTTGATATGATCAACAGCCGCGATTGGGACGAGTTGATGGAGTATGAGGCGCCGGATTTGGAAGAAGGGGCGAGAGAACCGCTGTCACAGCCTTGACGAACCGAAGACGTTTCGGTTATAATAATTGGCAAAAATCGCCGCATCAGCCGCCGTGGGAGGCGGTTGGCTTTTTTCAGGATGAATAGCGAAATAGCCATCGACGATGAAAGGGACAGTAGCTCTTGTACGACCGGTCGCAGCGAGCCGGGGATGGTGGAAGCCTGGCATCGGCGCAAGAGTGAACATCACCCTGGAGTTCCATGCCGAACATCAAGTAGGCCATGGCGCGTCATTCCCGTTACGAATGAAAAGTGGGCTGTGCGTCGTTTGCATGGCCAAGAAGGGTGGTACCGCGAGACCGTTCTCGTCCCTTGCCGGGGGAGAACGGTTTTTTATTTGGAATCTATCGTTCGAAGGAGGAGCAAGGATGGATTACAAAGAGACGCTGCTTATGCCGCAAACCGAGTTCCCGATGCGCGGCAACTTGCCGAAGCGGGAGCCGGAGATGCAAAAAAAATGGGAGGAAATGGACATTTACCGGAAAGTGCAGGAGCGGACGAAAGGACGGCCGCTGTTTGTCCTGCATGACGGCCCGCCGTATGCCAACGGCGACATTCATATGGGCCATGCGCTGAACAAAATTTTAAAAGATATCATCGTCCGCTACAAATCGATGAACGGCTATTGCGCGCCGTACGTGCCGGGCTGGGATACGCACGGACTGCCGATCGAAACGGCGCTCGCGAAGCAAGGCGTCGACCGCAAATCGATGAGCGTCGCCGAGTTCCGCAAGCGGTGCGAGCAATACGCGTATGAACAAATCGACAACCAGCGCCGGCAGTTCAAGCGGCTCGGTGTGCGCGGCGACTGGGACAACCCGTACATTACGCTCAAACCGGAGTACGAAGCCCAGCAAATTAAAGTATTTGGCGAAATGGCGAAAAAAGGGCTCATCTACAAAGGGTTGAAGCCGGTCTATTGGTCCCCGTCAAGCGAATCGGCGCTCGCCGAAGCGGAAATCGAATATAAAGACAAGCGTTCGCCGTCGATTTATGTCGCCTTCCCGGTGAAAGAAGGCAAAGGCGTGCTTGAGGGCGATGAGCGAATCGTCATTTGGACGACGACGCCGTGGACGATTCCGGCGAACTTGGCGATCGCGGTTCATCCGGATTTGGATTACCATGTTGTCGATGTCAGCGGAAAACGGTATGTCGTCGCTGCCGCTTTGGCGGAATCGGTGGCGAAAGAAATCGGTTGGGACGCATGGTCGGTCGTCAAAACGGTCAAAGGAAAAGAGCTTGAATACGTCGTGGCGAGACATCCGTTTTATGAGCGCGACTCGCTTGTTGTGTGCGGCGAACACGTCACGACCGACGCCGGCACGGGCTGTGTCCATACGGCGCCGGGCCACGGGGAAGACGACTTTCTCGTTGGGCAAAAATACGGACTTCCGGTCCTTTGTCCGGTTGATGAACGCGGCTACATGACCGAGGAAGCGCCGGGATTTGCCGGGATGTTTTACGAAGACGCCAACAAGGCGATTACACAGAAGCTTGAGGAAGTCGGCGCTTTGTTGAAGCTTGGGTTTATCACCCACTCGTATCCGCACGACTGGCGGACAAAGCAGCCGACGATTTTCCGGGCGACAACGCAATGGTTTGCATCGATCGATAAAATCCGCAACGAGCTGCTTCAAGCGATTAAGGAAACGAAATGGATTCCGGAGTGGGGGGAAATCCGCATCCACAACATGGTGCGCGACCGCGGCGACTGGTGCATTTCCCGCCAACGCGCCTGGGGGGTGCCGATTCCGGTCTTTTACGGCGAAAACGGTGAACCGATCATCACCGATGAGACGATTGAGCATGTGTCGAACCTGTTCCGCCAATACGGGTCGAACGTCTGGTTTGAACGCGAGGCGAAAGACTTGCTGCCGGAAGGATTCACCCATCCGTCGAGCCCGAACGGCATCTTTACGAAAGAAACGGACATTATGGATGTCTGGTTTGACTCCGGTTCGTCGCACCAAGCCGTGTTGGTCGAACGCGACGATCTCGTGCGTCCGGCTGATTTGTACTTGGAAGGCTCCGACCAATACCGCGGCTGGTTCAACTCATCGCTGTCCACCGCCGTTGCCGTCACCGGCAAAGCGCCGTATAAAGGCGTGTTGAGCCACGGCTTTGTCTTGGACGGCGAAGGGCGGAAAATGAGCAAGTCGCTCGGCAACGTCGTCGTGCCGGCGAAAGTGATGGAACAGTTTGGCGCCGATATTTTGCGCCTTTGGGTCGCTTCGGTCGACTATCAAGCGGACGTGCGCATCTCCGACCATATTTTAAAACAAGTGTCGGAAGTGTACCGGAAAATCCGCAACACGTTCCGGTTTATGCTCGGCAACTTGTTCGATTTCGATCCGAACCAAAACGCCGTGCCGGTTGGGGAGCTTGGCGAAGTCGACCGCTATATGCTGGCGAAGTTGAACAAGCTGATCGCCAAAGTGAAAAAGGCCTATGACAGCTACGATTTCGCCGCGGTTTACCATGAGATGAACCATTTCTGCACCGTCGAGCTGAGCGCGTTTTACTTGGATATGGCGAAAGACATTTTGTACATCGAAGCGGCCGACTCGCGCGCCCGCCGCGCCGTGCAGACGGTGCTCTATGAAACGGTCGTCGCGTTGGCGAAGCTCATCGCGCCGATTTTGCCGCATACCGCCGATGAAGTGTGGGAGCATATCCCGAATCGAAGAGAAAACGTCGAAAGCGTCCAGCTCACCGATATGCCGGAGCCGATCGCGATCGACGGCGAAGAAGCGCTGCTGGCGAAATGGGATGCGTTTATGGACGTGCGCGATGATATTTTCAAAGCGCTCGAGAACGCCCGCAATGAAAAAGTGATCGGCAAATCGCTGACGGCCAGCGTCATCGTCTACCCGAAAGACGAGGTGCGGAAGCTATTGGCGTCGCTTGATGCCGACTTGCGCCAGCTTCTCATCGTTTCCGCCTTTTCGATCGCCGATGAGCCGTATGACGCCGCGCCGGCCGAAGCCGAGCGGCTCGACCACGTGGCCGTCCTCGTCCGCCCGGCGGAAGGCGAGACGTGCGAGCGGTGCTGGACGGTGACGAAAGAAGTCGGCGCCGATCCGTCGCATCCAACGCTTTGTCCGCGCTGCGCGCACATTGTGAACGAACATTATTCCGCGTAACAAAAAGCGGCAAGGCTGCCTTGGGGCGGCCTTGCCGCTTCATTTGTTTGCCATGGCGAATTATGCTACAATGCAAAAAGGATGAATGAGAAGGACAGGGGGACTTGGCACGGTGGCATACTATTGGATTGCAGCGGCGGTCGTCATCCTCGACCAATGGACGAAATGGCTTGTCGTCCGCTATATGCGGCTTGGGGAAAGCATCCCGATCATTGACAATGTGCTTTACATTACGTCGCACCGCAACCGCGGCGCGGCGTGGGGGATGCTCGAAGGGCAGTTTTGGCTCTTTTATTTGATTACAGTCGTTGTTGTGGCAGGTATCATCATCTATATCCGCCGTTTGAACCCTTCCGAGCGTTTGGCGGGCGTAGGGCTTGGGCTGATGCTCGGCGGGGCGGTCGGCAACTTTATCGACCGTGTGTTCCGGAAAGAAGTGGTTGACTTTATCCATACGTATATTGGCACGTACAGTTTTCCGGTGTTCAATGTCGCCGACTCGGCGCTGACCGTCGGCGTCATCTTGCTGTTTGTCCATATGTTTTTTTTCGCGACACCAGAGAAAGGGAATGAGTAGATGGACACGATCACGTTTCACATCGAAGACGAATATGACGGCGAGCGGATCGATAAAGTGATCGCGGCGCTAAATGACGAATGGTCGCGTTCGCAAGTGCAGCAATGGATCAAAAACGGGCTCGTGACGGTCAACGGCCGCACGGTGAAGGCCAATTACAAATGCGAAGCGGGCGACTCGGTCGCCATCTCGCCGCCCGAACCGGAGCCGCTTCATGTGGAACCGGAGCCGATTCCGCTGGACATTTATTATGAGGACGAGGATGTCCTTGTCGTCAACAAACCGCGCGGCATGGTCGTCCACCCGGCGCCCGGGCATATGCGCGGCACGCTTGTGAATGCGCTTCTCGCCCATTGCCGCGACTTGTCCGGGATCAACGGCGTGCTTCGCCCCGGCATCGTCCATCGCATTGACAAAGACACATCAGGACTGTTGATGGTGGCGAAAAACGACGCCGCCCACCGCTCGCTCGTCGAGCAGCTGGTGAACAAAACGGTGACGCGCCGCTACAAGGCGATCGTCCATGGCGTCATTCCGCATGATTACGGCACGATCGACGCTCCTATCGGCCGCGACAAACGCGACCGAAAAAAAATGGCGGTCACCGAAGAAAACGGCAAAGAAGCCGTCACCCATTTCCGCGTGCTCGAGCGGTTTCGCCAGTATACGTATGTCGAATGCCAGCTGGAAACGGGAAGGACGCATCAAATTCGCGTCCATATGAAATATATCGGCTACCCGCTCGCCGGCGACCCGCAATACGGACCGAAAAAAACGCTCGCCATCGACGGCCAGGCGCTGCACGCCGGGGTGCTCGGCTTCCGTCATCCAAGAAGCGGCGAGTATTTGGAATTCGAAGCACCGTTGCCTCCAGAGTTTGCCGAATTGCTCGAATGGCTGCGAAAAAACGATTGACAAACGGACGCAGCCGCTTTACAATGAAAACAAGTGAACAGGAACCTTTAAGTTCAGTCCTGTGAGGCTGAAAAGGGGTCGGAATGACAAAGAAGGGCGATGTATGCCCATCTTGTTTGGCGATAAGCGCGCCATCCCCCGCTTCACAGGCGGGGGATTTTTTTATGAAAACAGGCGGGAACGGCCTGGTTGGCGCGCCGCCTGCGGAAACACGCTGGCCGCGGCGTGCATGCGCTTTTAGGAGGTGGACGGAATGCAAAAGGCGGTCGTGATGGATGAACAGGCGATTCGCCGCGCCTTGACGCGCATCGCCCACGAAATCATCGAGAGGAACAAAGGCATTGAAAATTGCCTATTGGTCGGAATTAAAACGCGCGGCATTTACTTGGCGCGCCGCTTGGCCGAGCGGATCGAACAAATCGAAGGGGCGTCCGTTCCCGTCGGTGAGCTTGACATCACCTTGTACCGCGACGATTTGACCGTGAAGACGGACGACCATGAACCGCTTGTGAAAGGAACGAATGTGCCGTTTCCGGTGACCGAGCGGAATGTCATTTTAGTTGATGACGTGCTCTTCACCGGCCGGACGGTGCGGGCGGCGATGGATGCGGTCATGGATTTGGGCCGCCCGGCGCGCATCCAGCTCGCCGTGCTTGTTGACCGCGGCCACAGGGAACTCCCGATCCGCGCTGATTTCGTCGGCAAAAACGTGCCGACCTCTCGTTCGGAACTGATCGTCGTGGAGCTTTCGGAAGTGGACGGCATCGATCAAGTCTCCATTCATGAAAAATAGCGAAGCACCCTTTTAAGCGCAGTCCCGTGAGGCTGCAAAAGGGGCGGAATCGTTTCGGCTGTTTCTGCACCCTCTTTGTGCCTTCGCGGGCCAAGAGGGTTTTTTTGTGCACACTAGAAGATACATTCGCTTATATTGCGAAAGGAGTGGCGGAAAGTGAACAAACCGATATTGGATATTCAAGACCGCCCGACGGCCGGGCAATGGGTGACGTTAAGCTTGCAGCATTTATTCGCCATGTTCGGGGCGACGATTTTAGTGCCGTACTTAGTCGGGTTGGATCCGTCGATCGCCTTGCTCACAAGCGGGCTCGGAACATTGGCGTTTTTGCTCATTACGAAATGGCAAGTGCCGGCGTATCTTGGCTCGTCGTTCGCCTACATTGCGCCGATCATCGCGGCGAAAACGGCTGGCGGCCCGGGAGCGGCCATGATCGGCAGCTTCCTTGCCGGGCTTGTATACGGCATTGTTGCTCTCATCATTAAAAAAGCGGGCTATCGCTGGGTGATGAAACTGTTGCCGCCCGTTGTCGTCGGTCCGGTCATCATCGTCATCGGTCTCGGCTTAGCGGGCACGGCGGTCGGGATGGCGATGAACGGCCCGGACGGCAACTACAGTCTGCTCCACTTTTCCGTTGCGTTGGTGACGCTCGCCGCCACGATCATTTGCTCGGTGCTGGCGCGCGGCATATTGAGCTTAGTTCCGGTGCTTGTCGGCATTGTCGTCGGCTATGTTTACGCCCTCGCCGTCGGACTGGTCGACTTGTCGAAGGTGGCGACGGCGAAATGGTTTGAGTCGCCGGATTTCCTTCTCCCGTTTGCTGACTATCCGGTGCGCATCACCGCGGAGATTGTGATGCTCATGGTGCCGGTCGCCATCGTCACCTTGTCGGAACATATCGGCCACCAGCTCGTCTTAAGCAAAGTCGTCGGCCGCGACCTCATCCAAAAGCCGGGGTTGCACCGCTCGATTTTAGGTGACGGAACGGCGACGATGATTTCCGCGTTGCTCGGCGGGCCGCCGAAAACGACGTACGGGGAAAACATCGGCGTGCTCGCGATCACGCGTGTCTACAGCGTCTATGTGCTCGCCGGCGCCGCGGTGATCGCCATCGTGTTCGGCTTTGTCGGCAAAGTGACGGCGCTGATCAGCTCCATTCCGACACCGGTCATGGGCGGCGTCTCGATCTTGCTGTTCGGCATCATCGCCTCGTCCGGTTTGCGCATGTTGGTCGACAGCCGCGTTGATTTCGGCGAGACGCGCAACTTAGTCATCGCCTCGGTCATTTTGGTGATCGGCATCGGCGGAGCGGTGCTCAAAATCAGCGAGAGCTTCCAAATCACCGGAATGGCGCTCTCAGCGATTGTCGGCGTCCTGCTCAATTTAGTGCTGCCGGGGCGGCCGCAAGCGGCGGAAAACTTATTTGAAGAAGAAAAAAGCAGCGACCACGTCGCCTAATTCAATAAAAAACACCTTTTAATTGAGTCCCGCGAGGCTTAAAAAGGTGTGAAAAAGAAGGCGCATGGAGGGCCGTCGTCTATCCTCGGCCCCGCTATACGCCGATCATCACACCTTGCCTCGCCGGCAAGGTGTTTTTTGTAAAAAACGAAAAGGAGCGAGACCGATGACCCATCTGCTGACACTGGGAGAATTGCCTTTGACGGAAATCAACCGTTTGCTCGATGAAGCGGAAGCGTTTCGCAACGGGCGTCCGTGGCGTCCGGCGGCGCCGATGTATGTGGCCAACTTGTTTTTCGAACCGAGCACGCGCACGAAATGCAGCTTCGAGATGGCGGAACGAAAGTTAGGGCTTCACGTCATTCCGTTTGACCCCGAACACTCGAGCGTGCAAAAAGGGGAAACGCTGTACGACACGGTCAAGACGCTTGAGGCGATCGGTGTTGACGCTGTTGTCATCCGCCATCACGAAGATGCCTATTTCGAGGCGCTCCGCCATTCGGTCGGCGTTTCGATCATTAACGCCGGTGACGGCTGCGGGCACCATCCGACCCAATCGCTCCTCGATCTGCTCACGATTCGCCAAGAGTTCGGTGCGTTTGCCGGGCTGACGGTCGCGATCATCGGCGACATCCGCCACAGCCGCGTTGCCCGCTCGAATGCGGAAGTGTTGACAAGGCTGGGGGCAAACGTCCTGTTTTCCGGACCGGAAGAGTGGAAAGATGAAACGAATCCGCACGGGACGTACGTCGACATCGATGAGGCCATCGCCTGCGCCGATGTCGTGATGCTTTTGCGCATCCAGCACGAGCGCCATGGGGAAACAATGGGGCTGACGAAAGAGGAGTACCATGCGCGGTACGGGCTGACGCTTGAGCGGGCGCGGCGGATGAAATCGGGCGCCATCATCTTGCACCCGGCGCCGGTCAACCGCGGGGTCGAAATCGCGAGCGAGCTGGTCGAAGCGAAACCGTCGCGCATTTTCAAACAAATGGAAAACGGCGTCTACGTGCGGATGGCGGTCTTAAAACGGGCGATAGAAGGGAGAATCGAACATGGCCGTATGGTTGAAACATGGCATGTCGTTCAATAAAGAAGGGAAGCTCGTGCCAACCGATGTGAAAATCGAGGGCGGACGCATCGCCGCCATCGGCCGGGAGCTGCCGGTCGACGGGGAAGGGAACGTGGTGGACGTTCAAGGAAAGCTGATCGCCCCCGGTTTGATTGACGTGCACGTCCATTTGCGCGAGCCGGGCGGCGAAGCGAAAGAAACGATTGAAACAGGCACGCTCGCCGCGGCCAAAGGCGGCTTTACGACGGTGGCGGCCATGCCGAACACGAATCCGGTGCCGGATCGGAAAGAACAGATGGAGTGGCTTTCGCGCCGCATCCGCGAGACGGCGCACGTCCATGTGCTGCCGTATGCGGCGATTACGATCGGGCAAAAAGGGGAAGAGCTGACCGATTTTGCGGCGTTAAAAGAAGCGGGGGCGTTCGCCTTTACCGATGACGGCGTCGGCGTCCAGTCGGCCGGGATGATGTTCGAAGCGATGAAACGGGCCGCGGCCCTCGATATGGCGATCGTCGCTCACTGCGAAGACGATACATTGAAAAACGGCGGCGCGGTGCATGACGGCGATTTCGCCCGCCGATATGGGCTTGCTGGCATCCCGTCCGTCTGCGAGGCGGTGCACATCGCCCGCGATGTGCTGCTTGCTGAAGCAGCCGGATGCCATTATCACGTCTGCCATATCAGCACGAAAGAATCGGTGCGCGTCGTCCGCGATGCGAAGCGGGCCGGCATCCGCGTCACCGCCGAAGTGACGCCGCACCATCTGCTTTTGTGCGATGAGGACATTCCGGGGCTGGATGCGAATTACAAAATGAATCCGCCGCTGCGCAGCCGCGCGGACCGCGAGGCATTGATCGAGGGCCTGCTCGATGGGACGATCGATTTGATCGCCACCGACCACGCACCGCATACGGCGGCGGAAAAAGCAAAAGGGATCGAGGCGGCGCCGTTTGGCATCGTCGGACTCGAGACGGCGTTCCCGCTTCTGTACACCCATTTGGTCAAAAAGAACGTGTTTACGCTAAAGCAGCTTGTCGACTGGCTGACGGTGAAACCGGCGCAATGCTTCGGCCTAAACGCGGGCCGGCTTGCCGTCGGGGCGCCGGCGGACATTGCGGTCATCGATTTGGAAACAGAAGAAGCGATTGATCCCGAGACGTTTGCCTCAAAAGGAAAAAATACGCCGTTTGCTGGCTGGGTGTGCCAAGGCTGGCCGGTGATGACGTTTGTCGGCGGAACACTCGTATGGGAGAAAGGAAGGGCGTAACATGAAACGGCAGCTGATTTTGGAAGACGGTTCATTTTTTGTCGGGGATGCGTTTGGCAGTTTGAAAGAGACGACCGGGGAAGTCGTCTTTAACACCGGCATGACCGGATATCAAGAAATTTTGACCGACCCGTCGTATTGCGGGCAAATCGTGACGATGACGTATCCGTTGATCGGCAACTACGGCATCAACCGCGACGACTTTGAAGCGATCCGCCCGTACGTGCACGGGTTCATCGTCAAAGAAGCGTGCGTGAAGCCGTCCAACTGGCGCGGCGAAATGACGCTTGATGAGTATTTAAAAGAAAAAGACATTCCGGGACTCGCGGGCATTGACACGCGCAAACTGACGCGGATCATCCGCCAGCACGGAACGCTGAAAGGAATGATTTGCGGGCTGGATGTCGATCCGGCGGAAGCGGCAGCCAAGCTGCGAGCGATGGAGTGGCCGCGCGACCAAGTGCGGCGCGTCTCGACGAAAAGCGCCTATCCGAGCCCGGGGCGCGGCGAGCGCGTGGTCTTGATCGATTTTGGAATGAAGCACGGCATTTTGCGCGAGCTGAACAAGCGCCATTGCGATGTCATCGTCTTGCCGTACAACGCCACCGCTGAAGAGGTGCTCGGCTGGCATCCGGATGGGGTCATGCTTTCCAATGGACCGGGCGACCCGAAAGACGTGCCGGAAGCGATCGAGATGATCCGCGGGATTCTCGGCAAAGTGCCGCTCTTTGGCATCTGCCTCGGCCATCAGCTGTTCGCGTTGGCGTGCGGCGGGAATACGGAGAAAATGAAATTCGGCCATCGCGGCTCGAACCATCCGGTCAAAGACTTGCGCACCGGCAAAGTCGCCATCACGTCGCAAAACCATGGCTATACCGTCACGCACGAGTCGCTTTCTGGCACCCGGCTTGAGGTGACGCATATCGCCTTAAATGACGGCACGGTCGAAGGGCTGCGCCATCTCGATTTCCCGGCGTTTACGGTGCAATACCATCCGGAAGCGTCGCCGGGGCCAGAAGATGCCAATCCGCTGTTTGACGAGTTTTTGGCGCTCATCCGCCAGTTCAACAAGAAAGGAGAAGTCATCCATGCCTAAGCGCCGCGACATTGAAACGATTTTAGTCATCGGCTCGGGGCCGATCGTCATCGGCCAGGCGGCCGAGTTCGACTACGCAGGGACGCAAGCGTGCTTAGCCCTAAAAGAAGAAGGATACAAAGTCATTCTGGTGAACTCAAACCCGGCGACGATCATGACCGATACGGAAATCGCCGATAAAGTCTATATGGAGCCGCTGACGCTCGATTTTGTCGCCCGCATCATCCGCAAAGAGCGGCCGGACGCGATTTTGCCGACGCTTGGCGGCCAAACGGGCCTCAACTTGGCGGTTGAGCTCGCCAAGGCCGGCGTGCTTGAAGAGTGCGGCGTGGAAATTCTCGGCACGAAGCTCGAGGCGATCGAAAAGGCGGAAGACCGCGAACAGTTCCGCGCCCTCATGAACGAGCTTGGCGAACCGGTGCCGGAAAGCGCGATTATTCACAGCTTGGAAGAAGCGTACGCCTTTGTCGAACAAATCGGCTATCCGGTCATCGTCCGTCCGGCGTTCACGCTCGGCGGCACGGGCGGGGGCATTTGCACGAACGAAGAAGAGCTTGTCGAGATTGTGTCAACTGGCTTGAAGATGAGCCCGGTGCATCAATGCTTGCTCGAGCGGAGCATCGCCGGCTACAAGGAGATTGAATACGAAGTGATGCGCGACGCCAATGACAACGCGATCGTCGTCTGCAACATGGAAAACATCGACCCGGTCGGCATTCATACGGGTGACTCAATCGTCGTCGCCCCGAGCCAGACGTTAAGCGACCGCGAATACCAGCTTTTGCGGAACGCGTCCTTGAAAATCATCCGCGCCCTTGGCATCGAAGGCGGCTGCAACGTCCAGCTGGCGCTTGACCCGGACAGCTTCCGCTATTACGTCATTGAAGTGAACCCGCGCGTCAGCCGCTCGTCGGCGTTGGCGTCAAAAGCAACGGGGTATCCGATCGCGAAACTGGCGGCGAAAATCGCCGTCGGGTTGACGCTTGATGAAATGATCAACCCGGTTACCGGGAAAACGTACGCCTGCTTCGAGCCGGCGCTCGATTATGTCGTCACGAAAATTCCGCGCTTTCCGTTTGACAAATTTGAATCGGCGAACCGCCGCCTTGGCACGCAAATGAAAGCGACCGGCGAAGTGATGGCGATCGGCCGGACGTTTGAAGAATCGCTGTTAAAAGCGGTTCGTTCGCTCGAGATCGGCGTGCATCATCTCGAATTGAAGGAAGTGAAACACGCGGCCGACGACGTGATCGAAAAACGGATCCGCAAGGCGGGCGATGAGCGGCTCTTTTACATCGCCGAGGCGCTCCGCCGCGGGGTAACGGTCGACACCTTGCATGAATGGAGCCAAATTGACCGCTTTTTCCTGCATAAAATCCAGAACATCATCGAGATGGAAACGGTCTTGAAAAACCATCCGGGCGACCTTGACGTGCTAAAGAAGGCGAAAGCGCTTGGGTTTTCCGATGCGGCGATAGCGGCGTTATGGAACAAAACGGAGCGCGACGTTTACGCGCTGCGCCGCCAGGAAGGCATCGTGCCGGTGTACAAAATGGTCGATACGTGCGCGGCCGAGTTCACGTCGGAAACGCCGTACTACTACAGCACGTACGAGGAAGAAAACGAATCGATCGTGACGGAAAAACCGAGCGTCATCGTGCTTGGCTCCGGCCCGATCCGCATCGGCCAAGGGATCGAATTTGACTATGCGACCGTCCATTGCGTCTGGGCCATTAAGCAGGCCGGTTATGAGGCGATCATCATCAACAACAACCCGGAAACGGTCTCGACCGACTTCAGCACATCGGACAAACTGTATTTCGAACCGTTGACGGCTGAAGATGTGATGCATGTCATCGACCTCGAACAGCCGGTCGGCGTCATCGTCCAATTCGGCGGTCAGACGGCCATCAACTTGGCGGCGGAACTCGAAGCGCGCGGCGTCCGCTTGCTTGGGACGACGCTTGAAGATTTGGACCGCGCCGAAGACCGCGACAAATTTGAACAGGCGCTCTCAGAGCTTGGCATTCCGAAACCGGCCGGCAAAACGGCTGTTTCGGTCGAAGAAGCGGTTGCCATCGCCGAAGAAATCGGCTATCCGGTGCTCGTCCGCCCATCGTACGTGCTCGGCGGCCGGGCGATGGAAATCGTGTACAATCGCGGCGAGCTGCTTCATTACATGGAACATGCCGTGCGCGTCAATCCGCAGCACCCGGTGCTTGTTGACCGGTACATCACCGGCAAGGAAGTCGAAGTCGACGCCATCGCCGACGGCGAGACGGTCGTCATTCCGGGGATCATGGAACATATCGAACGGGCCGGCGTCCATTCCGGCGACTCGATCGCCGTCTATCCGCCGCAAACGTTAAGCGATGACGTCATCGCAAAAATTACGGACTATACGGTGAAACTGGCGCGCGGGCTGCATATTGTCGGGCTGTTGAACATCCAGTTCGTCGTCGCAGGAAGCGACGTCTACGTCTTGGAAGTGAACCCGCGCTCAAGCCGCACGGTGCCGTTTTTAAGCAAAATCACCGGCGTGCCGATGGCGAATCTCGCCACGAAAGCCGTTTTAGGGGCGAAGCTCGCCGACATGGGCTATGAGACGGGCGTCTGCCCGGTGCGCCCCGGCGTGTACGTGAAAGTGCCGGTGTTCTCGTTTGCGAAATTGCGCAACGTCGACATTTCGCTCGGCCCGGAAATGAAATCGACCGGCGAAGTGATCGGCAAAGACGTGACGTTTGAAAAAGCGCTCTATAAGGGGCTCGTCGCCTCCGGCATCCAGATCCAGCCGCACGGGGCGGTGCTGTTGACGGTGGCCGACAAAGACAAAGAAGAAGCCGTCGAGCTGGCGCGCCGCTTTGCCGACATCGGCTATCAGCTGCTGGCGACGAACGGCACGGCGGAAACGTTGAAAGCGGCCGGCATTCCGGTGACGGTCGTCAATAAAATCCACTCGGCGTCGCCGAACATTTTAGATGTCATCCGCCAAGGGAAGGCGCAAGTCGTCATCAACACGCTGACGAAAGGGAAGCAGCCGGAAAGCGACGGCTTCCGCATCCGCCGCGAAGCAGTCGAAAACGGCATCCCATGCTTGACGTCGCTTGATACGGCAAGGGCGATGCTGCAAGTGCTCGAATCGATGACGTTTTCAACGACGGCGATGACGGAAGGGCTGGTGCGGTCATGATCGGCCGCGAACGAATGACGGTCGCAAGCCAGCGGTTGATCGCCGAGCGGACGTATGAATTGACGCTTTCAGGCCGCCTCGTGCAAGAGATGCGCCAACCGGGCCAGTTCGTTCATGTGAAAGTGGCCGCATCCGCCGATCCGCTCCTGCGCCGCCCGCTCAGCCTTTGCCATATCGACCACAAGCAGGGGCAATGCACGATCATTTACCGCCAGGAAGGGAAAGGCACGGCGCTGTTGGCGCAAAAACAGCCGGGCGATGTGGTCGATGTGCTCGGCCCGCTCGGCAACGGCTTTCCGCTCGAGGCCGCGCCGGCGGGCAGCCGGGCGCTGCTAGTCGGCGGCGGCATCGGCGTCCCGCCGCTCTATGAACTGGCGAAACAGCTCACAAAGCGCGGCGTCAAAGTGGTGAGCGTGCTCGGGTTTCAAACGAAAGCGGCGGTCTTTTACGAAGAGGAATTTGCCGCGTTCGGCGAGACGCATGTCGCGACCGATGACGGCTCGCACGGAACGGCCGGGCGCGTCACCGATGTGATCGAAGCGCGCTCGCTCGAGTTTGACGTCTTGTACGCCTGCGGTCCGAAGCCGATGCTTCGGGCGCTTGCGGAACGGTTTCCGAACCGGCCGGTGTACTTGTCGCTCGAGGAGCGGATGGGCTGCGGCGTCGGGGCGTGTTTCGCCTGCGTCTGCCATGTGCCAGGGAGCGAGACGGCGTATAAAAAAGTATGCAGCGACGGCCCGGTGTTTCGGGCCGGGGAGGTGGTGCTATGAACCGGCTTGCGGTCGAACTGCCGGGTCTTTCGCTCAAAAACCCGATCATGCCGGCGTCCGGCTGTTTTGGATTTGGCCGCGAGTACGCCCGGTTTTACGATTTAAGCGTGTTAGGCGCCATGATGATCAAGGCGACGACAAAAGAGCCGCGCTTTGGCAACCCGACATCAAGGGTGGCAGAAACGCCGGGCGGGATGTTAAACGCCATCGGCCTGCAAAACCCCGGCCTTGACAAAGTGCTCGAAGAAGAACTGCCGTGGCTTGAACAGTTTGACGTACCGATCATCGCCAACATCGCTGGCTCGACGGTGGAAGAGTACGTCGAGGTAGCCGAAGCGATTTCCAAAGCGCCCAATGTCCATGCGTTAGAGCTCAACATTTCCTGCCCAAACGTGAAAAAAGGCGGGATTGCGTTCGGCACCGTGCCGGACGTGGCCGCGGAACTGACGCGGCTTGTCAAAGAAGTGTCCGCCGTGCCGGTGTACGTGAAGCTGTCTCCGAACGTCACCGACATCGTGGCGATGGCAAAAGCGATTGAACAGGCGGGCGCCGATGGCTTGACGATGATCAACACGCTCGTTGGCATGCGCATCGACGTGAAAACAGGCCGGCCGATTTTGGCCAACGGCACCGGGGGCTTATCCGGCCCGGCGGTCAAACCAATCGCCATTCGCATGATTTATGAAGTGAGCCAGGCGGTGTCGATTCCGATCATCGGCATGGGCGGCATTCAGACGGCGGAAGACGTGCTCGAATTTTTCTACGCCGGCGCGAGCGCGGTTGCCGTCGGAACGGCCAACTTCGTCGACCCGTTCGTCTGCCCGACGATCATCGCCGACCTGCCGGCGTTGCTCGATGAACTCGGGATCGGCCACATTTCCGAATGCATAGGAAGGAGCTGGAAGACCGGTGCACACGCCGTTCATTGTCGCGCTTGATTTTCCGTCAAAGCAAGAAGCCGCCGCCTTTTTGCGTCCATTTGCGGGAACGCCGCTGTTCGTCAAAGTCGGGATGGAGCTGTACTACCAAGAGGGCCCTGCCATCGTCGCGTTTCTCAAAGAACAAGGACATGCCGTCTTTTTAGACTTAAAACTGCACGACATCCCGAACACGGTGAAACAGGCGATGAAAGGGCTCGCCCGCGTCGGCGCCGATCTGGTGAACGTCCACGCCGCCGGCGGCCGGCGCATGATGGAAGCAGCCATGGAAGGGCTTGACACCGGCACGCCAAGCGGAACCATGCGGCCGCGCTGCATCGCCGTCACCCAGCTGACAAGCACGGACGAGCGGATGCTTCACGAGGAGCTGTGGATTGACCGCCCGCTTGCGGAAACAGTCGCCCATTACGCTGCCTTGGCGAAAGAAAGCGGGCTTGATGGCGTCGTCTGCTCGGCCAAGGAAGCCGCGCTCATGAAAGAACGGTGCGGCGCCTCGTTTCTTGCCGTCACGCCAGGCATCCGCTTTGCCGATGATGAGGCGCATGACCAAGTGCGCGTCGTCACGCCAAGGAAAGCGCGTGAGCTCGGCGCCGACTACATCGTCGTCGGCCGCAGCATCACCCGCGCCGCCGATCCGCTCGGGGCGTATGCCCGCCTGCAACACGAATGGAACGGAGGAGAGAGAGAATGAAACACGACATCGCCGCCAAACTGCTTCAAATCGGGGCCGTCGCCCTGCAGCCGAACGAGCCGTTTACATGGTCTTCGGGCTTGAAATCGCCGATTTATTGCGACAACCGCCTGACGCTCGCTTACCCCGACGTGCGCCGCACGATCGCCGACGGCCTCGCCGAACTCATCCGCACCCAGTTCCCTGAGGCAGATCTCATCGCCGGCACAGCGACCGCCGGCATCCCGCACGCCGCCTGGGTGAGCGAGCGGCTTGAGCTGCCGATGTGCTACGTCCGCAGCCAGGCGAAAGCGCACGGCAAAGGAAAACAAATTGAAGGCAAAGCCGAACCGGGCCAGCGCGTGGTCGTCATCGAAGACTTAATCTCGACGGGCGGCAGCTCGCTTGCGGCCGTCCGCGCCTTGAAAGAAGCGGGCTGCGAAGTGCTTGGCGTCGCCGCCATTTTCACATACGGGCTTGACAAAGCGAAACAGGCGTTTGCGGCGGAGAATTTGCCTGCCTACACGCTCACCGACTACGACACCCTCATCGAAACGGCCGTCCGCCTTGGCGCCGTCAGCGAACACGACTTGGCGACATTGCGAAAATGGCGGGAGAATCCGGAGGAGTGGGGGAAATAAAAACAGAAGAAAGGAGCGCGGACCGTTGGAAGGTTCGCGCTCTGTCGTTCATCAAGCGGGGGAGATGCCTCACCCGTCATACGCTTCATCCCACGCGGTGGCTGGGAGGAAGTGAATTCGTCAACGGCCATTTTATTCTGCACTTTTTGATTATTTCCTTTTTGCCATTCCCAGTATAAATGGATTTTATTACATTATATTCAAAACGTTCTTAATCCCACTTGAAGAAACGAGGTGTATCGAACACAGCCCCCTTTTCCTCGACATATCGTTTTCGGTAAAATGGAAGGAGAAAAGACAGCAGTGAAACCTACTTCGTTATTAAAACAAGCAAACTCCGAAGGAAGTGTTGTTGTCGATGTCAAAGCCGTTCATTGCAGATGGTATAAGTCAAGAGTTTGATCAAATTTCCGTTTCTAAAAGTATCCAAACATTTTTATCTTCTTTAGATCAAAAGGGAGAGTTCCGCCTGCCGCAGCGTGCGTATTTGGCTACCCGCTATGCCATTCGGAATCTTCAACTGCCTCCCGGGCAGACGGTATTAGAGAGAGAGATGGCTGAGATGTTGGGAATGAGTAGAACGCCTGTCCGCGAGGCGCTTGTGAGGTTAGAGATGGAGGGATGGGTGCGTCTCATACCGCGCCGCGGGTTTATTGTAGCGCCTATTGCGGCGGATGACCTCCGGCAAATTTATGAAGTTGTAGAAGCACTTGATGGCATTGCCGGCAATCTAGCTACTGAGCGAGCGACTCCTGAAGAATTGGACCAGCTCGAGCATTTGATTGAGGAGCAAGAAAAAGTGCTGAAGTTAGGGGATTTAATGACATGGACGGATCTTGACGAGCAATTCCATCAAAAGATTATCGATCTAGCTCAAAATTCACGCTTAAGAGGGATTATGGATAGCCAGTCCGATCAAATCTATCGTGCTCGGTTATATACCATTAAATTTCGTCCTAAGCCAATCCGCTCCATTATGGATCATAAAGCAATTGTAGCTGCTATGCGAGCAGGCGAGTCGGAGGCGGTGCGAATGTTGTTACAATCCCATCGCCACAGATCCCGGCATGAAATTTTAGAGGTGATCCAATCGATGTCCTAACTAAACAGAAAGATGGGAATAAGGCTGTAGTGATTTCTTGGGAATCATTACAGCCTTATTTTATTTTCTCTCTTGATATCAAGAGGTATTAATGTATACGTTAATCGAGACTACAAATATTGTTTTTGTGAAATTGGGGCAAGGGTATGATGTGAAAAATTTTATAAAATCGGCTTATATAGCTGTTTTTTTATATTGATTTATGGAATCAAAATAAAAAAGTAATTGACATTAATGTATACATTAATATATGATGGTGGTGAAATAGAGAAATAAAAAAATACTAAATAGTCTAACAAAAAAGGAGGGGCATTATGAAAGTAAAACAGGAAACAGAAAAAATGGTTAACTTGCTATCAAAATTTATATCCTTAGTAAGCTACAAGCTACCGGATGATGTGGAAAAGAAATTGCGGGAGTTGAGCGAGGAAGAGAATCATCCGCTTGCCAGAACGATTTATAAAACGATGTTTGAGAATCAAAAATTAGCCTATGAGTTAAAGAGACCGTCCTGTCAGGATACAGGTGTGATCCAGTTTTTTGTAAAGTGTGGTGAGAATTTTCCGTTCATTGGGCAGTTGAACACCATTCTGAAGGAAAGTGTCTATAAGGCGACACGGGAAACTCCTTTGCGCCATAATTCGGTAGAGACATTTGATGAATACAATACAGGGAAAAATATTGGTAATGGTATACCGAGCATTTTCTTAGAAGTAGAAGAAAACAGTGATAAGGTGGAAATCTATACGTACATGGCTGGAGGAGGTTGTACACTTCCGGGAGTGGCAACCGTTCTGATGCCTAGTGAAGGTTACGAGGGTGTCGTCAAGTTTGTGCTTGATCGCATGACGAGTTATGGTCTCAACGCCTGTCCGCCTCTTTTAGTCGGTGTGGGCATCGGCACTTCGGTGGAAACAGCTGCATTAAACTCAAAATTGGCACTAATGAGACCGATCGGTAGCCGGAATGAAAATGAGAATGCGGCGAAACTGGAGAAGCTTCTTGAAGATGGTATTAATGCCATTGGTCTAGGGCCTCAAGGGTTAAAAGGATCCAAATCAGTGATGGGTGTTCATATTGTGAATACAGCGCGCCATCCGTCAACCATTGGCGTTGCTGTGAATACGGGATGTTGGTCCCATCGAAGGGGAAAGATTATTTTTGATAGACATCTAAACTATGAAATACCTACTCACAAGGGGGTTGCGTTATGAATAAAAAGGTATTAACAACACCAATCAAAGATGAAGATCTAAAAGATATACGAATTGGAGATATCATCTACTTAACGGGCACATTGGTCACCTGTCGGGATGTTGCTCATAGAAGGCTCGTCGAAGAAAAGATTCCGTTGCCTATCGATCTAAGAGGCAAGGCGATTTTTCATGCTGGTCCCATTGTCAGAGACCATGGAAATGAAACGTACGAAATTGTTTCCGTTGGTCCGACAACGAGCATGAGAATGGAGAGATTTGAAAAGGAATTCATCGAACAAACAGGGGTTAAGCTCATTGTCGGAAAGGGGGGGATGGGGAAAAATACAGAGGAAGGATGCAAAACTTATAAAGCGTTGCATGTCGTTTTCCCGGCAGGAAATGCTGTTTATGCCGCAACCAAAGTGGCAAAGATCAAAGAAGTGCATTGGAAAGATCTTGGAATGCCTGAATCCTTATGGGTCTGTGAGGTCAAGGAGTTTGGTCCACTAATTGTTTCTATTGATGCGGAAGGAAATAACCTTTTTGAGGTCAATAAGGTGGAGTTTAATAAAAAGAAGGACGAACAATATGAGTTCATTAGCCAGCACGTAAAATTCATTAAGTAATAAAGTAAGTTGTTCCTATTGGTTGAAATGAAATTGAGATACAGGATTTATAGGCTAGACCTTCATTGTTTTATCGAAATAAAACAATAATCTATATAAGTTGAATTAAAGATTTACAACTGAACACACAAACGA
>NZ_SDKL01000061.1:0-32586 GCF_004123125.1 Geobacillus sp. PK12
TCGTTTGTGTGTTCAGTTGTAAATCTTTAATTCAACTTATATAGTTTTCCAAACGACCAATTGGATAATTTCTGATTGGTCTTTTTGTTTCGTTTCTTTTTCGTGTTCCGTTGTACCCCCTCGACATCCCCAATGACGACTTCTTTCACTTGGTTTTCCAAACACCAACGAACAAATTGTCTCGTGGTTTTGTGCAACGCATCCTTTAGTTGTGCCTCTGATTTCGAAAGTACATATTGTTTTGCCCGATTGTACTTTTTCCATTGTTTGGAGCCTTTTTTGCATCTGCTCATGAGTTTTTGCAGTTCTTTTAATTTTTTGTTTCTCAACCGATGGATGCTTCTTATTTTTCTTCCCGTGATGATGAGGTTTTCCCCATTTTCACAAACGGCTGCGATGGTGTGAATTTCCCCTGGGTCAATAGCGACACGGTTTTGATTTTTATTCTCTTTTGGTTCTTTTCCATCTTCATACAACAAACAAAGCCACAAACCACGGTCATAAACGAGTTCGATTTCTTTCACTTGACCCTTTGGAATTTGTTCTTTATCCATTTTCACCACCAAAGGAGATTGTCTTTTCCGTTTCCAAATTCCTAGCGACAGTTCCAACGTCCCGTCTTCATGCAAAACAAACCCATCTTTTGCCCATTTTGTATTGAAGTGTTTTTTCTTTTTGTACGGAAATTTGGTTTTCTCCCCTTTTTTCCGTGCTTCTCTTGCTCCGTCACGGGCAAATATATACTTATGCACAACGGCTTGGATGCTTTGGCTGTGGATAGGAAAACGACCTTTTGTTGCTTTTTGCAGTTCCGTTTTGGTTATCCATTTTCCTGTTTTCAAATGATGTTCTTTCGCCAAACGAAGACACTCATTCCAAACTTCTGCGGAGATGCGATTGCATTCAAAAAGTTTATCAATCACTTCTTTTTTTGCTCGAAAACGGGTTTTCAGCGTTCGATACATGGTTTCACCTCCTATGTTTATTGTATTCTATCGAAAATCAAAAGAGAAGGGAGAAACAAAAAACATCCATGAGCAAGCCTTGCTCCCCACCCTGGCATGAAAATGACTTATCAAGGCGGCGCATTTTCACAGAAAACATCCATGAGTAAGCTTTTACTCGCCACCCAAGCATGAAAATAACCGCTCATGGATTCATTATTTTCACAGAAAACATCCATGAGTAAATTTTACTCCCCACCCAGGCATGAAAATCCATCTCTCCTTCCATAATGGAGGATCATCAAGTTTCAGGAAAAAAGGAAACTGCCTGTCTCCTGCAGAGTTCAGGAAAACAGGCAGTTTACATGTAGAGCGTTATTTCAAACAGCTGTAAGGAAAACGCTATTTCGATAGCCGTTTCATGAGAGCCGCTTTTTCCTCTTCAAACCCCGGTTTGCCAAGTAAGGCAAACATATTGTTTTTGTATGCTTCCACTCCCGGTTGGTCAAATGGATTTACACCGAGCAAATGGCCGCTGATGCCGCAAGCTTTTTCGAAGAAGTATACCATTTCCCCAAAGGTGTATTCATTCATTTCATCCAGTTCAACAATTAAGTTAGGCACTCCGCCGTCTACGTGTGCGAATAGCGTGCCTTGGAAAGCTTTTTTGTTTACTTCATCCAGTGTCTTGCCGGCCAAGAAATTCAATCCATCGATATTTTCTGGGTCTTCTTGAATCGTCAGTTCGATTCGCGGTTTTTTCACTTGCAGCACTGTTTCGATCAGAATGCGGCGGCCTTCCTGAACGTATTGCCCCATGGAATGTAAATCTGTTGTAAAGTCAACGGATGCAGGAAAGAGTCCTTTTTGATCTTTCCCTTCGCTTTCGCCAAACAGCTGTTTCCACCACTCAGATACATAATGAAGGGATGGCTCATAGTTCACCAATAATTCGATCGCTTTGCCTTTGCGATAGAGAATATTTCGCACGGCAGCATACTGATAACTTTCATTGGTTGAAAGATCAGGATGGTTATATTTATAATATGCCGATGCTGCGCCTTCCATCATTCGATCAATATTCAATCCAGCGACGGCGATTGGCAACAGGCCAACTGCTGTCAGCACAGAATATCTTCCGCCTATGTCATCCGGAATAACGAAAGTTTCATAGCCTTCTTGATCAGCGAGCTTTTTTAATGCTCCTTTTGCGCGATCGGTAGTAACGTAAATCCGTTTTCTTGCTTCCTCTTTTCCATATTTTTTCTCCATGTAGTCGCGGAAAATCCGAAAAGCAATGGCTGGCTCTGTCGTTGTTCCCGATTTAGAAATGACGTTGATCGACAGATCCTTGCCTTCTAATACATCTAATAAATGAGAGAGATAAGTGGAACTGATATTTTGGCCAGCGAAATAAATTTGCGTCATATCGTTCATTTGGTTATGAAAGGCATGGGATAATGCTTCAACAGCGGCCCTTGCCCCTAAATAAGATCCGCCAATGCCGATGACGACAAGAGCATCTGAATGATTGCGGATTTTTTCGGCTGCTTGCTTGATTCGCGCAAATTCGTCCTTATCATAACGAATCGGCCAATCCACCCAACCAAGAAAATCGGATCCTGGGCCTTTCTTTTCATGAAGCATATGATGAGCCGCTTTTACAAATTCGCTTAAATAATGTAGTTCACCCTCTTTCATAAATGGCAAGGCATTGGAGTAATCAAAAGAGATAGCCATATACACTTCTCCTTTCTCATTCTATTTTGCAGCGCATGTCCATTGTATGCCTTCCTGCAAGGGGATTTTATGTTATTTCTTCTCATTTTTTTCTACAGCATGTCCGCCAAATTCATTGCGTAGAGCGGCTACCACTTTTCCTGTAAATGTATCGCTTTCTAATGAACGATACCGCATCAATAAGGCCATGGCGATGACAGGAGTGGCCGTTTGCAGATCTAATGCTGTCTCGACCGTCCATTTTCCTTCGCCGGAAGAATGCATAATTCCTTTGATTTCCTCTAATTTTGCATCTTTTGAAAACGCGCGTTCTGTTAATTCCATGAGCCATGAACGAATAACCGAACCATTGTTCCACACTCTCGCCACTTTTTCATAGTCGTAATCGAATTCGCTTTTTTCTAATATTTCGAATCCTTCGCCAATGGCAGCCATCATTCCGTATTCAATCCCATTGTGGACCATTTTTAAGAAGTGGCCACTACCTGTTTTTCCTGTATATAAATACCCATTTTTGACAGCGGTATCTCGGAAAAGAGGCTCGACAATGTTCCAAGCTTCAGAATCCCCTCCAACCATGTAACACGCTCCGTTACGAGCACCTTCCACTCCACCAGAGGTTCCAGCATCCATAAAGTGAATTCCAATCTCCTTTAGCTCGTTATAACGACGAATCGATTCCTTATAGTGAGAATTGCCACCATCGATCACAATGTCTCCTTTGCTTAAAAATGGCGCAATTTCACTAATCACCGAATCAACAACGGTGTGGGGAACCATTATCCAGACAATTCTCGTTTTTTCTAATGATAGGGCGAGTTCCTTTAAAGTGGATGCGCCTTTAGCACCGTATTTTTTTATTTCTTCCACCGCATTTGTATTTATATCGAACGCCACTACTTCGTGCTTATGGTCCATAAGATTTTTGCCTAAGTTTAATCCCATTTTTCCTAAACCGACTAGCCCGACTCTCATGCTGACTACCTCCTAAAAATATCTTGGTCAAAGAAGATTGGCTATTCCTATTTCATAGTTAGTTTATCCAGAAATTATGTTTTCAGGTTTGCTCCGGAAAAGCTTATTTACCGCCAATAAAATCCGTCTTCTTTCAATAATTGATAAGAAGCCTCTGGCCCCATCGATCCTGAACGATAGGAGTAAAGAGGAAGGCGGTTTTCCGCAAATGCCTCTAAAATAGGTTGCAGCCATTTCCAAGATAGTTCGACCTCTTTCCAATGGGCAAAGAAAGTCGAATCGCCGTGCAAAGCGTCAAAAATTAAGAGTTCATACGCTTCAGGCACCTCTTTCTGATTCGTTGCGAAGTCCATATGGACAGGCTCCATCTTTCCGTTGTTGAATACATTTTTACTATTGAATTGCAGCGAAACGCCTTCGTTCGGATTGATTTGAATCACCAAAAGATTAGGAGCTGTTTCTTCATTTTTTGGCAAGTACCATTCCTTTAATGGATTTTTAAACTCCATCACGATACGTGTGGACTTTTCCTTCATTCTTTTACCTGTACGGATGTAGAATGGCACCCCGCTCCAGTTTTCATCATCAATCCACAGACGGGCCGCAACAAACGTCTCCGTTGTCGAAGAAGCATCGATGCCAGGTTCTTCTTTATATCCAACCACTGGTCTGCCATCGATTTCTCCAGGACCGTATTGGCCGCGAACAACGTGCAAGCCTACTTCTTCCTTCTGTATTGGTCGAAGAGATTCCATAATTTTTCTTTTCTCGTTACGGATGTCTTTTGCGCTAATTTGTTTTGGCAAGTGCATGGCTGTCATCATCAACAGTTGCAACATATGGTTTTGAAACATGTCGCGAATGGCGCCTGCTTGATCATAATAGCTTGCTCTTTGTTCTACCCCAACGGTCTCGCTAGCTGTAATTTGCACATTGGCTATAAATTGATTATTCCATATCGCTTGAAACACAGGGTTGGCGAATTTTAAAGCTTCAAGGTTTTGCACCATCGGTTTTCCAAGGTAATGATCTACCCGATAAATTTCTTCTTCCTCGAAAGCTTGGCTTAATTTTTCGTTTAAATCTTGGGCCGATTGGATATCGTGGCCAAACGGTTTTTCGATAATCAGACGTTTCCAACCTGTTGTGGATCCTAATCCGCTTTCCTTGATGTTCGACGCGATCACATCAAAAAATTCCGGCGCAACAGATAAATAAAACATGCGGTTTTCAGGAATATTCAATTCTTTTTCCCGTTGTTGAACCATTTCAAGCAACTTTTTATACCCTTGTGCATTCGTTACATCTAGAGAAATATAGCGAAACGCGCGAAGAAACTCCTTCATTTTGGAACGGT
Source organism: Geobacillus sp. PK12 (assembly GCF_004123125.1). Taxonomy (NCBI): domain Bacteria; kingdom Bacillati; phylum Bacillota; class Bacilli; order Caryophanales; family Anoxybacillaceae; genus Geobacillus; species Geobacillus sp. PK12. Next base: position 5,017 of record NZ_SDKL01000061.1, read on the forward strand.
CATTTGCCAAACGTCTGGAAAAGGTTTTTACCGAATTTTCCACATATGTTTGAAACGCTTCATCGGACAATTCTCTTTTGCTTACGCCAATAATGGAAAATGGCTGCGGCATTTTTTGATCAAGAAATAAATTATATAATGCAGGGAAAATTTTTCGTTTCGCTAAATCACCTGTTGCTCCAAACAAGATAAAGGTCATTGAATCCAATGTGATCCCCCCTGACTTTTCGAAACATTTTCCCAAAAGAATAAAGTGGATAGAGCAGATATAACAACGTTTACTACATTGCTTGAATTGGTATTTTTTATGAATAATGCCCATTTCAGGGAGAAAGTCTTGTCCATGTATTTGTCGTGCATGAACGTTTAAACAAAATACATCCGCTAAAAGGCAAATGATTAAAATAACCTAGTACCTTTTTTAAGGCATCTATGGTAATATAAATATAAAAGCAAACGGTGGGATAAAAAGATCAGATTCAATGGAATCCGATCTTTTTATCGCTGGTAAGAATGTTAGTGACAGGCTTTGCTTTTTTTATTTGTTTAGAAGTTGACATCTAGACCATAAAACGCTGCGATATATAATTTTTTCATTTCTTCTACAGAAGTTTCACGCGGATTTGTGCTTGTACAAGGATCTTTTACGGCATTGGCCGCCATTTCATCCACGTGTGCGGTGAACGTTTCTTCGGACACTCCGTATTCTTGAAGTGTATTTGGAATATTCATCTTATTATTCAAGTCACGAATCCAAGCAATGAGTGAATCCACCAATTCTTTGTTGTTTTCCCCATCCAGACCGAGCCGTTTGGCAATTGCTGCATAACGTTCCTCGACTACCGTGCGATTAAATTGGATTACATATGGTAAATAAATCGCATTGGCACATCCATGCGGAATGTTAAATATTGGGCCGCTTTTGTGTGAAAGACTGTGCACATTTCCTAGCACCGCGTTAGCAAAGGCCATTCCAGCCATCGCCTGAGCGTAATGAACTTGTTCGCGGGCTTTAGCATCTCCGTGGTAAGAAGCAAGAAGATTTTCTTTCAGTACTTGAGCTGCTTCAATAGCCAAGGAATCTGTGAAAATCGTACGAGGCTTTGCTACGTATGCTTCAATACTATGTGTGATTGCGTCCATCCCGCTGTAGGCTGTAACGTGCTTCGGCATGGATTGGACCATAATCGGATCAATAATCGCCATGTCTGGCGTCAGTTCAAAATCAGCCAGTGGATATTTGACCCCTGTTTCTGCATCAGTAATAACCGATAAATTGGATATTTCCGATGCACTTCCGCTTGTCGTTGGGATTCCCACGAACTTTGCCCTTGTGCGTAAGCGTGGCAGGCTAAATGGACGTGTCGCTTCTTCAAATGTCAATTCTGGATGTTCATAGAACAACCACATCGCTTTTGCCGCATCCATTACTGACCCGCCGCCAATCCCGATCACCCAATCTGGCTGAAAATCATTAAGAATGCGCACTCCTTTTTTTACCATTTGGGTGGTTGGTTCTGTCGTAATTCCGTCAATCACTTTTGTTTCTATATTGGCTTCTGAAAGAAGTTGCTGAATTTTATCAAGATTTCCGTTTTTCTTGACGGAGCTGCCGCCAATGACGAGGGTAGCTTTTGTTCCTTCCAATGTTTTTAAAACATCGAGAGCATTCTCTCCAAAATAAATATCGCGAGGAATAGTAAAACGATTCATGCTGCTCCCTCCAGTACCCGTGATTGTTTACAGATGCTAGTATAATGTGTATAAAACTTATTGAGAAGTACGCACTTTATTATCATGTAGTGACAAAAATATAATATAGTGTAAAAAAATATACTTAATGATATAAAAGGCATCCAGATGCAATGAATGGATTGTATTATCCCGAAGGAATGAATACCATTTGCAATGAGTGAAAATAACAGATATATAACATTTATTTGTAAGTATGTTCTTTATGATCATAAAGTGACAAAAAGTATACTATCGCGTTATAATCAACATGGGGGTGAAATGATGGGACACGTTTGTGGCAAGACGTATAATTGTGAAAAAGAATTAACACTCGCTGTTATTGGCGGTAAATGGAAAATGCTTATTTTATGGCATCTAGGAAAAGGGGGAAAGAAGCGGTTTAGCGAACTAAAAGCCCTCATGCCTGGGATCACCCAAAGAATGCTTGTTAACCAGCTGCGGGAGCTGGAGCAAGATCAAATTGTTCATCGCGAAGTCTATCCGGTTGTTCCGCCAAAAGTGGAATATTCATTGACCGAACATGGAAAAAGTTTGATGCCAATTCTTGATGCGATGTATGAATGGGGCAAAAACTATATGGAGACGGTCGTAAAGGGGCAAGTAAAAATCAATGAAGCAGCCAAGTAGAAAGCTTTCTCCGTTATGAAAGCTTCGAAAACGATCTGCGTGTATGTTATATGCACTTTTCTTTTTTTGCTGGTAAACAAAGAAATACACACATGAAAGATAATGAGGAAAGCAATAAGTTTTATAATTAGACGCGAAAAACCAACGGACAACCATCTTTATGAAAGAACCGCTGTCCGTTGGTTTTTCTGTATATGCGTTGATGACTGTTGATGGAGTCCCGAAAATGGCGTAAAAAGAAAAACGGCAAAAAAGTGCTTTTGTTTTCCAGTGATCCAAGTTCACTGGATGGAGAATGGATTTTACACAATAATGTGGACTAGGCATGGCTGTTCGAATGCGAGGAAGGTCTGGAAAAAATATTCCGAATTTCTTTTTTTATTTTTAGGTATAATTTTTCACACTATGTAACACGAAAGTATCTACTTGTTAAATGGAATGATGTGCCTAATAATATCAGTATCGCCACATGAATGGGCGATACGTTGCTAGATGGATAATGAGAGAGGAGGGGTAAGAATGTATCGAAAGGAGTTTTATGTCTTTGACCAAGATCGTCCTGTTCCAGCGGTGATCCGAAATTATGAAGAAAAGGACTTTCCTGGATTAATCCGCATTCAACAGGAAAGTTTTCCTCCGCCATTCCCGTCTGAATTATGGTGGAATACGGAACAGCTGAAAAACCATGTGACACTCTTTCCAGAGGGAGCCTTATGTGTTGAGGTGAATGGCGAAATTGCGGGGTCAATGACAGGGCTTATTGTCGACTTTGACCCCAGCCATCCGGACCATACATGGGAAGAGATCACGGATCATGGATATATCCGTAACCATAACCCAAACGGGAATACGCTTTATGTCGTTGATATTGGCGTGCGCCCTGCCTACCGCAAATGGGGGCTGGGAAAATGGCTGATGCTATCCATGTATGAAGTGGTTGTTCATTTGGGACTAGAGCGGCTGTTAGGCGGAGGGAGGATGCCTGGCTATCATAAAAAAGCGCATGAGATGACAGCGGAGCAATATCTCGAAGCGGTAGTAAAAGGCAAATTGAAAGATCCTGTTATTACCTTCCTGCTTCGCTGCGGCCGCACACCTGTCAAAGTGGTGGCGAACTATTTAGAAGATGAAGAATCGTGCAATTATGCTGCACTGATGGAATGGAAAAATCCTTTTTATCGCGCAAAATCTTAAAGGAGAATGATGAAAATGGAGTATCGCAGAATTACGAGCATTGAAGACCCTTTGTTTAAGAAAATGCATCAATTGATGCAAAATGTATTTCCTCCGGAAGAAGTATTGGCATTTGATTTGTGGAAAGAGCCTCTGGAAGATCCGGGAATTCGTGTGTGCGTTGCTGTTCACGAAGGAGAGGTAGTAGGCGCAACGGAGTACCGTTATTATGAAGATTTAAATGTCGCGATGACAGATTTCACCATTATCGGCCAAGCAGGACTGGGGATCGGCCGGTTTTTAGCCAAAAAGCGGCTGGAGGATTTGCAAAATTGGGCCGCTGCAAATGGAAAGCAGTTGTATGGCATGTTCGCCGAGATTTATGATCCTTATCGGGTGAAGCATTATGAATTTGGCGGGATTAAGCCGATGGATCCATATGTTCGTCGTGAGGTATTATCTCATTTGGGATATAAGCGGCTTGACTTCCCTTATGTCCATCCATCTTGGAACAATGATGGAGAAGCCGTAACCGGGCTTGATCTTTGTTTCCTTCCGATGGACGATAGCGTGAATGAACTTCCAGCGGATCTTGTTGTGAAGTTTTTGAAACGTTATTATTCTGTCTTATCGAACAAACCAAGGGATTGGTATGAAATGATGGAAAAACTAGAGGCGAAAAACACCATACCGCTATTACCGATTTAAACCTTAATAAAAACACCATGCTTATGGAACCTTAAAAAAATTCTTCCAACTTCAGCGCGTCTTTTATCGTTTCCCTATCGAAAGCAGCAAAAATGCTATTTCGATGCTGGAAAGGGGAAGGATGCTTTATCTTTCGGATGATCGTTAGGCCTCACGCTAAGAAGGCAAGCGTTCCAAAAACGTTTGAACCGCTGCTTTCTATGTTTCATGTCGCTCCTTTCGATGAAAACGAAGGGGTGCCGGAGCGGAACGGTCTTTACTCTTTTAGGGCGAAAGGAGTGGTACCCATGTCGAAAGTCGGTATTGCTGCGGAAAGTCGTCGGATCGACACGCTTCTGCTTCGTGCGCTTTGCTTTGGCCCGAAATCCTACTGGGAACTGATGAGGGAAGGGAAAGCCCAGACGCACCAAGTGCTGAAGGCGCTGCAGTCGCTCTTGGAGGGAGAGCTGGCGGCCTACAACGGCGACCGCTTTGTGATCACTGAGAAAGGGCGTCGTCAGGCAGAAACTATGGGCCTAGAACGGGTGGCCGAACAGCGCTGTGAGGTTTGCGCGGGGCGCGGCATTGTTCTGAGGCCGCCTTTTGACAGCGTCCTTGCTGCTTTTCAAGATATCGCAGCCATGCGGTCCAAGGCGACGCCCGACTTTGACCAAGGGTATGTGACGCCCGAGACAACCGTTCGGCGGCTGGCACTGATGGCCCAACAGGGAGATCTGATGGGGCGAGACATTTTGCTGCTGGGCGATGATGACCTTACAAGCATTGCAGCTGCGCTCTCGGGGCTGCCGCGGCGCATCTGTGTCTTGGACGTGGATGAACGCATTGTCCGCTTTGTACGCGATGTGGCTCAGGACCAAGGTTGGGACCACGTCCACGCCGAGGTCTACGATGTGCGGGATGAATTGCCGTCCCATCTCCGCGGCCAGTTTGATGTGTTCTTCACGGACCCGGTCGACACCGTCAAGGGACTCCTGCTTTTTCTAAGCCGCTGTACAGAGGGGGTGCGTGGGCCCGGTGCCGCGGGCTATTTTGGACTCTCTTACTTGGAGGCCTCTTGGCGGAAATGGCGGCAGATCCAGCAGGGCATCCTTGACATGGGCTTTGCCATCACTGACATGCTGAGCGCCTTCCAAGACTATCTGTTAGAGGATATTGTGTTCCTAGACTGGGCGCACATGGCACCGGCGCCGGTCAAAGAACCCGATATCCCCTTCTACGTCAGCACCGTCTATCGCTTAGAGATGGTCGAGGAGCCTCGTCCCCTCTTTTTCGGGTGGGTGGAGTTTGAGCAGGACTTCTATTACGACGAAGAGTTCTGCGGCAAAGAATAGCGATAAAGACTGCCCGCCTTCTGCAGCGGGAATACCCGTTGCCGAGGGCGGGCGTTTTGTTCGCCGTTTCCTGACATCTGCATGCGGAGTTGCGTTCTTCAAGGTTTGCTGAATGACATTTGCCACCATCGCACGATTTTACCGATGGATTATGGAAGGCAACAGACTTTTGAGAGTTTTTGACGCCGCGTGCAACCATGAAAGGAGTGGTCATCGATTTTGCAAAAAGTCTTGGCACCCCCCCCCCGCGTTCCGACTATAACCGATTTGATTTGTAATGATCATCGAGGGAATGCTGATAGTGGGAGAGCGGCTGATGTGCACGAAGGGAATGAACGATCATGGATCGATCACAAGAATCCAATCTCCCGATCAAAAAAAGACCGCAAAGCGTTTCTTAAAGAAAGCTTTGCGGCCTTTTCTCCTTTCCCCCGTGATTAAGTTGAAAATTTCGTTTAAATAGTTTAAAATTTCGAATGGTTAAAGATGTCTGCGCAGCATTCCTTATACTCTATTCCAGATTGGCGTGTCTTTTGAACATGGTATTGGAGTCCAATCCTTTTTTCTCCATGCATCTTAATATGATCGCATCATAAAACAGCAAGAGGGTTTGCTCAAAAAGCGATCCCATCGGCTGTATCGTTTTGTATCCGTTATCTGACTGGTCTTTAGGCGAGCCAGGCAATTTGACCGTGATATCAGCCAATTGTCCAATGGTCGATTCAGGGAAAATGGTCACTAACGCTACGGTTGCCCCTAAGCTTTTCGCTTTTTCAGCCATGGAAACTAAACTTCTCGTTTCCCCTGAACCCGATCCAATGATCAAAATGTCGTCTTGTTCTAGGTTAGGGGTGATGGTTTCGCCTACGACATAGGCGTCTAGCCCCATGTGCATCATTCGCATCGCAAAAGATTTGGACATAAATCCAGATCTGCCTGCGCCAGCTACAAAAATTTTCTTTGCTTCGAGAATCTCATTCACCAATTTTTCCGCTTCTCCCGCGGCGATTAAATCGGCTGTCCGATTTAACTCTTTGATGATTTCTCCTAAATATTGCGTAGCTTGCATCATTCATTCACCTTGTTGGATCATTTTTTTCATTTCAGCAGCTACAGCGCGTTTGTCTTCTTGGCCAGTAATACCGCCGCCTACGATGATAAGATCAGGTTTTGCTTTAATGACTTCAGGCAATGTGTTTAATTTAATGCCGCCTGCGATCGCAGTTTTTGCGTTTTTCACGACACGTTTGATTGTGGCAAGGTCTTCAAGAGAGTTTTTGCCGACTGCTTGAAGATCATAACCTGTGTGTACGCAAATATAGTCGACTCCAAACCCATCTACTTCTTTCGCTCGTTCTTCTAAATTTTTAACCCCGATCATGTCCACCAATATTTTTTTGCCTTGTTTTTTAGCTTCTTCCACAGCACCTTTGATGGACAAATCTTCAGCAACTCCAAGTATCGTGATAATGTCGGCTCCGGCTTCGGACGCTTTCATGACTTCATATGCGGCGGCATCCATGATTTTTAAGTCTGCCAATACTTTTAAGTGAGGAAATTCTTGTTTGATTTCTTTTACAGCTCTAAGACCTTCATTAATGATAACTGGAGTGCCGATTTCTACAATATCCACATACTCCTCAACTTCTTTTACTAATTGTTTCGCTTCTGGAATGTTTACGAGATCCAATGCTAATTGTAATTCCATGAATCCTTCACCTCTCATAAAAATTTTGCAGGTTGCATAAGCAGTAGCATTTTTATGTGTTTATCTCTTACACACTGATGAGTATACTATGTATGTTTTGCCTTTAAAAGTACGCACTTTATTTTTACATAGTATCAAAAAATATACTATTGTTCATTATGTATACTATTTGGGAAAGAGGGGCTCTCCATTTCCAGACAAATTTTATTTTGAAATGGCCCAAAAATAAGAAAAGCAATATGCTATCCATTGCTTGTGGCATTAACTGAAGAACTGTTTCTTTGTCAAGCCATATGTAAAAAGGGCTATCTCATCTTTGTGAGACAGCCTTAAAACGCCGGATTTTATTTCCTGAGTTCGACAGTTTTGAGGCCATTTCAGGCAAATGAACATGGCCAAAATGCTGTGATATCGCGGTAAAGCTGGCCGTACGAAATGCCCGTCAGCTCAAGCAGTCCTTTTTTCGAGATCAATTCTTGTTCCATGAGCCGCACACCCCCTTCCTTTTGTTAATTGCAGCATAACATTGTTACATTTATAAAGAGAGGCGAAAACAACAGCGCCATACGCATGGCAAAAAACGAACCAAAGCGGTTGACAACTTGTCAGCTGGCTCATTACAATGAAACCAATTTCCGCCGATGATCAGGCGATGGACATGAGGAAAGGAGAGTCAGCAGCATGAATTCGATCTTACAAAAACAGCTAGCCACCGCAGCGAAACAAACCGAAGCGGATCTCGTTGTCAAAAACGGGAAAATCGTCAACGTGTTTACGCGCGAAATCATCGAAGGGGATCTCGCCATTGCGGAAGGGATGATCGTCGGCATCGGCCGCTATGAGGGAAGGAAAACGATCGATGCCGAAGGGCGTTATATATGCCCGGGGCTGATTGACGGACACGTGCATATCGAATCGTCGATGGTGCCCCCGAGCGAATTCGCCCGCGTCGTTCTCCCGCATGGCGTGACGACCGTCATTGCCGATCCGCACGAAATCGCCAATGTCGCTGGCGTCCGCGGCATACAATTTATGCTCGACGATGCGAAACGGACGCCGCTCGATGTGTATATGATGCTGCCGTCGTGCGTGCCAGCCGCCTCGTTTGAACGTGCCGGAGCCGTCTTATCCGCCGCGGAACTGGCACCGTTTTTCAACGATGAGCGAGTGCTCGGATTGGCGGAAGTGATGGACTATCCATCATTACGGGAACAACATCCGTCGATGCTTGACAAACTGGCGCTCGCTGCCAACGCCAACCGCCTGATCGACGGCCATTTGGCGGGGCTTGACGCTGATGCCGTCAACGTCTACCGAAGCGCCCGCATCCATACGGACCATGAATGCGTCACCGTCGACGAAGCGCTTGAACGCATTCGCCGCGGCATGTACGTGCTCATTCGCCAAGGATCAGTCGCTAAAGACCTCGAAAAACTTCTTCCTGCCGTCACTGAGCACAACGCGCGCCGCTTTCTGTTTTGCACGGACGATAAACATCTCGACGACTTATGGTTTGAAGGCAGCGTCGACCATAACGTGCGCCTTGCCATCCGCGCTGGGCTCGACCCGCTTCTGGCCATCCAAATGGCCACGCTGAACGCCGCCGAGTGCTACCGATTGCCGACAAAAGGCGCTGTCGCCCCGGGGTATGACGCCGACTTTTTGTTCGTTGAGGATTTGGAAACATTGAACATCACCCACGTCTTCAAAGCGGGAAGACTAGTGGCCCAACATGGACAGACGGTGTTTCCGGCCGAACGATCGGCAGAAAGCCTTGAACAGCCATTGCTTCACTCCATCCGTTGCCAAGCAGTGGACGAAACCGATCTTCGCATCCCGATGAAAAGAGGAACGAAAGCCCATGTCATCGAGATCATCCCGAACCATTTGCATACGAACCATCTTGTCACCGAAGTCGATGTCCGCGACGGGGCCTTTTCCCCTTCGGTCGAACGGGATTTGCTGAAGCTTGTGGTCGTCGAACGCCATCGCGGCCTCGGCATCGGCCTTGGCATCGTCCGCGGCTTCGGGTTCAAAACAGGCGCCATCGCCGCTTCGATTGCGCACGACTCACACCATATCATCGCCGCCGGAACAAACGATCGCGACCTCATCGTCGCCATTGAACAGCTCCGCCAACAACAAGGCGGGCTTGCCGTCGCCAAAGACGGAGCGGTGCTCGCTGGATTACCGCTTGAGATCGGCGGATTGATGACAAGAAAAGATTATACTGAAGTGTTAAATGGATTGAAACAGATCCATGAAGCGCTGGACTCGCTCGGCTCAAGCCATGCCTTCAACCCGTTTATCACACTGTCCTTCCTCGCCTTGCCGGTCATCCCGGAGCTCAAGCTGACCGACCAAGGGTTATTTGATGTGAACAAATGGGAATTCATTCCTATTGAAGCGGTTTAAACCCTCCTATTTGTGCTGACGCTTCGAAGCGATAAGATTTGGCGAGCACCCGCCTTACAGAAAGCTGCCACTTAAAGCCGACCCGCCAAAAAACCAAGTCCCTTCATCTCCTCCATTTATCAGCCAAGGGGATGAAGGGATTTTCTTCGCCCCGCCTATTTTTCTCTTTTTTACAGCGCCATGCGGCATTGGCATAAGCACATTCCTGCATGATTGTAAAGCAGCAACATGGTCGAAAGGAAGGTGCAAGGAAATTGATCACCATCAGTCTTTGCATGATCGTCAAAAATGAAGAAGACGTCCTTGCCCGCTGTTTGGACAGCGTCCGACATCTCGTAGACGAGATCGTGATTGTGGATACAGGGTCGACCGATCGCACGAAAGAAATCGCCCGATCCTACACCGCACGAGTCATCGACTTTCCTTGGAGCGATGATTTCTCGGCGGCGAGAAATTTCTCCTTTTCCCACGCCGCAATGGACTATATTTTTTGGCTGGACGCAGACGATATCCTGCCGGCAGAAGAGCAAACAAAATTTCTCACACTGAAGCACACCCTTCCGTCTGACATCGATTCAGTCACCATGATTTACAGCCTTGCCCAAGATGAATATGGGAAGACGATTTCGAGCGTCCGTCGAAACCGCCTCGTCAAACGGTCCAACCGCTTCCGATGGCATGGGATGGTTCATGAATATCTAGAAGTATGGGGAACGATTCTCAACAGCGATATTACGGTTATTCATCAACCCAATCGCTGCGCTTCAGATCGAAATTTGCAAATTTATGAAAGGCAGTTGGCACAAGGAGCAGAATTTTCGCCAAGAGATCTCTTTTACTTCGCCAACGAACTGTTCGACCATCAACAATACGAGCGGGCCATTCAGTATTATGAACAGTTTTTGCAGACAAAAAAAGGGTGGGTGGAAGATTGCATCGCCGCCTGCGGAAAGTTGGCAGACTGTTTTTACGCACTTGGTGATGAAGAACAGGCATTTCGATATGTGTACCAATCTTTCGAATACGATACCCCTCGGGCTGAATGCTGCTGCCGGCTCGGCTATTACTTTCTTCAGCGCAAGCAATATCGGCTTGCCGCATTTTGGTACCATTTAGCCACTCAGCTCACAATGCCTTCCGACAGCTGGGGATTTGTTCATCATGCTTGTTGGACTTGGCTTCCCCACTTGCAGCTTTGTGTATGTTACTTTTACATGGGCGAGTACGAGTTAGCATACCAACATAACGAAAAAGCCAAACAATACGTTCCTCAGCATCCCGCAGTGTTGCACAACGAATGCTTGCTGCAATCCATTCTCGCCGCCGAAAGCACGTTCCACCAAGCCGATGAATCGCGATGAAAGGAGGTTATGCCGCTTGTCTGACCGACGTCCTATTCGAGTAAAATGTCTTTCCCCTTTATGCGGAACATGGCCGCCGATTGTAAAAATCTATACCGGACCAACAGGACCGACGGGGCCTACAGGACCCACCGGACCTCAAGGACCCACGGGACCTACAGGGCCCACGGGACCCATCGGACCCCAAGGACCAACAGGACCCACGGGCCCCATTGGACCCCAAGGACCGACCGGACCCACAGGACCCATCGGACCTCAAGGACCCACAGGGCCGACGGGACCGGCTGGAGCAGGAGCCATCATTCCATTCGCTTCAGGAACAACGGTTGTCTTGACCGCCACTATAGCTGGGTTGGCCGACACCGCAAGTTTGATCGGATTTGGAAACGCTGCTTCAAGCATCAGTTTAGTGGGAGGAACCATAAACCTTGGCGGCACATCGAATTTTTCCTTTACCATTCCGCGTTCAGGAATCATTACTGCTGTCGCAGCCAATTTTTCCGCCACAACGGGCACGGCACTTTTAGGAACAGCTACGATCCGCGCTCAATTGTATATCGCCACTTCTCCATCCAGCAACGTATTTTCGCCTATTCCAGGCACGCTCATTACATTAACGCCATCAATCACCTTTCCCATCTCCCTAGCCCAAAACGCCAGCGGCATCATCACAGGATTAAACGTGCCTGTCAATGCTGGCGACCGGCTGCTCATGGCGTTTTTCATCACCACTTCCGGTCTTTCAATCGCCGCTTCCGTCACGGGATATGCGAGTGCAGGAGTGGCGATTAGTTAGCCAACGATGGTGAAAAAGGGCAGAACATCACCAATCGGGAAACGGGAGATCGAAAACAATAAGCAGGCGGCTTCACGTGGACACCGCCGTGAAAGTCCGCCCGCTTTCCTCTTAATTTATGATTGTAACATCGAAAACACTTGCTCGACATCTTTATCCCCGCGCCCCGACAAATTCACAATGATGATTCGGTCTTTGCTTAACGTCGGCGCGAGCTTGATAGCGTACGCCACCGCATGGGCGCTCTCCAGAGCGGGGATGATTCCTTCCGTTTTGGACAACAGTTGGAACGCTTCGAGCACTTCCTCATTCGTAACCGTATAATACTCAGCCCGCCCGGACACTTTCAAATGGCTGTGCTCCGGACCGATGCCCGGATAATCGAGCCCAGCGGCGATCGAGTATGTGGGCTGCGGGTTGCCGTTTTCATCAAGCAACACGAGACACTTGAATCCGTGAAGAACCGCCGGAACCCCTTTCGTCAACGTCGCCGCCTTCTCCGGCTCGACACCGATGAGCCGCACGCTTGGTTCATCCAAATAATGGGCGAACGCCCCGATGGCGTTGCTTCCCCCGCCAACGCAGGCCACCACCACATCCGGAAGCCGCCCTTCTCTCTCTAAAATTTGCCGCTTGCTCTCTTCGCTAATAACCGACTGAAAATGTTTCACCATCGACGGATACGGATGCGGACCAACCGCCGAACCAAGCAAATAAAACGTAGTCTTATAGTTTTGTACAAGATCGTTCAGCGCCTCGTCCACGGCATCCTTCAACCGCCCTTGCCCTTTCGAGACCGGCACGACTTTCGCCCCTAGCAGCTCCATGCGGAACACATTGAGCGCCTGACGCTTCGTATCTTCTTCTCCCATATAAATGGTGCAGTCCATGCCAAACATGGCGCATGCGGTAGCGGTCGCCACCCCATGCTGGCCTGCGCCGGTCTCCGCAATGACCCGTTTCGCCCCCATCCGTTTCGCCAACAAAATTTGCCCGATGACGTTGTTGATTTTATGCGAACCAGTATGGTTCAAATCCTCACGTTTCAAATAAATCTTCGCCCCGCCGAGCCGCTCCGTCAATCGCGCCGCAAACGTCAGCGGACTCTCGCGGCCGACATACTCCCGCAAGTAGGTTCGAAACTCCTCATTGAATTCCGGATCATCCTTATATTTCAGGAACTGCTCCTCCAAATAATCAAGCACTTCCTGCAGTTCAGGTGGAACAAAGCTGCCGCCAAATTCGCCGAAATAGCCTTTCTTTTCCTGCGCTACGCTCATGGCTCATCTCTCCTCTGCTTCCTAAAAGTCGTAACATCAGCATAAACTGTTTTGACAAACAAGTCAATAAATTAATTTATATTTTTCAAATATTTAAATAAATAGACTTCCAATCTGGTTTCTTCTCTACTTCCTCACCCAACTAAGGGCGTATGCGGTAGATTATTCATCCTAACTATATACATGCTCATTGAAAAATTAACATTTGCCTTCTCCTTCAACTAACTTCCTCCTCCCATGGCTCAGCTTGTAGATTGAGCCCACAGGATCTTTGGAGGAAGTGCTGCAGCGCTTAGGGCGTGCAGGATAACGGAGAGGTTATCTCTCTAATGTTGCATGTATATATAAATGTCAAACCTTCAAATTGAATCTATATAATCAATAGTTTAAAATAACATAATAGACTCCTTTTGCATTACCGATGATTATCGAACAACGTACTATGTGCACATAGTTTATACCAATACACAAAAACTACCTGTTACATAAATCTCTTGTCGATTGCATTATGTTGTATTTTTGAAAAAAAGGAGTATAAGCGAATGGGACTTCATTATTTTTCAAATCATAAAAAAGAAGATTTGTATAAAAACGTTCAGGAAGTATACAAATCGGATGACCGCCCCTGGGTTGTGGGCTTTAGTGGTGGCAAGGACTCTACTGTTGTTGTTCAGATTATTTTTTATGCGCTGTCATCAATGAGCAAAAATGAATTGACAAAGCCCGTCTACATTATCTCATCCGATACGATGGTGGAAAATCCTAAAATACTCGAGCATATCGATACACAGTTGTTGAAAATGAAAAAAGCTGCGAATGAACTTGAACTCCCGATTCACGTCGAAAAGGTAATGCCCAACATCAAAAATACATTTTGGGTCAATTTGATCGGCCGAGGCTACCCAGCTCCCCGGCAAAAATTCAGATGGTGTACAGACCGTCTAAAAATAGACCCAGCTAACAACTTCATCTTAAACAAAGTATCAGAGTTTGGCGAAACGGTTGTCGTACTCGGGGTGCGGAAATCGGAAAGCTCGACAAGGGCGCAAGTCATGAATACACATAAAGTCGAAGGAAAAATTTTGCGACGTCATACTAAGCTCCCAAACTCCTATGTTTACGCACCAATTGAAGATTTTTCGCTAGATGATGTTTGGACTTATCTAATGCAAGTTCCCAACCCGTGGGGAGCCGATAACGCCGATTTGCTTGCCTTGTACCAAGACAGTCAGGGGGAATGTCCATTAGTCATCGACAATTCAACGCCCTCGTGCGGCAACAGCCGCTTCGGTTGCTGGGTATGTACAGTTGTGCAAGAAGATAAATCGTTAAAAGGGTTTATCGAGTCTGGTGATGAATGGTTAACGCCGCTCTTAAAGTTTCGAAACTGGCTGCTAGAAAACCGTGACAAAGAAGATTATCGTGAAAAGAAACGGGCCAACGGTTCAGTATATTTGATCGGTGATGAGGACAACAAACGGTTAGGGTTAGGTCCTTATACCCTTGAACATCGGAAAGAAATTTTAAGAAAGCTATTGGAAACGGAAAAGCAGTTGCAACATCCTCTTCAGCCAAAATATGAATTGATCACTATCGAGGAACTGAAAGAGATTCGTAAAATTTGGTTTGAAAAAGGAGATTGGGAGGACTCTGTTTTGGCCATTTACGAGGAAGTATACGGACACCGTCCGAATTGGGACATAGAAGAAAGCAAGTTTCTTGAGAGTGAAGACATTAAGCTGCTTAAAAAACTGTGCCATGAAGAAGAAGTTGAATTTGAGCTTGTCCAAAAGCTCGTGAATCTTGAATTCCAACATTATGGGTATAAGCATAGATACGGCATTCTGAAAGATATCAACCGAATTTTAAATGAAGAATGGCTGCATTTTAATCAACTACAACAAGGTGACAACTATGCAGATTAATCAACTTACGATTACAAACTTTGGTATTTATTATGGACGAAATGAATTTGTCTTCGGTAACAAAAAAGGGCGAGCCAATATTATTTTGATTGGCGGAGAAAACGGGACAGGGAAAACCACCTTCCTGTCTGCCATCAAATTGGCGCTTTACGGTCCGCTGTTTTTAGGATATAAATCGGCAAACGCCAAATATATCGATTTTATTAAAGATAAAATCAATATCTATTCCCGAGCCGAAGGCAACAAAATGGCCGGGGTGGAAATAGATTTTACTCTGTATAATAATGGAGAGCCGGAAAATTATTATATAATCCGGCAGTGGGAGCTCACGAGAGAGACCGTAAAGGAGCATCTGCAAATTTCCAAAAACGGCATTCCGCTTACCGACAACCAAATGGAGGAGTTTTATCACTTCTTGCGGCGCAACCTGCCGCCAAGCCTGTTTGACTTTTTGTTTTTTGACGGTGAAAGAGTTCAGCAATACGTCCTCGATGCACAATTTGAACAGAACGTAAAAGAAGCATTTATGACACTGTTCAACTTAGACTTGTTCGATACGTTAAAGGAAGACTTGCTTAAGTATTTGAAACAGGACAACATATTTACCAGCCTGACCCAGGAACAAAAAGAGTACACACAAATCGAATATGATCTCCGCAATCAGGAACATGTGATCCGCAGCCTCGAAAGGCGGATTGCGGAATTGAAAGAACAGGAAAAAGATATTCAAGTAACTATCCAAGAGCTCCAACGGGAATTCTCCGCCAAAGGAGGAATGATGGCTCGCGAGCGAGAAAAACTAAACGAACAAGTTTTTCTTATGGAGCAAGAAAAGAAACAGATCTCTGAAAAAATTAAAGAAACGGCCTCGGAGTTGCTTCCTTTTGTCATTGTGCAGAGTCTTTTGCAGCAGACGGTTACCCAAATTGATGCAGAGGAACGTGTCGAGAGGTACAATACATTGAAAGAAGAGTTAAACAACGAAACACTTCCGCTGTTATTTAAAGAGCTTTCGCGCCATTTCCGCATTACGGACCTTGATGGAAGAGAAGCAACGTCCTCTTTCACCGAGGCGATGAAAGAGAAATTGTTTCAGTCAATGAAACCGGTTGGCATTAACTTTGAGCGTTTCCAATTTATTCACCAAATGAATTCGGAACAAAAGCAGACTATTAGAAATTTGTTCAAGCAAGTGCGTCATTTTGATGGAGAATTGATTGATAAATGGTTCGCAAGGATTCAACATTTGACAAATGAAATTTATACGATAAAAAAGCAGATTGAGCACAGTCTTACAGACGAGTCGCTGAAGGAGATCATCAACAAACTAAACGAGCATACCCGTCTCCATGAACAAATCAAATATGAAATTGAAGCAAACACAGCCAAACTGTTTGAAGCGCAAAAATTTTATCAAGAATTGATTGCTAAGAGAGAAAAAGTACAGAAACGAATCCGCCAAGCGCAAAAAGATGAAAACATTTTTGAACTGTGTCAAAAGCTGAGCCGCGTTTTATCTCGCTATCAGGAGGAACAGATCAAAAAATATCTAGGAACAGTAGAACGGTATTTCCTGCAAATGTTTAACTCGTTGATGCGGAAAGGCCAATTTTTAAACTCTTTTAGAATTGACCCGCAAACGTTTGAAATCACGATGCTAAACTATTCCAATAAACCTGTATTTAAACACTCCTTATCAGCAGGGGAAACACAATTATTCTTTTTATCACTGCTTTGGGCGCTATTAAAAGCGTCTAAACGGCAAATACCTTTTGTACTGGACACCTTGTTTGGCCGCCTCGATCGGACGCATAAAGAAAACTTAATTCAAAAATATTTGCCTATCGCTGCCAATCAGGTCATTATCTTGTCAACGAATACAGAAGTGGACGAATACTACTATAATCAAATGAAACCTTATATCCAGCGGGAATTTTCTTTACATTATGACCGCAGTTCAAACCGAGTCCATGTTAATAACCATTACTTCTTCCAAAAAGTGAGGATTTGATCTATGCAGTTTCGCCTAAAAACGTCAAAGGAGACAATGGATATTTTAAAACAGCTGCAATCCAGCACAAATCTTACGCCTAACGTCCTCGCACGTCTGGCTATTGCATTGTCCCTGCTGTCGAAAGAGCCAATCGAATCGTTCGAGTCGGATACTAACGGCTTGGAATTCAACCGCAATACGTTGACGGGGGAGTACGATTTTGTTTACAAAGCGCTGATCGCTCAGCAGCTGGGCCGTCCCATCACAGATGATGAATACTTTCCGTCCTTGATCAAAAAACATCTGGACCGCGGGGCTAAATGGTTAGAAAATGAGTATAAGTATGCCGGCAATTATGAAAAGTTAATTAAAGGGTTAGCAAACTTTGAGTTGGAGATGATACGATGATTTATCTCGACAACAGCGCTACCACTCCGATCGATCCGGAAGTCAGCAAAGCAATGTGGCCATACTTGACTGAAGAGTATGGTAACCCGTCAAGCAAATATTACACCCTTGCAGAAAATGCAAAAAGAGCGGTAGAGGAAGCGCGCTCCCACGTCGCTTCCCTGCTCTTTTGCGATGCGGATGAAATCATTTTTACGAGTTGTGCCACTGAAAGCAACAACTTTGTCATAAAAGGAGTTGCCCACTTTTACAAGAAAAAAGGAAAACATATTGTCACATCCAAAATTGAACATAAATCGGTCCTAGAAACGTGCAAGTTTTTAGAAGGAGAAGGCTTTGAGGTCACCTATTTAGACGTGGATTCTTTTGGACAAGTACAACTGGAAACATTAAAAAAGGCCATGCGTGAGGACACTATTCTTGTATCCATCATGTGGGGGAATAATGAAACCGGGACTTTGAATCATATCCCCGCTTTATCCCAATATGTCAAATCGCACTATCCGAATGCGTTTTTTCATACAGACGCAACCCAAGTAGTTGGGAAAATTGAGGTCGATCTTTCTAAAACACCGGTCGATTTTCTCTCGTTATCTGCTCATAAGCTGTACGGTCCAAAAGGAATCGGCGCTTGCTTTATCCGGAAACAGGAGCTTGGCTTGCGGACAAAAATCACTCCCCTTCTCCATGGTGGCAACCAGGAAAACGGATACCGATCTGGGACATTAAGCGTCCATAATATAGTCGGGCTTGGGAAAGCTGCAGAGCTAGCAAAGCTGAATTACCAAAAGCAACATCAGAAGTTGATGGAATTAGAAACGTACTTAGTCAACAAGCTAAAGGATTTGTTTCCAAGCATTCAATTTAATGGACACCCAATCGACAAAATTCCTGGAATATTAAACTTTACAATCCCTAATGTAAGCAATGAGTTGATCATTCGTACCTTAAAGGATCAATTTGCGATCTCGACAGGCTCGGCTTGCTCCATTAACGAACCTTCGTATGTTTTGAAAGAAATGGGGCTTCATGCTATTCAAATCCGTAGTTCTTTCCGGGTTTCACTGAATAAATACATCAGTCAAGAAGACATCGACCGTTTTTGCATCTGTTTAGATCATGCTGTAAAAAGCTTGTCTATTTAAACATCCACTATAAACTTTAAAACAAAAACGGGGATGATATTATAAAAAATTCATCATCCCCTGTTTTTTATACATCCCTATGCAATCCCATGCTTTTCTAATAAGTAGAAAAAATAGCTATCCGCCCCTGTCAGCCGATTTAATTCCTCATTCATAATTTCTAACCCTTGCTCGATGCAGCTGACAATGAGTTTATCCAACGCTTCGTCATTAATTTGAGTCTGCACTTTATCGATCAATAGATGTTTGATCAATATGATATCGTCACCTTTCGCGATAACAGATACCGGAATCTCGATATTCGCCATCTCCTCTTTTTCTCTTTCCTGAATTAGTTCCGATTCAGTCAATCCCTTGGCAAACGCGAGTCTTAACACGTCAGGACGTTCCATTTCGAGTTCTGCCATCACTCTTTGTAAAATTTCAAATCCACTCTTTGATAGTTTCATACCAGCCACGGATTTTTCACCTTCTCAAAAAAGTATCCTTCCTCAATTTTCGTATATTGTTCTTCCTCATCAAAATTTAAAATATAAGATTTTTCAATAAACGGAGCAAGTTCACTATAAAAATCGCTTGTGATCTCCGTATCCGTTGATAGAATAATGACTTGGTCGCTTAGCTTCGTAAAGTAATGTTGTACAAGGTTAGACCGGTGAATGCTATCTAAGCGAGCTAATGGCGTATCAATGACAAACGGAATCTGGCTTCCCGATACTTTCGTCAACGCCCAAATCATCGCGAGGGCAATCAACTGCTTCTCACCCTCCGATCGTGACATTAAGTCAACTTCTTGGCCTTCTTTGTTGTAAATAGTTAACGTGAATTTTTCTGGGTGGAATTTTACTTCACCAAATTCGCTTTTCCGAAACATTTGTTCCATGATCGTCTCTACTTGAAGTTTCAACTGCTTGGCTTTCAACAACGTCACTTGGTCGATAAACTCTTGTGTTGCGCTACGGAGCTTGTTTAACAACTGGATTTTTTTCTCGACCGGCCCGAGCTCGTCCCTTAACTTTTGCTTTTCTGTAATTTCTCGTTGAAGTTTTGTGTGTTCATCACGCAACTTACGAACAATGGAAAATACATCTTTCTTTTTTTGCCGCAACTCTCCAAGTTGCTGATGGGATTCCTTAATTTGCTCATCAAGCTCGGTTGTATCCACCGCATCAGGAGCCTCATCAAATTGCGCTCTATACTTTTTCAACATATCCTCTGCCTTTTTCATTTCCTCGAGAACCGTGCGAATGTTCTGCGCTTTCGCTTCAGGGTATTGCAATAAAAAGTGATAATCCTTATTTGATAAATCATGAATAACTTTTATATCTTCTCTAAGGAGCGTCCGTTGAATGTTATTTAACTGCGCCCAAATATCCTTTCCTTTCTCTTTTAATTGGTTTTTCTGACTTTTTAAGAGAGGCGGAAAAACACTCACTTCCAGAAGTTTCTCAATAAACTGCTCGTATGGCGCAAACTGCATTTTTTCTTTATATTTCGCATCTAAATATTCCCGTTCTTTTCTTATGTTTTGTTTTAATTGACGAATTGCCGGAAGCAAGACCAATTGATACAGTTCTTTTTCTTTAAACTTTTTCAAAAAGGCCCGATATTGATTGACCTTTTCTTCATATTCGCCGATCCATCGGCTCAATTCTTGCTTTGTCGCGCTCGTTTGTGCAATAAGCTGCCGCCGCTCACGCTCAAGATGCCTTACTTGATCAGACAGCACAGCTAGCTGTTCATCGATCTTAGTTTCTTCATCTTTGTATTTATCAAGCTTGTCACTTATTTCATCAGCGCGGTCAAGAATCGCCTCAATGTCGCTATCTTTCACTTGTTTCTTTAAATCCCTTGTCAACTCCCTCGATATGTGATCCAAATCCTTTAATAATTGATTGTAAAGCTCCAACGAAACGACTTTTTGAATGGCGCGGATCGTCTCTGTGCTGTCTTGTTCACCGACTAAATCGCGAATTTTTTCTGCGTCGAATATGAAAAATTGTGATACATCCATTGGAATGCGTTGGTCGATAAACTCGAAAAATGCTTGCTCTGTCGTGGCGATTTCCCGTACTTTCTGCATCTCTTCATTTAATTGATAGATGCGACGAGTTTCCTTAAGATCCCGGTGATTAAAGACTACCTCAATGGCATAGCTCCCCGTATGATCAGTGAAAGCAAGTTCAATAGCTCCTTCGTTTCCTCCTTCGGCAAGATGCTTTTTGTTTACTGCATTTCGAAGCAATTCCTCATACTCTTTAGCCTTGAATTTGCGGCGGCCATAAAAGCAAATAAAGATCGCGTTAATTAATGACGTTTTTCCGTGGCCGTTTAATCCTCCAATTAATATAATATTTTTCTTGTATACCGAAGACTGCTCTTTTTTCCGGTCGCGAAAATGAAGAATCTGCTCCCCATAATAAGGACGATAGTTTTTAAATTTTATATACTCAAAAATCATGACCCTCTCTCCTTCTCATTTCGTCCATTCGTCAATTTTACGCTTAATATCCTTATAGATACCACTTCTTGTGTACATATTTCTATCCGCATATTCTTTCTCAATAAGAAACAGCTGTTTAAGATAGGAAGGATGGATGCCATGTTTTTGGCATATAGATTCCAGAAGTTTTTCATCATCCTTATGCATTGCTGTTCCTCCTTTTATGCCTTTTGGATTAAATTAGTGTCTTTTGTTCCACAAAAATATACAATTGATGGGATCCATAGCCGCAAAAACTGCTTTATAATATAGGTTGATAATTCCTATTTTCATATTATACTATATCTTTTAGAAAATATATACAGGTGGGATGAACTTGGAAATACTTTGTACTCCTTATACAGACGACGTAGACAAATGGCTTAATAAAAATATTAGTTTCTACAGTCAAAAAAAAATACTCCATATTGTACCAACCCTTATTTTGTATCGAAAGAGATTACAAAGTTACAGAAATCAACACAAAGAGTTATTTCAAAATAACGAAACCGATTTTCGAACAGTAGCTAAAACATTAGAACAAAAAGGAATTTTCCTTTATGAAATGGACCGTTTCTTGCTAAAATTAATCAAAACTGGACCATATACCGTTTTGTCCAAACGAGAATCTGCCGTACTAATTGGGCGGGTTTTAGAAAGTCATTCATTCTCTGATAATATTGCTTGGAAAGCATCATTACAAGATATCTCTGAGTGCTTCATTACACTTTCGCAAAGCGGCCTATCCCTAGAGGAAATTCGCGCTCTTGATGCTACACAGTCGTGGAGACTCGTTTGCGACTTGTATGAAAATTATTTAGCAGAGCTCTCACAACAAGGTGTACTTGACTACGGACAGGCGTGTGTACGGCTTCTTCAAGAATACGAATTTGAGGATTTTGACATGCTTTTGCTTGATGGTGCCTTCTTGCCCATATTGCCAAAACATCAAATGCTCATCAACCGTTTTCAAAAACTGGATAAAAAAATTATTTGCTTTATTCCGATCGACCTAGACTTTCCGAATAACCCTGCGTTCGAAGCAGTTAAAACAACCTATGTGAACTTCGCACCTATGACAGAGTGGAAATCGATCAAATCAGAACAAATTGCTCATAGTACTGTACAGCAGCTTGCGCAATCCATTTTTCACTCTAAAGTTAATGAGATTAGCGATCGTTCAGTAACAGTATTGCGTTTCGTTTCTGAAGAGGAAGAACTGGACTATATTGTAGAGCGTGCAGGCAAACTGATCGAACAAGGAGCAGCAAAACCTCATGAAATTGCCTTAATTACACCGAATCCAATGGAACTACGACCGACGGTTCGAGAACTTGCCGAAATCTATGGAATTGCAATGGAAGTTCCTGAACGCTCGTTGATTCATCTTCCTCATGGGAGAGCCGTTTTTAATTTGCTCAAAATCCATACCGATGACCGTATCGAAGTGCTAGAACTTCCTCATTTTATAGATATAAACATGGTTCTTGAACTCATTGAAGGTGATTTAATACAGATTCCTGATAAAGCTGTATTTCAGTGCATCGTCGATCTGCAGGCCTTTTTCGAGGACTGTAAAACATTTCCCGATTGGTTCAACAAAATCGACGAACTAATTGCAGCGAAGGATCAAATAAATGATGATTACACATCTCACCCATTATATTACATTAGCAAGGACACATTAATTAACGTAAAAAATATAATTGAAATCATTGCAACGATCAGTTCTGATTTAATGTCCGCATCGGATATGACGTTTACAGAACATCTTGACCATATTGTTCGTTACTTTGAAGAGTCACCTTATACAAATGAAATAGAGGAGGAAATCAAAGAGCGGCTTTCGGAAATTGTGGAAGAATTGACTCTTCATAACCATTTTGCAATTACTCGTTCCGAATTCGCAAGACGCATTTATGCGGTTTTGAATGACAAGCAGCATGAAAAAGAGAATGATAAAAGAAAAGTACGACTGAGCAAAGTTTTGGTCACCGGACCAAACAACGTAGAGTATCAAAAGTACGAATATGTTTTTATTACCCGATTCAACCAGCATATGTATCCAGAACGGATTGCTTATGCATGGCCGATGTCGGCGGACATTGAACGAAAAATTTTAAACACCGCCACTGTACAAAAGTTTTCGAATGAAATTTCCTTGTTGCGTTATTATGCAGACCGCTCAGTATATTATATCTATACTGCTCTACAAGCAGCGAAAAAGTCTGTTTTTATTTGCTATTCGCGGTTTGAGGACGGAATTAAATTATCCCCGTCTCATTACTTATATGACATAGCTAAAGCACTCGGAATTGGGGAAACAGACGACGACCTGTCATCCATTGAAAACCTATTAGAAAAAGAAGGTCTGCTATTTGACGCCGGCAGACTTTCCGATGCTCAGGCTTTGCCATTTTATGAGCAAAACCTGCCGCCTATGTCTAAGGATAAAATCATCACGATTGAAGATGTTGCAGTTTACCAACTCTGTCCAAGGCGATTTTACTATGAAAAAAACTTGGAACGTGAATATGTATATTCATCTGCTTTTCATCTTCAAAATTATGCAGTTTCTTTTTTGTATGAGAAGGCTGTTGTTTTATTAGTAAATCAGTTTCCTGAAGTCTCCAAGGAAAATATGCATACAATTACGCATGCCTTGTCTAATATTATTGCTCATGCAGAGAAAGAACTAAAAACTGCTTTTCCAATGGCGCAGCGTTATTGGGAAGATGTAAAAATGCGTGTTCATTTCCATCTACAAAGATTGCTTAACCAAATATTATCAAACCCAGATTACAACCGAGCATCATTATCCATTACACAACAAAGACAAGAATCGAAAATTAAAGGATATACATTTGTCGGCGAGCGTCAATTGCGCGTTTCCTATCCAACGATTACTCATTATTACTCTATTACTAACATGAGGAAGATATTATCATTCTCTGCAAATGAAACAAGAGATGAACAGCAAAAGCTCGATCAAGTTAAAAAGGATTACTTTGATTTGCTTAGCAGGTTTTGCCGAAAAGAACGCGTGGCAGAACAATCATTATCCTATTACGCACAACAAATCGAATTAGGCCACTTTTCTAAAAAAGCTGGAGCGCACTGCCGCTACTGCGCTTTTGAAAATGCCTGTAAAGAAAAGGGAGTAGGCTGAGACATGAATCTGACAGAAGAACAGAAAGCAGTGATTAATGCAAACAGCCGAAAAATTCTAGTTAAAGCTGGTGCTGGAACCGGGAAGACAGAAGTGTTGACTCGGCGAATTGTTCGGTTAATCGGCGAAGACCCATCTTTATCCATCACGCAGATGGCGATCATTACGTTTACGAATAAAGCGACAGAAGAATTGCAAGCACGATTAAAAAATCGCCTTTATGCTAAATGGAGCAGTTGTTCATCAGAAAACGAGCGGAAGCGGTTTCGATATGAACTTGAACTGCTCAACTCTTCCCAAATTTCGACCATTCATAAGTTTTGCAAGAACATTTTAAGTGAGGCTGGCCCTTATTATTTAGATGATGTACTGTTTAATCCAAACTTCCATATAAAAAATGATTCACATAAACAGGCAATTACTGAAGTCATCGAAGTCTGGATTCAAGAAAAAAGAGCCAATAACGAGCCTGTAGAACATCTAAACATTATGCCTGTCCATAAGTTAAAAGATATACTTTCCACGTCATATGAATTGCTCCGTACGAAAGGCTTGGACATTGAGACAGTGCTGACTCGCACGAAACGCTATTCGTCGTTGGAAGAGCGGACAACAAGGAGATTAAAAATAGAGTTGGTTGAATTGCTAAAACGCATTCATGAACACAATTATTTACTTAAATATAACTCGTTAGACGTCGATGATCTTCTTGAGTACTGCTATAAAATACTCAAAAACGATTATGGTTTATTGCGGAAAATCCAACAAAAGTACAGATACATCTTTATTGATGAATTTCAAGATACATCGCTATACCAAGCGGAAATGGTAAAATTAATTTGCGATGGATCCGACGATGCCCCTGCCTTATTTCTCGTCGGCGATTTGAAACAATCGATCTATGAGTTTCGGGGAGCTGATATCGACTCATACTCGAAAATTGAGGAATGGATTGCCAAGGATGGCATGGTGCTGACATTATCAACAAACTGGCGCTCCAATCCGTCGCTAGTAATGTTTGTCAACACCGTTTTTGACCGCATTAAGAAAAAGGAAAGCAGCAATTATACTTTTTACCAAGAACCACTGAAACCAAAAGAAGAGGAGGCCCATATAAGCTTTAGCGAAATATCGGAATGGATTCTATGCAATCCGACGGAATCGCAGGCGAAAAAGGTAGCTGAGTGGCTGAAGAAAAAATTAAGCAATGACGATCCTAGCCGTTATTGTCTGTTATTTCGAAAGAACTTTGAGATTAAAGCATTTGAGAAAGAATTTACAAAGCAAAAAATTCCTTTCAAGGTGATTGGAAGCGGAGATTTTTACAACTGCCGGGAAATCATCGATGCCCTGAAGCTGCTCCAATATCTATACATGCCAACAATGAGCAAGTACGCTTTTGAGGCATTGGGTACTATTTTTATTAATTATGATCACAATAAACTCGACGAACTTTATAAAAATATAAAGCCGTTAATCCCAAAATTTACTCCGGCACAAATATTAGACTATATTTATAAGTTTACCCTTGCCCATAAAGCGTATCCGAAACAAGCTTATGCCAATCTCGTAAAATTAAAACAGCTTGCAAGAGATCTAGGCTTCAATGAACACATTACGTTAGGGCAGTTCATCCAATGGCTCTCAGCTATGATTCAAGCGAAGAAAGATGAACCGCAGGCAGATGTTTTGGATGTTGATTCCGATGACCGGTATGTAACGATGATGACGATTCATAAGGCTAAGGGGCTCGAGTTTCCCATTGTGATCCTTCCAAATTTGGATCAAAGCATTAGCCAGCGGGCGCTAAATCCTGAAATTTTATATCATCGTGATCAAATGACGCTCGAATTTTGTTATGAAAAATATTATTCAACAGGCACAAAAATTGTTTCAAAAAACTATGAGGAAGCCGTAAACTTAAATCAATATTCAATTTATTCGGAAGAACTGCGAGTGTTATATGTTGCCTTAACACGAGCCAAGGAAAAACTTGTACTCGTTGGCTCTGCGAACTGTCCAGAAAGCAAAATTTGCTATCAAAATTGGTTAAAAATCGATTAGCGTTACGCTAATCGATTTTTTAGCTTCTTCGTCAGCCATGATGGCTTATTCGCCGTTAACATGATAGGACCGTTGTAAATCTTTCCCTCTATAATTGGTCTTAGCTGTCGTTCATAAACATCAGTTGAACGAATAGAGTTAATGTCGACAATAAAGAGATAGTCGGTACTCCTACAATAATCGCTTAACTGTTCCAGCTCAAAAAGCTTCAGTGTTAGCCCTCTTTTTGCCAAAAGCCCTCTGCTTTTTAATAAATCACTAATAAACTCCTTTACTGTTCCTCTTCTCAAGAAGCGATTTAACGGATAGGCAATCGTTATGTTTCTTGCTGCTCCCGTTTGGCAAAGATGATGGATTCGATCAACAACATAATAAAATTCATCAACATAATGTTCAAAAGAAATCAATTGAACATTCAATATTTCTTTTCGTTCCTTCTCCTCTTTTCCCGTTTGTTGTTCCTCTTTGCATGATCTATCTACTTGTCCAGAATAATTAACTTTAATCACTGGATAAATAACTTGTTTTACAATGCGGGCTTCTTCTCGTGAAAGACTGTTAATGGTGAAGAGTGTTTCCATTATGCCGATGATTTTTTCGTTGAAGACATGACTGTCCTCAAGATCTTCCATACAAAACAATTGTTCTAGCGGAATCACTTGGTCAATGCACAAATTGATAATATCAGATGCTGTTAAATCTACAAAAACACATCCTACAGCAACTGGAAACTTCAATTTCCCTTGAAAGTTTCCTTCTTGTTCCACTAATTCCTTGTGTTTGCTTAGCAGATTTATTAACTCATTTCGATACTCAATTGCTTGACTAAACGGGTTTTTTATACTGACCTCCTTCCCATCACTGTATATTTTCCAATAATCCTTCCTAATTTCTCGAATCGTCTGAATAGTATAATCCTTTACCTCTAGTATAAGAACGCCGTAATATTCGTGAAAAAGTACAAAATCCGGATATTTCCCGTTAATTACAGGTTCATAATACACTGTCCATAAACCGTCCAGGTTTGCTTTTAAAGCATTAAATAGCTTCTCTTCTCCTCTTGTTTTAAATGTCGGACATTCTGGAATAACATACGCCATTTTCTTTTCCCTCTCTCAAACATGCCATTCGTCATAGAAATTTTATTAAGTTTTCTCATGCATTTATTATACCGCTTCTCTGTTTTTATATAAGTTGAATTAAAGATTTACAACTGAACACACAAACGAT
>NZ_SDKL01000062.1:0-10100 GCF_004123125.1 Geobacillus sp. PK12
CGGGACTTTCACCCTATAGACTGCACCCATGCCGGGCGCACACGAAAAAGGACGATCCGATGATCGCCCTTTACTTCAACTTCGCACGCAAATACGCGTCGATGAACACATCAATTTCCCCATCCATCACCGCTTGCACATTGCCGACCTCGACGTTCGTCCGATGGTCTTTGACAAGCGAATACGGATGGAAGACGTACGAACGAATTTGGTTGCCCCAGCCGATTTCTTTTTGCTCGCCGCGCAGCTCAGCGAGTTCGGCTTGTTGCTCCTCGAGTTTCTTTTGGTACAATTTCGCCTTCAACATATTCATCGCTTTTTCGCGGTTTTTGATTTGCGACCGCTCCGATTGGCACGTGACGACAATCCCGGTCGGCAAGTGGGTGATGCGCACGGCCGAGTCGGTCGTGTTGACGTGCTGCCCGCCCGCGCCGCTTGAGCGGTACGTGTCGATTTTCAGCTCTTCCGGCCGGATCTCAATTTCAATGTTATCATCCATCTCCGGCACAACCTCGCACGACACGAACGACGTATGGCGGCGGCCTGAGGCGTCAAACGGCGAGATGCGAACCAGCCGATGCACCCCTTTTTCCGCTTTTAAATAGCCGTAGGCGTTGTGCCCTTTAATGAGCAGCGTGACGCTTTTAATCCCGGCTTCCTCGCCCGGGAGGTAATCGAGCGTCTCGACTTTAAACCCTTTTTTCTCCGCCCAGCGCGTGTACATGCGCAACAGCATCGACGCCCAGTCTTGCGACTCCGTGCCGCCCGCACCCGGGTGGAGCTCCAAAATAGCGTTGTTTTGATCGTACGGCTCATTGAGCAGCAACTGCAACTCAAACTCGCTGAAGTCTTTCATCAGCTTTTTCGCTTCCTCGACGAGCTCAGCTTGGAGCTCGTCATCCGGCTCTTCCTTGAGCAGTTCGTACGTCACTTCCAAGTTGTCAAACCGTTCTTCAAGCGAGGAAAATTCCTCGACGAGATCTTTGAGCGCATTCACTTCGGAAATGACCGCCTGCGCCGCCTTTTGATCATCCCAAAAGTTGGGCGCCGCCATTTGCTCTTCTAATTCGCGAATGCGCGCCTGCTTCGCTTCGAGGTCAAAGAGACCCCCTGATTTCCGCTAATCGCTTAGCCATTTTCTCAAGCTCTTGCTTGATTTCCACCAAATCGATCATGTTGTCCTCACCTCATCATCAATATAGTATGCCAACGATGAATGTCTGCCATTCAAAAGGGAGGCCGAGCCTCCCTTTATTATTTATAAACGGTTATACCACTCTTCCGCAACAATGTTTATATTTTTTCCCGCTCCCGCACGGGCACGGGTCGTTTCGGCCGACGCGCACCGCCTTGCGGACCGGTTTTCTCTTCGGTTCTTCGCCGTCTTCTTTCGGGTGAACCGCTTCGCCTTTGGCCACCTCTTGGCGCTCAAGGTTATGGTGAATTTCCGCCTTCATAATATAGGTGGCGACTTCCTCTTCAATCGCCGCAATCATCTCCTCAAACATGGCGTAGCCTTCCATCTGATATTCGCGCAGCGGGTCGACTTGCCCGTAGGCGCGCAAATGGATGCCTTGGCGAAGCTGCTCCATCGCGTCGATATGGTTCATCCATTTCATATCGACAGCGCGCAAGACGACGACGCGTTCAAACTCGCGCATCTGTTCCGGCGGGATTTGCGCTTCTTTCTCATCATAGCGCGCCTTCACTTTCGCCCAAATGAGCTCGATCATCTCTTCGGGCTCTTTGCCACGCAAGTCAGCTTCCGTTACATCCCCTTCCGGAAGCAGATGGGCGTTGAGATACTCAACGAGCCCTTTCAAATTCCATTCTTCGGGAACCTCTTCTTTCGGCGTATGAGCGTTGACGACGCGCTCGATCACCGATTGGATCATCTTTTCGATAATGCCGCGCAAGTTGTCGGAATCGAGCACTTCATAGCGCTGGCGGTAAATGATTTCCCGCTGTTCGCGCAGGACATCGTCATATTGAAGCAGTTGCTTGCGGGCGTCGAAGTTGTTGCCTTCGACCCGTTTTTGCGCCGACTCAACGGCCCTTGTCACCATTTTGCTTTGAATCGGCTGCGAGTCGTCCATCCCAAGGCGGTCCATCATGGCCATGAGGCTCTCGGAACCAAAGCGGCGCATCAACTCATCCTCAAGCGACAAGTAAAACTGCGACACCCCAGGATCGCCTTGGCGTCCCGAGCGGCCGCGCAGCTGGTTATCGATCCTCCGGCTTTCGTGACGCTCCGTGCCGATGACCGCGAGCCCGCCAAGCTCCTTGACCCCTTCGCCAAGCTTAATGTCCGTCCCGCGCCCGGCCATGTTCGTCGCAATCGTCACCGCGCCTTTTTGCCCCGCTTGGGCAATGATCTCCGCCTCTTTCGCATGGTTTTTCGCGTTTAAGACGTTGTGTGGGATGCCCCGTTTTTTGAGCATCTCTGACAACATCTCGGACGTTTCGATCGCCACCGTGCCGACGAGCACCGGCTGCCCTTTCGCATGGCGGGCGGCGATGTCCTCAACCACGGCGCGGAACTTCCCTTCCATCGTCCGATAAATCAAATCCGGACGGTCTTCACGAATGACCGGCCGATTCGTCGGAATGACGACGACGCGCATGTTGTAAATGTTGCGGAACTCTTCCTCTTCCGTCTTCGCCGTCCCCGTCATCCCCGCCAACTTTTCATACATGCGGAAGTAGTTTTGGAACGTAATCGTGGCTAAGGTCATCGACTCGTTTTGAATCTCGAGCCCCTCTTTCGCCTCAATGGCTTGATGAAGCCCATCGCTGTAGCGGCGGCCGTGCATCAAGCGCCCGGTGAACGGGTCGACGATGATCACTTTTCCGTCTTGCACGACGTAGTCGACATCGCGCTGCATCGTCACGTGCGCCCGCAGCGCCAGCTGAATATGGTGGTTGAGCGTGACGTGTTTCAAATCGAACAAGTTGTCGATGCCAAACGCGCGCTCCGCTTTGTTGATCCCTTCTTCCGTCAGCTGGACGCTTTTCGTCTTTTCATCGTATGTGTAATCGACATCTTTGCGCAACGTGCGGACAAACGCATTCGCCTGCACATACAGCTTGGTCGACTTCTGCGCCGTGCCGGAAATGATGAGCGGCGTCCGCGCTTCATCGATCAAAATCGAGTCAACCTCGTCGATGATCGCATAATAGAGCGGCCGCTGCACAATGTGCTCTTTATAGAGCACCATGTTGTCGCGCAAATAGTCAAAGCCAAACTCGTTGTTCGTCCCGTACGTAATGTCGGCGTTGTACGCCGCCTGCTTCTCCTCGCGCGACATGCCGCTTAAGTTCAAGCCGACGGTCATGCCTAAAAACTCATACAATTTGCCCATTTCCGTCGCATCGCGCGTCGCCAAGTATTCGTTGACTGTCACGACATGCACGCCGCGCCCCGTCAAGGCATTCAAATAGACGGGCATCGTCGCCGTCAACGTTTTCCCTTCCCCAGTTTTCATCTCGGCGATGTCGCCTTCATGCAAGACGACGCCGCCCATAATTTGCACTTTATATGGGTACAAGCCAAGGACGCGCTTCGCCCCTTCGCGCACAACGGCAAACGCCTCAACAAGCAAATCATCGAGCGATTCGCCTTGTTGGTAGCGGGCTTTGAATTCCTCGGTTTTTTGCCGCAGCTGTTCATCGGACAGTCGGGCCATCTCCGGACCGAGCGCATCCACTTGATCCGCAATTTTCTCGAGCCTTGCCAACTGACGCTTGTTCGGGTCAAATACTTTTTTTAAGACTCCAAGCATAGGAAACGCTCCTTATTTTTCATGGACTCACTTCTTCATCATATCATTTACAGGGATAGGTGACAACTGTTGCACAGGCTTAGAGAGGGGCATGTCCAAAAGAGGGAATCACGCCTTGGACGGAAGCTGCTCAATCGCCGCTTCCGCATGGTGAAGCCGCCGGTTCAGCGCATAAATTTCAAAACTTTTCTCCTCAACTTTTTCATGAATTTTGCGAAGCAATATTTGCACATCATCCACAAGCTGCGTTTCGACCCGATGAAGCGTCTCTTTCACTTCCTCCAATTCAGTTTCCACACCATTCAACCGCGTTTCCACGCCGTCCAACCGGGTCTCTACACCATTCAACCGCGTTTCCACGCCGTCCAACCGGGTCTCTACGCCGCCCAACCGCGTTTCCACACGGTCTAACCGCTCTTTCACCGCGCCCATTTCCTGTTCGAGGCCGACGAGGCGTCCGTTCATCTCCGTCAAACGGCCATCCATCTGCTCAAACCGTTGGCGAGTTTCTTCTTGGAACACCAAAAATCCTTTTTCCATGTTGTCCAACTTGGACAAAATTTGACGCAACAATTCCTCCATCGCTCTCCCCCATTTTGATTTTTCTCATGCATATTATAACATCCCCTGCCAAAAAAAGCAGGGGATGCGCACAAGAGGCAACCGTTTAATTCGCCTCGATCAATCCGTATTTTCCGTCTTTGCGGCGGTAGACGATGTTCGTCCGGTTTGTTTCCGCATTGGTGAAAATGAAGAAGTTGTGCCCCAACAAATTCATCTGCAAAATCGCTTCTTCGCTGTCCATCGGCTTCAAGCTGAAATGTTTCGTGCGCACGATTTCAAACTCCTCTTCATTATTCTCCGCCGCGGAAGCGCCGCTTGGCACAGGGGCAGCCAGCTTCGCTTCTTTCTCGCGGTCGCGCAGCTTCCGATTGACTTTCGTTTTATGTTTGCGGATTTGCCGCTCGAGCTTATCGGTTACTAAATCGATGGCCGCATACATATCTTCATGGCGCTCTTCAGCGCGCAGCAACAAATGCGGAATCGGAATGGTCACTTCGATTTTCCCTTGTCCATCGTTATAGACTTTTAAATTGACATGGACATTCACGTCATCGGTGCGATCGAAATAGCGCTCCAATTTGCCGATTTTTTTCTCCACGTACTCGCGCAGCGCTGGCGTGACTTCGATGTTTTCCCCGCGAACGTTATACATCATCGCTGACCACTCCTTATCTTTAAAACTGTAAATCCCTACACTTTTTTATTACCCATCCAATCCATGTTTCAATCAAAAATATTTTTGAAGATTTTGTGAAAAACACAGGAAAATATGGTAAGATAGACATAGGTGTTTTTTCTTATGATGTGGAAGGTACGGAGTGTGTGAACGATGCGAAAGGTCCATATTTCCCATGCGAAAAGCGGTGACGTGCTCGCTGTCGACTTGTTCGCCGCCAACGGCAGCGTCCTTTTGTCGCGCGGCGTGCGGCTGACAAGCGGCTACATCCGTTCTTTAGCACAAAAAGGGGTTCAATACATTTATATTGACGACAAACAAACATATGACATCCGCCCGCGCCCGCTCATCAGCCCGACCGTGCGCCAGCAGGCGGTGAAAAAAGTGTACGAGACGATGACGGCCTTGATCGAGCAAAAAAAGCTGCTCAGCCGCGCCTCCTCGCTCGATTTGGGAAAAGAGTATGAAAAAGTGTTCAAAGACATTTTGGACTACTTATTGAAGCAAGAAAACTTGCTCATCAACTTGTCGGATTTGGTCATCTCGAACGGCTACTTTTTCCACCACTCGGTCAACGTGGCCACCATCGCCGGCGTCATCGGCATCGCCAAAGGGTATCGCCCCCAGCAGCTGCTTGACCTCGGCATCGGCGCGCTGCTGTTTGACATCGGCATGACCCAGCTGCCTGACGGTCTTTGGCGGAAAAAAGGAGCCTTGACGGAAGAGGAAAAGGAAATCGTCCGCCGCCATACATATCTCGGCTTCGAACTGCTGCGTCGCCAGCGCAACATCTCGCTCTTTTCCGCCCACTGCGCCTTGCAGCACCACGAGCGGTGCGACGGCAGCGGCTACCCGCGCGCCTTATCGGGCAAGGAAATTCACGAATACGCCCGCATCGTCGCCATCGCCGACGTCTTTGACGCCTTGACGTCAGCGCGCTACCACCGAAGACAATACTCGCCGCACGAAGCAGCCGAATACTTATCCGCGGCGGGCGGCATTTTGGACTACGAGCTCATTAAGCTCTTTCTTTCCTACATCGCTGTCTACCCGGTCGCCACGACCGTCAAACTCAACACCGGAGAAGTCGGCGTCGTCTCCCAAGTGTTTCCGGGTTTCCCGCTCCGCCCCATCGTCCGCGTCATCAAAAATCCCGCGGGCGAGGAGCTGAAAAGTCCGTATGAGATTGACTTGCGGAAAGAGATGAACATCACGATTGTGAAGGCGGTTTGAAGCGAAAAGGACAGCACAGCGCTGTCCTTGCTTTTTTTCCGTTCTCTACTTAAACATCCGTGGCCGCCCGTACAACGAGCGAAACCGTGACAGCACGTTCCCTGCCGCTGCCCCGCGTTCCATGCCAGCTGCCACCCCGTCGGTCATTCGTTCCCGTCGCGTGGCGCTGCGCTGGTCCCAATGCCTCCCTCCGACAGACAAGGCTGGCGGATGATCGTCCCTACCTTGCGTTGGAATGGACTGGCGATGGATTGTATCTCCCCCTAAGCAATGACCTCACCAATGGATCCATCCTCATTGGACGACATACCGCCGCAAGCCGTCTTCAACCGCGAGCTTCCACGCCTGAAACGCAGGCGACAACCGCCCGCAGACAATGCGCTCCCTCGCCGCCGCATCGGAAAGCTGTCCACCAAGCGCCGCGGCCGCTTCCAACACATCCGCAAACCGTTCGATATGGCCGACCAAATCGCTCTCCCCAGCGAACAGCTCGCATAAATACACGTTCGTCTCGCCGATTTTCCCAAGCGCAAGCAAAATATCCCTAAGCAACACATCGGCATGCATCCGCCGCGGATCGGAAAAGCTCGCCTCCACATAGTCGAGCCCTTCCTCGATCGTCTCGAGCAGCGAGGTATACTGGCGGATGATGTCGAGCGCCGCGTCCGTCAACCTCGCCATCCAAAAATCCCACCTATCGTCGCTTATCGTAAAACATCCCGTCAAACGAAAGCGGCTGCTCGTACGGATGAACGTAGCAGGCGTTCGCCTGCCGCTTCGCCCCCGCCATGCGCAAATCGTTTCGAATCTCATCACCCACGCGGTGAAGCCGCCTCTCAATTTCTTCATTCCAAGCGATGATCTCGCGGCCAAGCCGCTGCTCTTCCTCGCTGTACGGCGGACGCAGCTTCCAAAGGAGCTCCTGGCGCTCCCGAAGCAATCGATCAACCGTCCGAAGCCGCTCTTCCCGTTCCTCGGACGGCCACGGCAGCGCCGTCGCCTCCAGCAGCTCCTTCGTCACCCGCCATACATCATGCACCACGCCCATTACGCCTGCCCGCCTTCCGCGTATTGGCGCTGCCGGTTCAGCTGAATCACTTGCTTCCACGTATCGCGAAACTCGACGACATACCCTTCCACCTCGTCCAAAATCGCCGCATCGCTTTTCACATTCGCCTCGATCAGACGGCGGTAGATGTAGTCGTACATCGTCATCATCGACTTC
The DNA here is from genome assembly GCF_004123125.1 of Geobacillus sp. PK12. Classification (NCBI taxonomy): domain Bacteria; kingdom Bacillati; phylum Bacillota; class Bacilli; order Caryophanales; family Anoxybacillaceae; genus Geobacillus; species Geobacillus sp. PK12. The sequence continues at coordinate 7,481 of NZ_SDKL01000062.1, forward strand.
GCAACCTCATACTCCATCTTCAACGTCTTCATCAGTTCCAAAATGATGTTTTGCGCCTTAATCAAATTCTCATTGCGCGCCGCAATGTCCCCCTTCTCGATCGCCTGGCGTGCGAGCTTGATAAACTTCAAGCAGCCGTTATACAGCATCAATGTCAACTCCCCAGGCGACGCCGTCTGCACGGCGTTCGCTTGGTAGTGTTGATACGGATTGTTTGTCGCCATCTTCCGTCACTCCTTTTCTATGATTCTATGATGTCCACCCCATCGCCAAGCCATCATCTGATTCAACGGGCCGCGCCGAACGCCCTTCATCTGTTGCCATCCGTGAGCGTGGTCGCTTCTTCCCCCACTGTCACCGCGACAGCGCCTCAGCCTTCAAACCGCTTACCCCTGCATGCCGCCGCCAAAGGCGTTCATCAAGTACATGCTTTGCTGGTTGGCGCGCTGAATCGCTTCTTCCATCGCCGTGAATTGGCGGTAGTAGCGGTCTTCAATTTGTTTCAAACGGTCTTGGAAGCGGTCAATTTGGTCATTGATTTCGATTAAATCGCGCCCGATCGCAAACTGCTGGTTCGTCCAAATCGTCTTCCCCGCTTTTTGCTCAATCTTCCCGATCGTCGCTTTGATCGTGTCACGCAGGCGGCGGGCGATCCCTTTTTCCGCATCCGTCGCCCCGTCTTGGTTAAACAGTTGATAGACGGCATCCGGGTTTTCCTTGATTTTCTCCCGCAGCTTCGTCTCGTCAATGATCAACTTCCCACCGTCAAGGTAATTCGACGACGTCGTAATCCCGATTTGCGCGAGCTGCGAGAACCCGCTTGGAATGTTCGCTCCTTCGACTTTCGTGTACACATTCATCCGCATTTGGCTTAAGGCGCTCGACAAAATCGAATCGCCGCGAAGCATCCCGCTGCGCGCCTTTTCTTCCCACAGCTCGATTTGCTTTTCCGTCATCGCTTCTTTTTGCTCATCCGTCAGCGGCGGATAGTCGCGATAGCGCTCTTCTTTCAGCTCGGCGTTGATTTTGTCGATCGTGTCGTTGTATTTGTCGACAAACCCTTTAATGGCGTTAAACATCGCGTCCGCGTCCGTCTCCACCGACACCGTCGCCGTGCCCGTCCCTTTCACCGTATACGTCACACCGTTGATCGTAAATGTGTTCGACGAGCGGGTCGTTCGCAAGCCGTTGATGGTGATGTCGGCGTCTTTCCCTGCCGTTTTCCCCGTGAGCTCTTGCCCCGCTGCAGTATTCGTAAACCCTAATTGCGCAAAAAAGTCCACCGTCGCCTGGTCGGCGAGCACTAGACTCGCCTGCGCCCCCATCTCTTTTTTCATGATCGAAACCCGCCCGGTCTGCTCGTCGTAAAACGCGCTGACGCCAAGATCTAGGTTGCTGTTGAGTTGGGCGATCACCCCATCGAGCGTCGTTCCTTGTTTTACCGTGATCGTCGCCTGCTTCGTCGTCCCATCCCCGTTTGTCACGTTAATCGTCAGCGTGACATCGGCGTCTACCGAGAAACTCGCTTTATCCACCCTTTTCGTAGCATCGGACAGCCAGACGGCCGATGTGGCCACTTGATTGACTTGAATCGCCGCCGCCACGTTCGCCGCACTCGAGCCCGCCGTCGCTGTGACGACCGATTCGTTCGAACTCGAGACGGTTTTTTTGAACATGCTGCTTTGGAGGGTGATGTTGGAAAACAAGTAGTCATCGAGCCCTTGCAGCAGCGTGTTCATCGACCGATAGTCATCGCGCTGCCACTCTAAAATTTGCTTTTTCTGTTTCAACTTATCAAGCGGCATCCGTTCCACTTTCATTAAGTCCTTAACGATCTGGTCGATATCCATGCCGCTCGCCAAACCGCCAATGCGCATGTTGCTTGCCAAATTCACTCACCACCGTTAAATTTTTTTATCGACAATTAAACCGACAAATTCCATCATCGCCGCGTACATATCCAACAGCTTCTTCGGCGGGATTTCTCGAATGACCTCATCCGTTCGCTCATCAATGATTTGTACGTAATATTCCTGCAGCTCGTCATGCAGTTCAAACTTTAACGACGTATGGCTTGGCTGAAGGAATTCGTTTAAGCCTTTCACTACTTCTTCTAGTTTTTCTTTTGGAATGTTTTGCTGCGGTGCTTCCGAAGTGCTAGAATGATTCTGCTTTTGCGACTCGATCACGCTGCTTGCCTTTTCATTGCGAACACTTTCATACAAATAAGAAGGAGAATGCGAAGAGACCCTTTCCACCGACATAACGCCCGCTCCTTTGCATGAACACTATCTATGTTTTATATCGGATAAAGATGGAGAATTGTGAAGGGGGAGGGAACAATAAATGCAATCCATATAAAAATCAGGAGATGATGATAATTTCATTTCTTGTGTATAATACTTGTCAATTGTTGAAAATAGCGGGGGTATCATAAGCAAAAACTAACGAGGGGGAAGTAGAAACTTAAAAGGGGAATATAAAAGAGTAACTGTAGATGAGCATTTTTCATTACAATAATTTCCATGGTCAGAGAGACAAACAAGGTACCTCTTAGGCGACATGGAGCTGTTTTTTGATCACATCAATGGGAATATCTTGATTTGCGGCGTTACAAACG
>NZ_SDKL01000063.1:0-1415 GCF_004123125.1 Geobacillus sp. PK12
AATGAGCTTGAAGAGGAAGAGGCACAACCAGGCAGACAACATGAATCACTAGCTAATTTTAAATGTGCCGGCTTAGCTCAATTGGTAGAGCAACTGACTTGTAATCAGTAGGTTGCGGGTTCAAGTCCTGCAGCCGGCATTCTTATTCCTTAATAACCTCTTAAGCCATTAAGACGGCAACCGCGAGCCATTAGCTCAGTAACGAGCGCTACATCTTCGAGTTCGCTTCGAGTTGTCCCGACGCATCTGACATCTTCGAATATGCTAGTAGAGGAAGGGACATCGTTGTCTCGGAGTGTTATTGAACCCATGAGCCATTAGCTCAGTAACGAGCGTTACATCATCGAATTTGCTTCGAGTTGCCTCGACGCACGAGGCTTCCTTGAATTAGCTGGCAGAGGAAGAGGCAGGTAGAGCTAGGTAGTACCTAGAGTGTTGTCCTAACCATGAGCCATTAGCTCAGTAGGTAGAGCAACGAGCTTTGCATCATCGAGTTCGCTTCGAGTTGTCCCGACGCATCTTGCTTCCTTGAATATGCTTGTAGAGGAAGGGACATCACTATCCTAGAGTGTTATCCAACTCGTGAGCCATTAGCTCAGTAGGTAGAGCATCTGACTTTTAATCAGAGGGTCGGAGGTTCGAGTCCTCCATGGCTCATCGTCTTGCGGAAGTAGTTCAGCGGTAGAACACCACCTTGCCAAGGTGGGGGTCGCGGGTTCGAGCCCCGTCTTCCGCTCCACTTCCGCCGGGGTGGCGGAATTGGCAGACGCACAGGACTTAAAATCCTGGGGTAGGTAACTACCGTGCCGGTTCGAGTCCGGCCCTCGGCACTTGTGCGCTCGTAGCTCAATTGGATAGAGCATCTGACTACGGATCAGAAGGTTAGGGGTTCGAATCCTCTCGAGCGCGTTTTGTCGGGAAGTAGCTCAGCTTGGTAGAGCACACGGTTCGGGTCCGTGAGGTCGCAGGTTCAAATCCTGTCTTCCCGATTTATCATGGGGCCTTAGCTCAGCTGGGAGAGCGCCTGCTTTGCAAGCAGGAGGTCATCGGTTCGATCCCGATAGGCTCCACCTTTTGACTTAAATTTGGCGGTGTAGCTCAGCTGGCTAGAGCGTACGGTTCATACCCGTGAGGTCGGGGGTTCGATCCCCTCCACCGCCACCATTATCGGACCTTTAGCTCAGCTGGTTAGAGCAGACGGCTCATAACCGTCCGGTCGTAGGTTCGAGTCCTACAAGGTCCACCATTATTATTGTTGCTTTTTTGGAGGAGTACCCAAGTGGTTGAAGGGGTCGGTCTTGAAAACCGAGAGGCGCCGCAAGGCGCGCGGGGGTTCGAATCCCTCCTCCTCCGCCATGCACTTTAAAATCATGCCGGCTTAGCTCAATTGGTAGAGACGAGCATTCGCATCGTCG
>NZ_SDKL01000064.1:0-10484 GCF_004123125.1 Geobacillus sp. PK12
CAGGACCGAAGCGTCGCGAGCCGATGGCGGCCGGAACTAGACAGCGAAAAGCGCAGGCGAGCGGGTCGCCGCGACGGGCAAATGTTCTTCGCCTGCAGGGATGTTCACATCCCGAAGGCGAAGGTTATTTGACCCCGAGTGGCGGCGAGCCGGAGCTGGACAATGCGAAAAGCGCAGGCGAGCGGCTTCTTCCGACGGTTATCTAGTTTTGAGGGAATGAACATCCTGTTGACAAATCCAACAGGATGGATATAATAATTACTGTCCAAGATGATCATCATTGCCTAGTGGCTATGGCGGAGGGGAAACACCCGTTCCCATCCCGAACACGGAAGTTAAGCCCTCCAGCGCCGATGGTAGTTGGGGCCAGCGCCCCTGCAAGAGTAGGTCGTTGCTAGGCAATGTTTCATTATTCTGCAATAGTTCAGCGACGAGCTTCACATCTTCGAATTCGCTACGAGTTGCCTCGACGCATCTCGCTCCCTTGAATTAGCTGGCAGAGGAAGAGGTAACGAGCACATTGGGAAGATGTGCATGACATATAGTTATTCATCATTCCGCAATAGCTCAGCGGTAGAGCAACCGGCTGTTAACCGGTAGGTCGTAGGTTCGAATCCTACTTGCGGAGCCATTTTTACGCTTCCATAGCTCAGTAGGTAGAGCACTTCCATGGTAAGGAAGAGGTCACCGGTTCGAGCCCGGTTGGAAGCTCCATTTATTTTCCGGCCCGTTGGTCAAGTGGTTAAGACACCGCCCTTTCACGGCGGTAACACGGGTTCGAATCCCGTACGGGTCACTCCATTTCGGCCAGTCGTCCTTTCAAGGATGATTGGCCGAAATGAAAAGTGTATACTTCCCTGATTGCTGAGATATAATAGCAATTGAATACAGCGTTTCTTTCTCATCGCGTTGGGCTATAGCCAAGCGGTAAGGCAACGGACTTTGACTCCGTGATGCGCTGGTTCGAATCCAGCTAGCCCAGCCATTATTTTTTTTGTACATAAAAATGGTCATGAGCCATTAGCTCAGTGACGAGCGTTACATCGTCGAATAGGCATCGAGTTGCCCCGACGCATCTGCTTCCTTGAACAGGCTGGCAGAGGAAGGGGCAGCATACTTAGAGTGTTATCCTAACTATGAGCCATTAGCTCAGTAACGAGCGCTACATCTTCGAGTTTGCTTCGAGTTGTCCCGACGCATCTTGCTTCCTTGAATATGCTTGTAGAGGAAGGGACATCGTTCACTGTGAGTGTATACTCAACCATGAGCCATTAGCTCAGTAACGAGCGCTACATCTTCGAGTTTGCTTCGAGTTGCCTCGACGCACTTGGCATCTTTGAATCGGCTGGGAGAGGAAGAGGCAGGTAGAGCTAGGTAGTACCTAGAGTGTATACTCAACCATGAGCCATTAGCTTAGTAGGTAGAGCATCTGACTTTTAATCAGAGGGTCGGAGGTTCGAGTCCTCCATGGCTCACCATAGCGCGGAAGTAGTTCAGTGGTAGAACACCACCTTGCCAAGGTGGGGGTCGCGGGTTCGAGTCCCGTCTTCCGCTTGGGGCGGGGCCTTAGCTCAGCTGGGAGAGCGCCTGCTTTGCACGCAGGAGGTCATCGGTTCGATCCCGATAGGCTCCATCAAGAGCAGACTGCTTGACAACCAAAAGCAGCCTGCTCTTTTTTGTTATATCGGTATAAATATTCAAAATTTTGTCAAGTTGAGTCATCCCCTTTCTTTCCTCTACAATAAAGACGTAACAGGAACCGGAAAGGAGTGGGAGACAGCATGAAGCCAATTTCAATTATCGGGGTTCCGATGGATTTAGGGCAGACACGCCGCGGCGTTGATATGGGGCCGAGCGCAATGCGTTATGCAGGCGTCATCGAACGTCTGGAACGTCTTCATTACGATATTGAAGATTTGGGAGATATTCCGATTGGAAAAGCAGAGCGGTTGCACGAGCAAGGAGATTCACGGTTGCGCAATTTGAAAGCGGTTGCGGAAGCGAACGAGAAACTTGCGGCGGCGGTTGACCAAGTCGTTCAGCGGGGGCGATTTCCGCTTGTGTTGGGCGGCGACCATAGCATCGCCATTGGCACGCTCGCCGGGGTGGCGAAACATTATGAGCGGCTTGGAGTGATCTGGTATGACGCGCATGGCGACGTCAACACCGCGGAAACGTCGCCGTCTGGAAACATTCATGGCATGCCGCTGGCGGCGAGCCTCGGGTTTGGCCATCCGGCGCTGACGCAAATCGGCGGATACAGCCCCAAAATCAAGCCGGAACATGTCGTGTTGATCGGCGTCCGTTCCCTTGATGAAGGGGAGAAGAAGTTTATTCGCGAAAAAGGAATCAAAATTTACACGATGCATGAGGTTGATCGGCTCGGAATGACAAGGGTGATGGAAGAAACGATCGCCTATTTAAAAGAACGAACGGATGGCGTTCATTTGTCGCTTGACTTGGATGGCCTTGACCCAAGCGACGCACCGGGAGTCGGAACGCCTGTCATTGGAGGATTGACATACCGCGAAAGCCATTTGGCGATGGAGATGCTGGCCGAGGCACAAATCATCACTTCAGCGGAATTTGTCGAAGTGAACCCGATCTTGGATGAGCGGAACAAAACAGCATCAGTGGCTGTAGCGCTGATGGGGTCGTTGTTTGGTGAAAAACTCATGTAATGCATGTGGGCAAAGAGGGTTGGTTGCGGGATTCACGGATATGATGATGATTTGTTCCCGCTGTTTGTGAAAGAGGGGCTGCCATTTGTTTGGAGTCCCCTCTTTTTCCGTTGTATGATACAATAAATATGTTGCATGAAACTTTTCTTGATCGAGCGCCGTAATATACAGTAAGCCGTGAGGCGGGGGTATTGTATTTTATGGATCTATTTATTAAAAAGAGAATTAAGGCGATCCAAAAAGGGGATCAAAACGCATACGCGGATCTTGTCGATTTGTATAAGGACAAGATTTACCGTCTTTGCTATCGAATGCTTGGCAATCGGCATGAGGCGGAAGATGCGGCGCAGGAGGCGTTCATCCGCGCCTACATCCATATTGATACGTACAATCCAGAAATGAAGTTTTCCACTTGGCTGTACCGGATCGCGACGAACTTGACGATCGATAAATTGCGGAAACGGAAGCCGGACGTGTATTTAGATGAAGAGGTCGGAGGCACGGACGGGTTGACGATGCAGGCTCAGCTTCCTTCCCGCGAAGCATCCCCGGAGGAGGCAGTGGAAAGCCTGGAGCTGCAAGAGACGGTGCAGCGAGCGATTGAGCAGTTGCCAGAAAAGTATCGAAGCGTGATCGTGTTGAAATATATGGAAGATTTGTCCTTGCAAGAAATCAGCGAGATTTTAGGGTTGCCGGTCGGCACGGTGAAAACGCGGCTGCATCGCGGCCGTGAAGCGTTGCGCAGGCAATTGGGTCATTTATAAGAGGGTGGGAGACTATGGAATGTCCGAAAGAAATCGTGTTGCTCATGCACAGCTATTTTGATGGAGATCTCCAGCCAGAAGGAGAGCAGCAGCTGAAAGAACATTTGCGTTCGTGCGCTGCGTGCGCTGCCCATTTTCACGAGCTGAAAAAGACGGTTGCTTTCCTCCAATATGCCGCCCACGTTGCGGCGCCGCCGTCGTTTGCAGCCAAGGTTATGGAGGCGATGCCGAAAGAGAGAAAGACCGCGCGGCTGCGCCGTTTTCTGCATCGTCATCCGCTGCTTACGGCTGCCTCGTTGTTTTTCGCGCTTACTTTCGGCAGCTTAGCCTCTTCATGGGGGGAAAGAGGCGCGTTTTCCGTCTCAGCTGATGAACATGTCATCATCCGCGATCATACTGTCATCGTGCCGAAAGGAGAAACGGTCAAAGGAGATATTGTCGTCCGCAATGGCTCGATTCGGATTGAAGGAACGGTTGATGGGGACGTGACTGTGATCCATGGAAAGAAATATATGGCGTCCGCCGGGCAAGTGACAGGGGAAGTGGAGGAAATTAATCAAGTGTTTGAATGGATTTGGTATAATATTAAAGAAAGGTTCAATCGTGCGCTCCAATCGATTGAATGATGGCAGCCATCGTTCGATGGCTTTTTCCGTGGCCATCAACAGATTGGAATTAGAGATAAAGGAAGTGTGAAGATGTCCTTCGGAGAGCTCCCCATCGTGTCATATTTGTTAAAAGTGGTTGATATCCTTGTCGTTTGGTATGTGATTTACAAGTTGATCATGATGATTCGCGGGACGAAGGCCATTCAGTTGTTAAAAGGCATTTTTTTAATTATTTTGGTTCGTTTCGTGAGCAATTACCTCGGATTGACGACGTTGCAATGGCTGATGGATCAGGCGATCATTTGGGGATTTCTCGCGATCATCATCATTTTTCAACCAGAATTGCGGCGCGCCCTTGAGCAGCTCGGCCGCGGACGGCTGTTCACCCGCAATACGGTCAATGAAGAGGAAGAGCGGATGCGAATGGTGGAAGCCATTGTCAAAGCGACCGAGTATATGGCGAAGCGACGCATCGGCGCGCTGATTTCCATTGAGCGGGAAACCGGAATGAACGATTATGTCGAAACCGGCATTATGTTAAACGCTCATGTATCGCCGGAACTGCTCATTAATATTTTCATTCCGAACACGCCGCTTCATGATGGGGCGGTCATTATTCAAAAAAACCAAATCGCTGCGGCGGCCTGTTATTTGCCATTATCGGAAAGTCCGTTTATTTCGAAAGAGCTCGGAACACGCCATCGGGCGGCGCTCGGCATCAGCGAAGTGACGGACAGCGTCACCGTCGTCGTGTCGGAAGAGACGGGAGCAGTATCGTTGACGAAAAACGGCGAGCTGTACCGCGATTTAACGATCGATGAGTTTCGGGAGCTGTTAACGGGGGAACTTGCTCCTGCGACGAAGGCGCCTGCTTCTTCCCGTTGGCAGTGGAGGGGGAAGAAACATGGATAAGTTGATGGACCATCCTTGGTTTATTCGCGTTGTCTCCTTATTGCTGGCGATTATGCTGTATATGTCGGCCAATGTCGGGGCGAAAACTGGTGAGACGCGCAACACGTTTGGCCAGGAAGATACGGAAACGTTGGTCGATATTCCGGTGGTCGCTTACTATGATGAAAACAACTTGGTCGTATCTGGCGTCCCGAAATACGTGAACGTTACGCTCCAAGGACCCGCCAGCATTGTCAAGCCGACGGCTCTACAACGAAATTTCGAGGTGTATGTCGATTTAACGGAATTGCCATTAGGGACATACACGGTGCCGATCAAATACAGGGACATCTCCGACAAGTTGAAAGTGACGATTCAGCCTTCCTCGGCCAAAGTGACGATTCGTGAAAAAGTGTCGAAACAGTTTCCGGTCGGTGTTGAATTTTTCAATCGAAACAAAATGCCGGATGGCTATTCCGTTGGAGAACCGACGGTGAAACCAGATGCCGTGACGATTACCGGGGCGAAGGAACGAATCGACGAGATTGCCTTTGTCAAAGCCATCGTCGACTTAGATGGGGCGACGGAAACGCTGACGAGAGAAGCGCGCGTTCGAGTGTACGATCGACGGGGAAATGAGTTGGATATTGAGCCAGAGCCATCGTCGGTGGAAGTAACCGTGCCGGTGAAAAGCCCGAGCAAGACGGTGCCGGTTCAAGTGCAGACAACCGGAGAGCTGCCGGATGGTGTGCATCTTGTCAGCGTCACGCCGGAGCCGGATCGGGTGACGATTTATGGACCGAAGGAAGTGTTGAATCATATTGACAAGCTGGAAGGATTGACCGTTGATTTGGACGACATTACTGATGATGCGACGGTAGAGCTCGACGTTCCGCTTCCCGATGGCGCCAAAAGCGTCAACCCAGACAAAATCAAGGTGCATATTGATGTGGAAAAAGACGTCACGCAAACGTGGAAAGACGTGCCGATCGCTGTCGTCGGCTTGCCGGATTCATACAAAGCTGAATTTGTCAAACCGCTTGAAGGCAAAATTACGGTCCGCCTTGTCGGTCCGCCCGATGTCGTCCGCGGGTTGACAAAAGACGATATTCGTTTGTATGTCGATGTCGGTGGACTTGACACCGGCGAACATCAAGTTCCCATTCAATGGAACCACCCTGAACAAGTCCAATGGCAGCCGTCGGTGGAAACGGCGATGGTCCAGATTAGCGAAAAAGCGGCTGCACAATAAACTGCATAGTAAGGAGAGAGTGAACGAATGGGCAAATATTTTGGCACTGATGGTGTACGAGGAGTCGCAAATCGTGAATTGACGCCAGAGTTGGCGTTTCAAATCGGCCGCTGCGGCGGATACGTGCTGACCAAAAGCGCTGAGCGCCCGAAAGTACTGATCGGGCGCGACACCCGCATTTCCGGCCATATGTTGGAAGGGGCCCTTGTCGCGGGGCTTTTGTCGATCGGGGCGGAAGTGATGCGCCTTGGCGTCATTTCCACGCCAGGTGTCGCCTATTTGACGAAGGCGCTTGGAGCGCAGGCCGGCATCATGATTTCTGCCTCCCACAACCCGGTGCAAGATAACGGCATTAAATTTTTCGGCCCGGACGGGTTCAAGCTGTCGGATGAGCAGGAAGCCGAGATAGAAGCGCTCATCGACAGCGCGGAGGATATGCTGCCGCGGCCGATCGGGGCTGGACTTGGGCAAGTCAACGACTATTTTGAAGGCGGGCAAAAGTACTTGCAGTATTTAAAACAAACGATCGATGAAGAAGATTTTTCCGGGATGAAAATCGCCCTCGACTGCGCGCACGGGGCGACGTCATCGCTGGCGACGTACTTATTTGCCGATTTGGATGCGGATGTCGTGACGATGGGGGCGTCGCCCAATGGGCTCAACATTAACGAAGGGGTCGGTTCCACCCATCCGGAAGCGTTAGCGGCGTTTGTCAAAGAAAAAGGAGCTGATGTCGGGCTCGCCTTTGACGGGGACGGCGACCGTCTCATCGCTGTCGATGAGAACGGCAACATCGTCGATGGCGACCAGATTATGTACATTTGCGCCAAATATTTAAAAGAAACCGGCCGCCTCAAGCACCAAACCGTCGTCTCGACCGTCATGAGCAACCTTGGGTTTTACAAGGCGCTGGAGGCTCAAGGGATTAAAAGTGTGCAAACAGCAGTCGGCGACCGCTATGTCGTCGAAGAAATGAAGAAGAACGGCTATAATCTCGGCGGCGAGCAGTCCGGACATATCATCTTCCTCGACTACAACACGACGGGGGACGGAATGTTGACGGCGCTCCAGCTTGTCAACATCATGAAAATCAAAGGCAAGCCGCTTTCCGAATTGGCGGGGGAAATGAAAAAATACCCGCAGCTGCTTGTGAACGTCCGGGTGGCCGATAAGGAAAAAGCAATGGAAAACGAACAAGTGAAAAACGTGATCCAGGAAGTGGAGGCAGAGATGAACGGCAACGGCCGCGTTCTTGTCCGCCCATCGGGGACTGAGCCGCTTGTGCGCATTATGGCGGAGGCCCAAACCGAGGAAGCGTGCCGCGCCTACGTTGAGCGGATCGCGGATGTTGTCCGCCGTGAAATGGGAGCGGAATAACCGATTGCTTGGACAACCACCCTATGCATAGACGGAACGTTCCCTTTCGTTTATGCATAGGGTATTTATATATAAATAGTTGACGCCGCTGGGAATGTCCTGTAATATTAACGTTGTTGCCTTTTTCTTGAAAGGAGGCGATGGAAGGGCGAAGAGCGGAACATGGTAAAGTGATGGCTTGTCGCAACCGTAGGCATGGCCAACAAAGCAACAAGGTGATTGGTTGTTGCATCGGTTTTAACGATCACAAAGCGCCTGGACTAAGCGTTGGACGGAAGAACGCTTAGTTGACGAGGAGGAGGTTTATCGAGGTTTTCGGCGGATGCCTCCCGGCTGGAGCGATGACAGCCGCAAGTCCTCTCTTAAAACAAAGGGGTGACCCTTTGCACAAAGGGGAGGATGTCATCGCGCGAATATAGACAGGGAGTCTGCCGCCCGTGGATCGGCGAGACCCCGAACATGTTCTTTGACAACTGAACAGGAAAGACGGTTCTCGTTAGCGGCAGCCTCCAAGATGAAAAGGAGGAACATTTGCCATGTGCGGCATTGTTGGCTATATCGGTTATCAAGATGTGAAGGAAATTTTATTGCGCGGATTGGAAAAACTCGAGTATCGCGGCTACGATTCAGCGGGGATCGCCGTATTGAACGAAAGCGGCGTGCATGTGTTTAAGGAAAAAGGACGGATCGCCGATTTGCGCCGCATCGTCGACCCGAACGTCAACGCGACGGTCGGCATTGGCCATACACGCTGGGCGACGCACGGGGCGCCAAGCCGATTGAACGCCCACCCGCATCAAAGCGCTTCCGGCCGTTTTACGCTCGTGCATAACGGTGTCATTGAAAACTATGAAATGGTCAAGCGCGACTACTTGGCCGATGTCACATTCCAAAGCGATACGGACACGGAAGTGATCGTCCAGCTCGTGGAGAAGTTCGTCAACGACGGACTGGCAACGAAAGAGGCGTTCCGAAAAACGCTCTCGCTGCTAAAAGGATCGTACGCCATCGCCATGATCGATGCACAAGACGAAAACACGATCTATGCGGCGAAAAACAAAAGCCCGCTTCTTGTCGGATTGGGCGATGGGTTTAACGTCGTGGCGAGCGATGCGATGGCGATGCTCCAAGTGACGAATCGATTCGTCGAACTGATGGATGGGGAGCTCGTCATCGTCACGAGCGAGAACGTCACGATTCAAACGCTAAACGGTGAAACAGTCGAACGGAAGCCGTTTACGGCCGAACTCGATGGGAGCGACATTGAAAAAGGGACGTATCCGCATTATATGCTGAAAGAAATTGATGAGCAGCCGTTCGTCATCCGCCGCATCATTCAAAAATACCAAGACGAAAACGGCGGATTGACGATCGACCAAGCGATCATCAACGAAGTGCTGAACGCCGACCGCCTGTACATTGTCGCGTGCGGAACGAGCTACCACGCAGGTCTCGTCGGCAAGCAGTTGATCGAATCGTGGGCGAAAATTCCGGTGGAAGTGCATATTGCCAGCGAATTTTCGTACAACATGCCGCTGTTGTCGGAAAAGCCGCTCTTCATCTTTATCTCGCAAAGCGGCGAAACGGCCGACAGCCGCGCCGTGCTCGTGCAAACGAACAAACTCGGCCATAAAGCGATTACGATCACGAACGTCCCAGGTTCGACGCTGTCGCGGGAAGCCGATTATACGCTTCTGTTGCACGCCGGCCCGGAAATCGCCGTTGCCTCGACAAAGGCATATACGGCGCAAATTGCTGTACTTGCGATTTTGGCCGCCGCGGCGGCGAAAGCGAAAGGCTTTGAGCTGGACTTTGACTTGACGAAAGAGCTTGCCATCGTCGCCAATGTGATGGAAATGCTGTGTGATGCGAAAGAAGAAATGGAGAAAATCGCAAGCGACTACTTGACGTTGACGCGCAACTGCTTCTTCATCGGCCGCGCCGTTGACTACTATGTCTGCCTAGAAGGCGCGCTGAAGCTGAAGGAGATCTCGTACATCCAAGCGGAAGGGTTCGCCGGCGGCGAGCTGAAACACGGCACGATCGCCTTGATTGAGGACGGCACGCCGGTCATCGCCCTCGCCACCCAAGAGCACGTAAATTTGAGCATTCGCGGCAACGTAAAAGAAGTCGTCGCCCGCGGCGCGAACCCGTGCGTCATCTCGATGCGCGGCCTGGAAGGCGACGGCGACCGCTTCATCATCCCGGCCGTCCATCCGGATCTTACGCCGCTTGTGTCCGTCGTGCCGTTGCAGCTGATCGCATACTATGCCGCCTTGCACCGCGGCTGCGACGTCGACAAACCGCGCAACTTGGCGAAGAGCGTGACGGTGGAGTAAGCGGTTCATTGGTCGGAAAGATGTTGAATGACAAAAAAGTCGGGTACTTGACAAAAAAGTCGGGAACCGGACAAAAAAGTTAGGTACCGAACAAAAAAGTCGGGAACTGAAAGCCTGTTGGTGAATCCAGCAGGCTTTTGTTTTTTCTATTATCTGCGGAAAATAAAGTCGCATACTGAAAAATAAAGTTATATATTCAATAAAAGTGTTGGCGAATTTTTATGCCAACAATTTTTCCTTTATTTCCGATCAAACAAATATTTGAATAATAAAAGGCATTTTGAAAGTGTTTGTAATATTGTGGTAAATTGATTAAAATCGGTCTTATTTGATTTCTATGGAAGAATAAAATTTCTTTCATCATCTGTGATGCCGCGAAGCGATGCATGGGCATCTAACGGGCAGTATAATTAAAGAAGGAATCAAATGCTAAATATCTAATATATAAAATCAACCCGTGGTGCTAGATAAACTTGATCAAGCATAAAAATAGCCCTTGCTGGCGGATCTCCAGTAGAATGAAAGTGCCACCCAACATTCGAAAGGAGAGATCCCCCATGCAAGAGCACTTT
>NZ_SDKL01000065.1:0-8332 GCF_004123125.1 Geobacillus sp. PK12
TAGTGAACCGAAAAAATGTTCTCCACAAAGTCTTGACTGACTCCCATAATTGGCGCGGGTTGACATAGTAAAACGCAGCGCTTAGCAGCACGAGTTTGGCGACCGGGTATTTTTCCGCCAAGTAGACGGCGATCACTCCACCCATTGAAAACCCAATGACATACACCACACTGCAACGGTGATGGAGCGCTAAAAACGCTTGTTCCGCCGCCGCGATCCATTGGTCGTATGTAATTCCTTTCAACCGCAGTTCGCTTCCGTGGCCCGGCAAGGTCGGCGTTTCGATCATCCAATCGGTCCGCTCCCGCAAATAATCGGCCAGCGGCGCCACTTCTTCTGGACTTCCAGTAAACCCGTGAATGCATAAACAGCCGATCATCATCCCCACCTCCGCCCGAGTGAAAAGCGGCGCCTGTGACGCCGCTTTTAGTTTCTCTCGGGTTGCTTGATGTTACACCCAATATCGAAGCAACTCTTCCAATTTCATGCCGCGCGATGCTTTCAATAAAACAATGTCATCCGAAGTCGCGACGGAACGCACGGCCTCGGCCAACGCTGCTTTATCGTCGAACGCCCTCACCCGTCCATCATCAAAAAATGGGGCGGCCGCCGCGGCGATATGGTGCGAAAGCGGCCCGTAAGTGAACACATAGTCCACCATTCCCGGCCGCAGCACCTCCCCGATCTCTCGATGAAACGCCACTTCTTCGTCGCCAAGCTCCAGCATATCGCCCAATACGGCGATTTTTTGCCGATAACCGCTCAATTCTTGAAGAAGCATCAAGGCGGCGCGCATCGATGTCGGGCTGGCATTGTAGGCGTCATTAATGACGGTAAAGCCATATTTCGTCTTGACGACTTCCGTACGCATGCGCGTCACTTGCAGGCGGGAGAGAGACGCATCAATGCCTTCCCAATCGATGCCGAAAAAGCGGGCGACCGCAATGGCGGCGAGCGCGTTGTATACATAATGTTTGCCTAATACCGGCATAAACAGCGTCCGGCCGGGGAGCGCATTGATGACAAACGATGTTCCTCCCGCTTCAATGCGCACATCGGTCGGATAATAATCGTTCTGTTCGCCCGCCCCGAACGTCACGACATGGCGGGGAAGCGGCAGCTTCGGCACGCGCTCCGTCAAGAGCGGCTCATCGCCATGGTAGACGAATAAACCATCATGGTGCAAACCCGCCAAAATTTCCAACTTCGCCTTGGCGATGCCTTCCCGCGACCCGAGCTCTTGCAGGTGCGACTCCCCAATATTCGTAATCACAGCCGCGTCCGGCTTGGCGATCATCGTCAGCCGCTCGATTTCGCCAAACCCGCTCATCCCCATTTCGACAACGGCCATCTCCGTCCCTTCGTCAAGCGAAAGAAGCGTCAGCGGCACGCCGATGTGATTGTTCAAGTTCCCTTCGGTCTTTTGCACTCGATAGTGGGTTGAAAGCAGCGCGGCAATCATATCTTTCGTCGTCGTTTTGCCGTTGCTGCCAGTGACGCCGATCACCTTCAGTCCAAGCTGCTCGCGGTAGCGGGCGGCGAGCCGCTGCAATGCCAAAAGCGTATCATCCACAACGACCACTGGCACACCTTCCGGCGGCGTTCCTTCCCTTTCCGCCCACAGTACGGCGGCGGCTCCTTTTTGCACCGCTTCTTGCACGAAATCGTGGCCGTTAAAGGTCGCACCGCGCAACGGAACGTACAAGTTGCCGGCTTGGATCGTCCTTGTGTCGGTTGACACACCGCTTACGACCATATTCTCCCATTCCGGCTTTAAACACTGTCCGTCAGCCATTTCGGCGATTTGCCGCACTGTCCGTTTGATCATCGGCTCTCACCTCTTTTCTTTTTTGAACGTGTACGTGATCGTCTGCTTTTCTTGATGTCGTTCCAATGCGAGCGCGATAAGCCGTTCAATCAGCTCCGGGTACGGCACACCGCTGTGCTGCCAAAGAAGCGGGAACATGCTGTATGGCGTAAAGCCTGGCATCGTGTTTACTTCGTTGATATAAACAGCGCCATCTTCGGCGAGGAAAAAATCGACGCGCGCAAGTCCAGACAAATCCAGCGCCTGAAACGCCGTAATGGCCATTTGTTTGATCGTCTCATACTGTTCTTTCGTTACGTCCGCTGGGATGATCAATTCGGTTTGCCCGTCTTCGTATTTCGCTTCATAGTCGTAAAATTCCTTTTTGGGAACAATTTCGCCAACGACCGAACAAATCGGCTCATCATTTCCGATCACGCCGATTTCAATTTCGCGGCCGACAATCGCCTCTTCAATAATAATTTTTCGGTCATACTGAAATGCCTCGATAAATGCGGCTTTTAAATCGCCGCGCTGCTTGCATTTGGAAATGCCGACGCTCGAACCGGCGTTGGCTGGCTTGACAAAGCACGGGTAGCCAAGCTCTCGTTCGATCCGGTCATACACCGTCTCGCCGCTTTTTTGCCAATCGTACTTCGTCACGGCGATATATTTTGCTTGGCGCAACCCGGCCTGCGCAAACAAGTTTTTCATCATCACCTTATCCATGCCGACCGCGGAAGCAAGCACCCCGTTGCCGACATACGGAATGTTCAATATCTCAAGCAACCCTTGCACCGTTCCGTCTTCGCCGTTCGGCCCATGCAAAAGCGGGAAAATGACATCGATCGTTTCCTCGTTTCCTCCCGCAGCCGAATCGGCAGCCGGAACTTGGTTCAAGGAAACCGGAATCAAGGCGGTCGCCGCCGAAGTGAATTGCAGCTGCTTGATTTCCTCGATCGGTCCGGTCAGCTGTTCGCCCTTGATCCATTGACCTTCCGGTGTAATATAAATCGGAATGACATCGAATTTATGAGGATCAATGGCGTTCATCACCGCCATCGCCGTCGACAACGATACTTGGTGCTCCGGTGATTTGCCGCCGTATAACACGCCAACTCTCGTTTTCATCATCGTTCCTCCTCTTTCCTTGGCCATCGTTCCTATTGTAACACGTTTCGCGCCCAACGGTCTGATATTTTATATGTACGATGCAGGTTGTTTCGCCACCCCCCATAAGCGATAAGGAACAAAAAAGTGAGGGTGTCTAAAAAGGTGGTTCTTCTTTCAACAAAGCACAACATATCGTTTTCCAGCATTTGTTTTACACGTATATACAGGAATAAGAAAAGGTGCCCCGACCGTTTTGGGACACCTTCTGTCGCTACGGATGCAACACGCGCCAAGCCATGCGTTGCGGCATGGCCGCTACCACTTCGGCGAGCGCTTCTTGCCCCGTTTTTTCCACGCCGGCAAAATAATCGGACACACGGCGGAAAAACCGGTTTTTCTCCACATCATCCATCAACAAGCGAAGCATGTGCTGCTCGCCGCTTTCTGGCCCGACCAAATGATAAATGAGACCATTTTGCTGTAAATATTGCAAATTGATGCGCTCCTGGCCAGGCAAGCAATCAATCGTAAAAATCGGAATGCGCTTATGAAGCAACTCGCTGACCGTCACCCCGCCTGGTTTCGTAATGACGGCATCCGCCTCTTCATACAGCCGATTCATCTCTTCCGGGTCAGCGATGTATGGAAGCGGCCGGATATGAGGCAGCTGCCAGCTGGCGATTTCCTCGTACAGCTGGCGATTGGCGCCGCACAGCACCGAATAGCGGAACAACGTTGACGTGCGGGCCGCCCGCAAAAACGCCAGCATATTGCCAAGCCCTTGGTTTCCACCGGCGACAAGCACATGAGCGAGGTCCCGCTTGCGTCTCGCTTCCGACCGATTCATAAACACATCGTGCACTGGGATACCAGTGACGATGATGCGTCCTTTGTCAACCCCGTACTTCGTGATCAGCTCCCATTTCGCCTCTTGATGGGGAACAAAATGATAGTCAATAAACCGTTTCCCCCAGATGCTGTTCATAAAAAAGTCGGTGTAGACATTGACAACTGGAACCGTCAGCACCCGTTTTCGCTTCAGCCGCTGCAAAATGCGCGACGGAAACGAATGGGTGCAGACGATTAAATCCGGCCGTTCTTCTTCCACCATCTTTTTCATTTTGCTTTCAAAATAAGGCAGCCATGGCTCAAACGAAATGAACTCAAACCGGGGCGGCTCTTGGTACATCAGCGTTTTGTACACACGGTGGTACGAAGCAGGATGCGAGCGAATCCAGCGCAAGTAGGCCTCTGACACCATTTTTTCCATCAGTTCATTGCAATAGCTCAAAAAATCGATCTTTTTGCTTTCGACCGCCGGAAACTGGCGGCGCAAAAAATCCATCAACGTATCGGCTACTTTATGGTGTCCCGTATTCATTTGAAACAGCGGCAAAAACAATACTTTCATCATCGATCGCACCCTTTAGCTTTCGAAAGATTTTTTGCGCCTCCGCTGCCCAACCCATGCCGCAAGCAAAAAAAGCAAAAACAACGCCAAACCGGCAAGCGGAAAAGAAATCAGGGGGATATGGATGCGCTGGCCGAGCCAAAGCCCCGCCGCGGTCAACGGAACGGCCCAACCTGCCGTTCCAAGCGCCGACAGCAACAAAAACGGCCCGAACGGAAACCGGCTCACTCCCGCCATATACGGACAAATTTGCCGCACCCCGGGAGCATAGCAGCCGAACAAAATCCCCCATTTGCCATAGCGGCCAAACCAGCGGCGAGCCCGCTCCCAACGTTCAGCCGTAATTCCGACGCACTTGCCGTACTTTTGCACAAACGGCGCCCCCCACCACCGGCCGGCGCCATAGGCCGCCACCATGCCCGTCATCGCTCCGCCCCAGCATGAAGCGAGCGACGGTCCAAGCAGCAACTGCTCCTTGGCAACCATCACGCCGACCAAAAAGAGCAAGCTTTCCTCCGGCGCCGGAATGCCGACAATGCCGCAAAACAAAAAGAAAAACAGCATCACATATCCATATGACTGGACATACGGCAACCATACGCTTGTATCCATAGCTCCCCCGCTACATCGCCGAGATTTGTGTATTAGTTTGCACATTTCTCAGTTCCGTAATCGTCACCCAACGCATCTTTTTCGCTGCTTCATCCTTAAACAGCAGCTCGAGCGCTGACAACATTTGCTCTGGCGCGCGTTTGTCAGCACCTAACGCATCCCCATTGTCATGAAGCACAATCACCGCCCCGCCGCGTATGGACGAACGCAAGCGGCGGAACAATTCCATTGTACCAATTTTTTCGTTCCAATCGCCAAGAATATGCGACCATAACACCGTTGTATACCGCTTTTGCACGATCGGCGTCCAAGCGTTAAAATGCCCCCACGGCGGGCGGTAATACACCGGGCGTTGGCCCGTCGCCCGCTCAATCGCCTTAGCGGCGCGGCGCACCCCCCAATCCAACCAAATCGGCGGCAACAGCCAATTGCTGATGTGGCGGTAATTATGAATCCCAATTTCATGGCCTTCTTCGGCCATCCGCCGCACAATATCCGGATAGCGCTCGACTTTGCGGCCGACAACGAAAAACGTCGCCTTCACGCCATATTTCTTTAATAAATCAAGCAACTTTGGCGTATAATACGGGTCGGGGCCGTCATCAAACGTCAGCGCCAGACAATCGGATGCCGTCCCCTCCCGAAACAAACGCACCCGCTTTTTGCGAATGATGATCGTCGGTACAATGCCATAAATGGCAATTCCCACAATGAAACAAACGAACAGCCAAACCCACATGGCATTCACCTCTTGATTGTACTTTACCAATATTTCTTCTCTCTGAAAATAGAAAAATGAACTTTCTGTATTCGAGATCATCACGCTGCAGATGTTTTATCATATAACAAACAAATGAGAAATCGAAAAGAAAATCATGAAAATTTCATGCAGACCGTCCAGTTTTCTTACTATACGAAAAACGCCACCGCTTGGTTTCCTCCCGAAGCTAGGTGGAATCTGCTATAATACATAACGATACACGAGCGATTAAAAAAAGACAGGTGATCCGCATTGCGAAAAAAAATCATCTTAACCGGCGGCGGCACAGCCGGCCACGTGATGGTCAACGTCGCCCTCATCCCGAAATTGAAAGAGCTGGGATGGGATATCGTTTACATCGGATCTCATCAAGGGATTGAACGGGAGATTATCGGCCGCATCGACGGCGTCCCGTACTATTCGGTTTCGACCGGAAAACTGCGCCGCTATTTTGACTGGAAAAACTTTAAAGATCCATTCAACGTGCTGAAAGGCGTTTGGCAGGCGTACCGCCTGATCCAAAAAGAAAAACCGGACGTCGTCTTCTCAAAAGGCGGATTCGTCTCCGTTCCCGTCATTCTCGGCGCTTGGCTGAACGGTGTGCCGTCGGTGATCCATGAATCTGACTTAACCCCGGGGCTTGCGAACAAAATCGCTATGCCGTTTGCGACAAAAATCTGCCTCACCTTCCCGGAAACGAAGCAATACGTCAATGCCGATAAAGCCGTCTACGTCGGCGCCGTCGTCCGCGAAGAGTTGAAGGATGGCAACGCCGAACAAGGGAGGAAGATGTGCCAGTTCGACGGAAAAAAACCGGTCTTGCTGGCGATGGGGGGCAGCTTAGGCTCGAAAAAAATTAACGACGCCTTGCGCGCCAACCTATCGACGCTTCTTGCCGAATTTGACATCATCCACATTTGCGGCAAAGGGAACATCGACCGAAGCCTCGCAGGCCAAAACGGATACAAACAGTTCGAATACGTCAACGAAGAGCTGCCCCACTTACTCGCCTTAGCCGACATCGTCGTCTCCCGCGCCGGGGCGAACGCCATTTTCGAACTGCTCTCCTTGCGCAAGCCGATGCTGCTCATCCCGCTCTCGAAAGCGGCAAGCCGCGGCGACCAAATCCTTAACGCCCGTTCGTTTGAAAAAGCCGGCTATGCGGAAGTGCTGATGGAAGAGGACTTGACGAACGAATCGCTGCAAGCCGCCATTCACCGCCTATACGAAAACAAAGACCGCTACCGAAAAAACATGGAGAAAGCCGGCGCAAGCGATCCGCTGCAAACGTTGCTTGCAATCATTCAAGACACCGCCCGCCGGTAAAAACAGGCGATGCCCGATGCGGCCAACCACGGCCGTTTTTCGGCATCGCCTCGTTTTGTTTTCATCACCACACAACGAGCCTTCTCTCCTTTACACCGGCTCAAGCCGATAACGGTTGATACGGAACACATGGTCGCACAAGAGATCGATATCTTCTTGATGTTGTACTGGAATTGTGATGCTGGCTCAGTCTTAGCACTCAGCTAGCACTACGGGTTATTTTTATTCAAATTTTTTCGTTTGCCATTTCCTTCCCCCAACCAGAAAACCGCCCGGCGGAACAACCCCGCCAGGCGGCACGACTAGAAGTATAAGAAATAAATGACAATGGCCAGCACGATCCGATACACGGCAAACGGCACGAGGCGGATGCGGTTGATGAGCTCAAGGAAAAAGCGAATCGCGAGCAAGGCGAAGACAAAGGCGCTCAAAAAGCCGGCGATGAAAAACGGAATATCGGCGGTGGTGACGTATTGCCAGTTTTTCAACAGCGACAGCCCGCTCGCCCCAGCCATGATCGGAACAGCCATAATGAACGTGAAATCGGCGGCGGCGCGATGGCTCATGCCGACAAGCACCCCGCCAGAAATCGTCGAGCCGGAGCGGGAAAAGCCGGGCCACAAGGATAAACATTGCATCAAACCAACAAAAAACGCCTGCTTGTACGTAATTTGGTCGACCGTCTGCGTCCGCGCGGCTTTTTTGGCGAATTGGTCGGCGGCAATCATAAGCAACGCGCCGAGCACAAGGCCGATCAGCACCGTTTTGGTCGAAAACAAATGTTCATCGATGTAATCTTCAAACAAGACGCCGAGCACCCCAGCCGGCAGCAGACCAATGATGACGTGAATGAGGTTAAGGCGCGGATGTCCGCCCGGATGACGGCCGCGAACGCCAAGCAAGTCGAGAAATCGGTCTTTAAACACGACCACAGCGGCTAGAATCGAGCCGAGCTGGATGACGACTTTAAACGTATTCGCCGCGTACTTGCCTAAAAACTCTGTGGATTTCAGCCAAAGATCGTCGACCATAATCATATGGCCGGTCGAGGAAACCGGGGCAAACTCGGTCAGCCCTTCGACCATTCCTAAAATGATCGCCTTCCATAATTCCATCCAGTGCATGTCCTTCCATCCTTTCTGCGCGGGGTCGTCCTTTCTATACATATGGGCCAAGCGGGTGGAATAACACTCCGCTTTTGGCCGCGCCTGCTCTATTGTACTACAAATCTTTGTCTTGTACTACCCGCGCTTTTTCTAGGAGTCAGTCAAGACTTTGTGGAGAACATTTTTTCGGTTCACTA
>NZ_SDKL01000066.1:0-47261 GCF_004123125.1 Geobacillus sp. PK12
AACGACCCAAGAATCCCACGCCCTTTAGGCGTGTGGAGTGTCAAACGGTTGCTGTGTTTTTAGTATAGGAAAAAAGGAGCGGCAGCTACGCAGGTCGTTTCAGAAAAAAGATAAATTTTCATCCGTTATGGCGAAAAAAGATAAAAAAACTATTGACTTTCCTTTGAGGTTCATATAGAATATAAATTGTCGCAAGGTAAACCAGCTTATGTCGGGAAGTAGCTCAGCTTGGTAGAGCACACGGTTCGGGTCCGTGAGGTCGCAGGTTCAAATCCTGTCTTCCCGATCATTAATTTGGGGCCTTAGCTCAGCTGGGAGAGCGCCTGCCCCGCACGCAGGAGGTCATCGGTTCGAATCCGATAGGCTCCATTTTCATACGGAGGAATACCCAAGTCTGGCTGAAGGGGGCGGTTTCGAAAACCGCTAGGGGTGTCACAGCCCGCGGGGGTTCGAATCCCTCTTCCTCCATTTCTAATATCCGATCCTGTCAAATTGTAAATCATGAAACCCTTGATACGACTGCGTTGGCAGTCGTTTTTCATTTTTTGGGAATCCTTTTGACTTTTCTTCAAATCCTTTAACATGTTCAGCGTCTTATCATCAATCGTAATCGTTCGTTTCGAATCGAAAACACCGTCTCGATGGCATCTTTTTTTGAATTTATGTATATACTATGTATATACGAAATGAAAGGAGAGAGGTATAATGGAATTAAACAAACAGAAAGGAGTGTCAATCATGACAATAACCGTTCAAAAATGGGGAAACAGCCTTGCGGTTCGTATCCCAAGCGTGATTGCTGAACGTTTAGCGCTTCATCAAGGATCAGAAGTGGAGATGATCGTTGAGAACCAAGCGATCAAGTTGATCCCGAAAAAGAAGAAGCCGACATTGGAGGAACTTTTGGCTAAAATCACGCCGGAAAATCGCCATGCTGAAATTGATTTTGGAACAGAAGGGAATGAATTGTTCTGATGCAAGCGCCGGATCGTGGGGATCTTGTTTACGTCAATTTCAATCCACAAGCAGGGCATGAGCAGGCAGGAAAAAGGCCCGGCATCGTTCTATCACCAAAGCGGTTCAATCAATTGACAGGGTTTGCGGTGCTTTGCCCGATCACTCGGCAACAAAAAGGATATCCATTTGAAGTGGAATTGCCATCAGGCTTGGCCGTTGAAGGCGTGATTTTAACCGATCAGGTCAAAAGTTTAGATTGGCGCGCCCGACAGCTTCAAATAGTAGGACGGGCGCCCAATGAAGTTGTTTCGGATTGCTTGGATCTGATTCATACTTTTCTTTCGTGAAAGGCCATTTATGTTGGCCTTTTGTTCACTTTTAGCATACTTTTTGCGTACATTTTTGCCCTTCACGCTCCTTGAGGCGGGAGACTTCCTTCGGATATTTTGTGAAAAAGGCAGAATTGAGCAACGAAAAGAAGGCGGATCGTCCCGCTTTTTTGCATGGATTGACACACTGGAGATTATTTTGCACAAATTTTGCACGTGATGAACGAGCATGTCCATTCATCCTTGAAATATCAATCGTTTTATGGTGGGATTGGAATCCCTCTTCCAACGTCCACCTGCCGAGTGCCGGCAGGTTTTTTGTTTTTTGCGAGCGGTATGGCCGCCATTTTTCAGGCGGATGGCTTGCCTGTTTTTCGTTGAATCCGGTACGATGAAGGGGGGAGCGGTTTGCCGATTGAGCTGCACTCCTTCCGGCAACGGCCGGGATTGCGCAACATAAGGGAGGAGAGGTTATGGCGATTCAACGCCGCATTCGTCGCGTGAAAACCGTGCAAATGACGACCAACAGCCCGATTCATCAGAGCGGTTCGGTGCTTGAGCCCGGGAACTGGCAAGAGTATGATCCGTTTTTGTTGCTGATGGAAGACATTTTTGAGCGAGGAACGTTTGACGTCCATCCGCACCGCGGCATTGAGACGGTCACGTATGTGATCAGCGGCGAGCTTGAACATTTCGACAGCAAAGCCGGCCACAGCACGCTCGGGCCTGGAGATGTGCAATGGATGACGGCCGGCCGCGGCGTCGTCCATAAGGAAGACCCGGCGTCCGGTTCAACCGTGCACAGCCTTCAGCTATGGGTCAACTTGCCGAGCGCGTACAAAATGACCGAGCCGCGCTACCAAAACTTGCGCTCCAAAGACATGCCCGTGCGCAAGGAAGAGGGAGCGACGATCCGGGTCTTTTCCGGGTCATCGAAAGGCGTCAAAGCGCCGACGAAAAACATCGTTCCCGTCACGATGGTGGAAATGATTGTCGAACCGGGAACAACGGTCGTGCAAGATTTGCCGGGGCATTACAATGGGTTTTTGTACATTCTTGAGGGGAGTGGCGTGTTCGGTGCCGACAACATCGAAGGAAAAGCCGGGCAAGCGCTGTTTTTCAGCCGCCACAACCGCAGCGAGGAAACGGAGCTAAACGTGACCGCCCGCGAAAAACTCCGCCTTCTTCTTTATGCCGGCGAGCCGGTGAACGAACCGGTCGTCGCCTACGGGCCGTTCGTCATGAACACGCCGGAACAAATCCGCGAGGCGATTCGCGATTACCAGGAAGGGCGGTTTGGGCGATAATGGAAGGGAAAGAGCCGATTCGTTGTATGGCTCTTTCTTTTTTGTTATCATGTTCACAAAAAGAAGCCGTTGGGCTGTTCAAGGAGGACATAGTCATGAACCAAGTCATCGAAACGATTCTCCAGCACCGTTCGATCCGCCGGTTTGAAGACAGGCCGCTCACGGATGAACAAATCCGCACGATCGTCGAATGCGCCCAGGCGGCATCGACTTCAAGCTATGTTCAAGCGTACTCGATCATCGGGGTGAAAGATCCGGAGAAAAAACGGAAGCTCGCCGAGCTGGCGGGAAATCAATCCTATGTCGAGCATAACGGCCATTTCTTTGTCTTTTGCGCTGATTTTCACCGCCATGAGCTCATTGGCGAGCTAGAAGGAAAAGACGTGCTTCCATCGCTTGAGAGTACGGAAAAGTTTATGGTTGCGCTGATTGACACGGCGCTTGCGGCGCAAAACGCCGCCATTGCCGCGGAGTCGATGGGGCTTGGCATCTGCTACATTGGCGGGCTGCGCAACAACCTGCCGGAAGTATGCCAACTGCTTAACATACCGAAACGGGTCATTCCGCTGTTCGGGCTTGCCGTCGGCTATCCTGCGCAAACGCCGGATCCAAAGCCGCGGCTGCCGTTTGAACACGTTTATCATGAGGACGAATACAACCAAGACCGCGCCCGATTCCTCGAACAATTGCAACGCTACAACGAAACGGTTTCGGCGTATTATGAGCAGCGGACAAACGGCCGCCGCCGCGACACATGGACCGGGCAGATGGCCGATACGCTCAGCCGCCAAGTCCGGATGTACATGAAGGAGTTTGTGGAAGGGAAAGGGTTCAATTTACGGTAGCCTCTCTTCGTTCGGAAGAGGGGTTTTTCTTGCAGGCGATTCCATTTGTGAGAAAACTATGCCAGCCCGTTGGACATTGGTTTTGGTGATTGATTTTGTCTGGAGTTTCAGCTATACGTTATGGCCTCGAAAAGAACCGAAGGCGAGACTGGCAAAACCAAGAGGTTCGTAGGAAAGGAGAGAACGAGGATGGACCAAATCCGGCAACTGGCGCAATGGATCAAAGAGGCGAATACGATCGCCGTCCTGACCGGGGCGGGGATGAGCACGGAATCCGGCATTCCTGATTTTCGCAGCGAAAACGGCCTTTACGCCCAAGAGGACAATGTCGAATATTATTTGTCAGAGTATTATTACAAAAAAGATCCGGTTGATTTTTGGCGTCGATTCAAGCGGATGTTTTCATTAAAAATGATGGGCGGCTTTGCCCCGAATGACGGGCATCGGTTTCTCCGCTGGCTTGAGGAGATGGGCAAGACGGTGACGATTTTGACGCAAAATATTGACGGGCTGCATACGAAAGCAGGAAGCACGAATGTCATTGAGCTGCACGGCACGCTGCAGACGGCGACATGCCCGTCATGCGGCAACAAGTATGATCTGTCGTTTATCAACCGTCACGAGGTGCCGCGCTGTGAAAAGTGCCAGACGATTGTCAAACCGGATGTCGTTTTGTTTGGCGGGCTCGTGCCGCGCATGGAAGAAGCGTTTGCTGCGGCGGCCGCCAGCGACTTGCTTCTGGCGATGGGAACAAGTTTGGAAGTGGCGCCCGTGAATCAAATCCCGTTTTATGTCGCCGCCGAATCGCCGGCAACAAGGAAAGTATTGATCAACAAAACAGCGACAAGAATGGACGGGATGTTTGACCTTGTCATTTATGGCGGAATCGGGAAAACGGTCGCTAGCGTGCGCAAGCAAATACAGGCGGAATAGATCGATAGATTCCATGCCAACGGGAGAACGCATATGGCGTTTTCCCGTTGGACGAAAATCAAAAAAGGTATTGTACTTTTCAGAACATTCGAATATAATAAAGATAACATACCAACCGGTTGGTATTTTGATGAGTGGAGTCGAGCATAAAGGCGTAACGGAAAAGGGAGGGGACCATCATGTATTTGCGCTTAACGGACGAGCAGCGCATGGTGCAAAAAGCGATCCGCAAGTTTGTCGAAAAAGAATTGATGCCGCTCGAAAATGAAGTATTGCGCAATGAGCGCGAAGGGAAGCCTGGGCTCCCGCCCGAAAAATTAAAAGAGCTGCAGCTCAAAGCGAAGGAAGCGGGGTTTTGGGGGATCAACACGCCGGAGGAATACGGCGGCGCGAATTTGGGCCATGTCATGCAGGCGATTGTGTTGATGGAAGTGTCGAAAACGCTTGTTCCGTTCCAGTTTGGCGGATCGGCGGACAACATTTTGTATTACGCGAATGAAGAGCAAAAGAAAAAATATTTGATCCCGACGATCAACGGCGAGAAAAAATCGTGCTTTGCCATGACCGAGCCGGGAGCAGGATCAGATACGCGCAACATTAAAATGACGGCGGTGAAAGACGGCGACGAGTGGGTGTTAAACGGGGAGAAGACATTCATTACCGGCGGCAACGACGCTGATTTTGTCATGGTGATCGCCATCACCGACAAAGAGCGTCACCAAGCCTCGAACGGGCGTGAAGGGGTGACGTGTTTTATCGTCGACCGCGAGATGGGCTGGCGTTCGGAACCGATACATACGATGGGACCTTCCACTCCAGCCAGCTTAATTTTCGAAAACGTGCGCGTGCCGGAAGAAAACATTTTAGGCGAGCTGCATCACGGCTATAAGCTTGGGCTTGAGTGGATCGGCTACGCCCGCTGGGTCGTAGGCGCTCGTGCGGTCGGAGCGGCCGAGCGGCTTTTGCAAATGGCCATTGACTATGCGAAGGAGCGTGTCACATTCGGCAAACCGATCGCCGAGCGGCAGGCGATCCAATGGATGATTGCCGATTCGGCGGTAGAAATCGAAGCGGCGAAATGGCTTGTGTTAAACGCGGCCTTTACGCTTGACCAAGGGGAGGACAACCGCCATTTAGCCTCGATGGCGAAGCTGTTTGGCGCGAACATGGGCAACCGCGTCGTCGACCGCGTCATGCAAATCCACGGCGGCATGGGCTACACGAAAGAAATGCCGATCGAGCGCTGGTATCGTGAAGCGAGATTGTGGCGCATTTACGACGGCACGGATGAAATTCAGCGCCTCATTATCGCCCGCAATTTGATCAAAGGGCACGTCAAGCTTGGACAGTTCATCTAAAAAAATGAAAGCGTTATCGAAAGGGAGGAGAACACGATGAGCCAACGGTTTGCAGGAAGAGTGGCGTTTGTGACCGGAGGAAGCCGCGGCATTGGCAAGGCGATTGTCACCCGCTTCGCGGAAGAAGGAGCGAAAGTGGCGTTCATTGATTTAAACGCAGAAGCCCTTGAAGCGACGGCTGCGGAGCTGCGGGAAAAAGGGTATGACGTTTACGCCAAGGTGGCGAGCGTCACCGACCGCGAACAAGTAGAAGCGACGATCAAAGAAGTGGTCGATCGGTTCGGTTCGCTCGATATTCTCGTCAACAACGCCGGCGTCATCCGCGACAATTTGCTGTTTAAAATGACCGATGACGACTGGCAAACGGTGATGGACGTCCATTTAAAAGGCGCGTTTTACTGCGCCCGCGCCGCGCAAAAATATATGGTCGAAAAAGGGTACGGGCGCATCATCAACATTTCGTCGACATCCGCGCTCGGCAACCGCGGCCAGGCGAACTATTCGGCGGCGAAAGCCGGCATCCAAGGATTTACGAAAACGCTGGCGATTGAGCTTGGCAAATTCGGCATCACGACGAATGCCGTCGCCCCTGGGTTTATTGAAACCGATATGACGAAAGCGACGGCCGAGCGGCTTGGCATTTCGTTTGAGCAGCTCATCCAAGCGAGCGTCGCCAACATCCCGGTCGGGCGCAGCGGCCGTCCGGAAGACATCGCTCATGCGGTCGCCTTTTTCGCCGATGAGCGGTCGTCGTTTGTCAACGGCCAAGTGCTGTATGTCGCCGGCGGTCCGAAATGCTGAAAACGAGGAGGACGGGGCATGTACCAACATGACATCGGGAAACGGTCAGCGAAAGTGAAAAATGTCGTTGAGCGCGGAGCGGTGAAAAAGTTTGCGGAGGCGATCGGCGATCCAAACCCGATTTATTGGGACGAAGAGACGGGGAAACGGTCGCGCTACGGGCGCAACATTGCGCCGCCGACGTTTCCGCGCGTGTTTGACTACGGCGTCATTGAAGGGCTGAAGCTGCCAGCCAAAGGGCTCATCCATGGCGAACAGCACTTCCATTATGAGCGCCCGCTGTTTGTCGGCGAAGAGCTGTACTGCTATGCGGAAGTGAAAGATTACTTCGAAAAGCAAAGCAGCATGGGCCTGCTCGGTTTTTTAGTAATCGCCAACAACGGCGAGGACGCTGACGGAAATCTCATTTTCACTTCCACCTCGACGATCATTATCAACGAGGCGGTTAGAAAGGCGATGAGCGTATGACGAGCATCCGCAAATGGCAAGTCGGAGAGTCGCTTCCTGAAGTAACGCTCGCACCGGTGTCCCGGCTCGATTTAATCAAATACGCCGGCGCATCAGGCGACTACAACCCGATTCATACGATCGACGACGAGGCGAAAAAGGCAGGGCTTCCAGGCATTATCGCCCACGGCATGTGGACGATGGGGAACTTGGCCAAGCTGTTTACGCCGTATTACGAAGAAGGGTTCGTACAGGACTATTTTGTCCGCTTTCAATCGATGGTGTTTTTAAATGATATCATCACCTTAAAGGCAACGGTGAAGGAAAAAGGCGACAAGACGATTCGGTTTGACGTCGCGGCCGTCAATCAGCATGGCAAAGAAGTCGTCAAAGGTGAAGCGGTCTTTGCGCTTTACGAGTGAAAAAGACGGGCGGCCCCAAAGCTGAAGCCGTAAGCGGGGCGAGGGGCCAGCCCGTTTGCGGGGATGTGTTCACAACGAACAAGGGGGAATGACGATGAAACGGGATGCCGTCATTGTGTCGGCCGTACGAACAGCCATCGCCCGCCAAGGAGGCGCTTTGGCGACGATGCCGGCGCATATTTACGGCGCGGAAGTGATCAAAGAAGCGATGCGGCGGGCGAATATCGGCCCGGAGCATGTCGATGATGTCATTATGGGCAACGTCCTAAGCGGCGGCGGCAACATCGCCCGACTGACGGCGCTGCAAACCGGCTTATCTCTAGAGTTGACAGGTTTGACCGTTGACCGCCAATGCGGTTCGGGCATTAACGCCGTCAATTTAGCGGCGCAAGCCATTTGGGCCGGCGACGGAGACGTGTATATCGCCGGCGGCGTGGAAAGCATGAGCCGCGCGCCGTATTTGATGGACCGCCCGGAAAAACCGTACAGCTCAACACCGCCAAGCTTCCGCAAATCGCAGCTATCGCCGAAAGAAATCGGCGATCCGCCGATGGGGATTACGGCGGAAAACTTGGCGAAAAAGTATGGCATCAGCCGTGAAGAACAAGACGCATTCGCCTTGCGCAGCCAGCAGCGCATGGCGCGCGCCATGCAGGAAGGGCGGTTTGACGAACAAATCGTGCCGATCACCGTCCCGGTGAAAAAAGGCGAGCCGTTCGTCTTCGATACGGATGAACATCCGCGCCCGAATACGACGATGGAAGCGCTGTCGAAGCTGCCGCCGGCGTTTTTGGAAGGGGGAACGGTGACGGCCGGAAACAGCTCAGGGCTGAACGATGCCGCTTCTGCGCTCGTCATCATGTCGCGGGAAAAAGCAGAGGAGCTTGGCGTAAAGCCGCTTGCCGTCATCCGCGCCCATGCGGTTGCCGGGGTCGACCCGAACATCATGGGCATCGGCCCGGTGCCGGCGACAAGAAAAGTGCTCGAAAAAGTCGGGCTTACGCTCGATGATATGGACATCATCGAAATCAATGAAGCTTTCGCCGCCCAGGTGATCGCCTGCGACCGCGAGCTCGAGATGGACCCGGAAAAAGTGAATGTCAACGGCGGCGCCATTGCCCACGGCCATCCGCTTGGCGCGACGGGAGCGATTTTGATCACAAAAGCGGTGTATGAACTGAAGCGCCGTGGAGGGAAATACGCGCTCATTACCGCGTGCATCGGCGGCGGCCAAGGCATTGCGACGATTATTGAACGAGAATGAGGCAACGGAGACTATAGGGAATGAAAGACAAGCTAAGAGAAGCCGCCATTGAGTTGTTCGAACGGAAAGGGTTCAAAGAAACGTCGGTGCAGGAAATCGTCGAAGCGGTTGGGGCAACGAAGGGGGCCTTTTACTACTATTACAAAAGCAAAGAGGAGTTGCTATGTGATATTTGTGTTTCCTATCTGGACGATTTGCTTCGGCAGCAAGCCTGCATTGTCCAAGAGCCCGAGAAAAGCTGCACGGAGAAATTGCGGGCCATCGTCCATATGGTCATCTGCAATATCCGCACACGGAAGAAAAGCGCCCGCATTTTCTTCCGCGAAATGCGGCATTTGGCTGATGACCATTTGGCGGAAATCCGCGCCAAGCGGCGGTTGTTTCGCAAGCGGTATGAACAGCTGGTTCGAGAAGGGATCGCTCGCGGGGAATTCAAGCCATCGCTTCATGCAGAAATGATTACGTTTGGCCTGCTTGGCATCACCAACTGGAGCTATTATTGGTTCCGGCCTGACGAAGGCATCTCTGAAGAAGAACTGACGGACATTTTCGTTGATTTCATTTTGCACGGCATAAAGGCGCCAAGAGCTGGAGAAAGCGGTCGAAATGAGGCGGAGCCAGGCAATTCGGGCGGTCAGACCGAATGAAAGATCGGCCGCGCCGCTTTGATGGTCTGGCTAAACGGCACACAAAAAGGGGGATCGGGATGGAGCTATTCATCCAGCAGCTGTTAAACGGGCTGACAGTTGGAAGCGTTTACAGTCTTGTCGCGTTAGGTTTGACGCTTGTTTACGGCATTTTGCACATTCCAAACTTTGCCCACGGCGCGTTATATATGATGGGTGGTTATGTCACGCTCACTGCGATGACGAAAGCCGGGCTGCCGTACGGGTTGGCCGTTGTCGTGTCGATGGCCGCGGTCGGGATGCTCGGTGTATTGATGGAACGGCTTGTGTTTTATCCGCTTCGCGACGCACCGCCGCTCCATGACAAAATTGCGGCGATTGGCATTTTGTTGTTTTTGGAGGCATTCGCCCAGTTCGTCTGGGGGGCGGACTACCAGACGATGCCGACCCCATACGGCGACGTTGTCAGCATTTTCGGCTTGACCTTGACGGTTCAACGCATCCTCATCATCGCATCCGCTGTCATCATCATGATCTTGCTTTACCTCTTCTTGAAAAAGACGTTCATCGGGGCTTCCATCATCGCGATGGCGCAAAACCGCGAAGGGGCGAATTTGGTCGGCATTAACACGAATAAAGTCGCCATGCTGACGTTTTTCCTTTCCGGCAGTTTGGCAGCGCTCGCCGCGTCGCTCGCTTCGCCGATCAATCTCGTGTTTCCCGGCATGGGCCATCTTGTCATCTTGAAAGCGTTTGTCATCATCATTCTCGGCGGCATGGGAAGCATTCCAGGCGCCATTGTCGGCGGCTATATTTTGGGATTCAGCGAAAGCTTGGGAGCGACGTATGTGTCGAACGACTACAAAGACATTATCGCTTTTGCCATCCTCGTCATCATTTTAACGGTCAAACCGAACGGACTGTTTGCCAAGGAGGGACATTGATGGCTGTATTCGCCAACCGGCGCTTATGGATCGCCGTTCTTGCGGCGCTGGCGCTTGCCTTTCCGTTGCTTGTCACCAACAGCTATTACTTGCACATGATGACGATCTCCTTCATTTGGATGATCGCTGTTTACGGTCTGAATTTATTTGCTGGCTATACTGGTTATTTGTCGCTTGCCCACGCCGGGTTTTTTGCGATTGGCGCGTATGCGCTTGGCATTTTGACGGTGAAAGCGGGCGTGCCGTTTTGGCTGGCTTTCGTGCTTGCTTGTTTGTTCACCACGTTGCTTGGGGCCGTCATCGGGCTTGTTGCGCTGCGGACGAAAGAGCACTTTTTCGCCATTTATACGCTTTGTGTGGGCTATATTATCTATTTGATCATTGACAAATGGGACAGTTTAACCGGCGGAGTGCGCGGGTTTATCGGCATCCCGGCGCCGGCTGACATCGGTCCGCTCTCGTTTCAAACGCCCGTCGCCCAATATTATTTGGTGTTATGCTTCTTGGTTGCAGTCATCTTCACCATGTACCGCCTTGTCTATTCGTTGACCGGACGGACGTACATCGCCATTCGCAACAGTGAGGAGCTCGCGTTGACGCTTGGCATCTCGACGATGAAAAACAAACTCGCCTCGTTTGTTCTCTCGGTCTTTTTTACATCGCTTGCCGGAGCGCTGTACGCATCGTTCATCCGCTTTCTTGGCCCGGACATTGCGTACGTCAGCGTCATGTTCGACTTTTTAACGTATTTGCTTGTCGGTGGGATTGGCACGCTCGCCGGCCCGGTCGTCGGGACGTTGCTCGTTACGTTTCTGTCCCAACAATTGCAGTTTTTGCAAGATTACCGGATGTTGATTTTCGGTCCGGTGCTGACGTTGCTCATCATCTTTTACCCACACGGCATTGCCGGGGGGGTCATCCGTTTGAAAGCAAAGCGTGAAGAAGCGCGCCGTCTCGATCCAGAAGCGAACCGAGTTGCTGCGGAACTGGCCGTCTCGAGCCAAGGACGAGGCGAGCGGCACGCAGAGGAGGGATCATGATGCTTTTGCACGTTGAACGGTTGACGAAGCGGTTTGGCGGGCTTCTGGCGGTCAACGATGTCACCTTTTCCGTCGAGCAAGGGAAGATCAACGCCATCATCGGTCCAAACGGAGCCGGCAAATCGACGTTTTTCAATTTAATCAGCGGCTTGTACCGGCCGACGTCAGGGACGATTACGTTCAAAGGGCGCGATATTACCCGCCTGCCGGCAAACGAACGGGCGAAGCTCGGCATCGCCCGCACGTTTCAAACGACTCACTTGTTTGAACAGGCGACGGTGATCGACAACGTCATCATCGGCCATCGTCTCCGCACGTCATCCAACTTATTTGATGCCATTTTGCGCACGAAACGGCACCGCCGCGAGGAACAGGCATGCAAAGAAAAAGCGATGGAAGTGCTCGACTTTGTCGGTCTAACCCATGTGGCAGATCGGATGGTGGCCAACTTGTCGCAGGAGCAGAAAAAGCGGGTGGCGTTCGCGCTTGCCTTGGCGACCGATCCGGAGCTCGTGCTGCTTGATGAACCGGCAGCCGGCATCAACCCGGATGAAACGGAAGGGCTTGAGGAGTTGATCGTCAAAATGGTAGAAGGCGGCCTGACTGTTTGCCTGATTGAGCACAAAATGTCGATGATCATGAAAATTGCCGACCGCATTATGGTGTTAAACTACGGAGAAAAAATCGCGGAAGGAACGCCCGAGGAAGTGCGAAACAACGAGGCGGTCATTCAAGCGTATTTAGGAGGGAGCGCCATTGCTTGAAGTTGCGAACGTATCCGTCCGCTACGGGAGTTTTACGGCCATTCGCGATGTGACGTTTTCCGTCAAGCGAGGGGAGATCGCCGTTTTGCTTGGCGCCAACGGGGCCGGGAAAAGCACATTGTTTCGCACGATCAGTGGACTGCACAAACCAATGCGGGGGGAAATCCGCCTCGATGGCGAGCGCATTGATTCGCTGCCTCCTGACCGCATCGTCGAGCGCGGCGTCGTGCAATGCGCGGAAGGGCGCAAACTGTTTCCGCGCATGAGTGTATACGAAAACTTGCTGATGGGCGCTTACGTCCATCGGAAGGACAAAGAAGGCATCCGCCGCTCGATTGAACATGTATACGAACTGTTTCCGATTTTGCGCGACAAGCAAAACGCGCCAGCCGGGTCGTTAAGCGGCGGCCAGCAGCAAATGCTCGCCATCGGACGCGCCTTAATGTCACGTCCTGCGGTGCTCTTGCTTGATGAACCGTCGGTTGGACTCGCTCCGCTCATTGTCGAGCAGATGTTTGCGACGATTAAGCAAATCAATCAGGAAGGGACGACGATTTTGCTCGCCGAACAAAACGCCCATGCGGCGTTGTCCATCGCTCATCACGGCTATGTGTTTGAAAATGGAACGATCGTTGCTTCAGGAACAGCGGAGGAGCTGCTCGCCAACGACGATGTCCGCAAGGCGTACATTGGAACATGACAAGCGATTGCCGCGAATGGCGTATTTCGCGGGCGAAAGCAAGCGATGCGCCTGCATTGAAAGGAGGTGAACCACGGTCGCGGCACTTATTCATCCAAATATATTTTAGAATAAAAATAGGGGGGAGCGGAATGAAAAAAAGAAAATGGCCGATCGCGGCCATGATGACGGCCGTCATGGCGTTGATGCTTGCGGCATGCAACAGCCCGACAACAAACAATAATGCCAAAAGCGGTAATGGAGGTGGAGGCGACAACGTCGTCAATATCGGTTACAGCGGACCGCTAAGCGGTCCGGCCGCCTACTACGGGGAACGGACGTTAAACGGCGTGAAGATGGCGGCGGACGAAATCAATAAAAACGGCGGGTTTGAAGTCAATGGAAAGACCTATCAAATCAATGTTGTGTCGTTAGATGATAAATATTTGCCAAATGAAACAGCCGCCAATGCGAA
The DNA here is from genome assembly GCF_004123125.1 of Geobacillus sp. PK12. Lineage (NCBI taxonomy): Bacteria > Bacillati > Bacillota > Bacilli > Caryophanales > Anoxybacillaceae > Geobacillus > Geobacillus sp. PK12. The sequence continues at coordinate 13,192 of NZ_SDKL01000066.1, forward strand.
ACGGCTTGTCCAAGAACATCATACGCCGATCATTTTCACTCCGCACAGCGGTGGGGTCATGGCGTTGCAAGTGTTCAACCAAACGGACAATTTCCTTATCGCGGCCTATACGAGTGAGCCGAAAATCACGCAGGCGGGAAACAAGCTGACAATCCGCATCCCGCCGCGTTATGATGGCTACATTCCGACATTTACCGATTATGTGATGAAGCGGTTTGGCAAAAAGCTGGCTGCCTTGCCGACGGCGACGCAATACGGGAAAGACTGGACGGAAAAACTGTTGCCATATTGGGAAAAGCAAGGCGGAGAAGTTGTCTATAACACATCGATTGATTTCACTAAAGACACCGATTTCTTCACGATCATCACGAACGCGTTAAAAGAAAAGCCGGATGTCTTGTTTATCGGCGGACCGTCGGAGCCGACGGCGAAAGTGGCGAAACAGGCGCGCGAACTCGGCTTTAAAGGCGGCTTTATTGTCATGGACCAGGCGAAGTTGGATGAAATGAAGCGGGTCGTCGGCTCTTACGAGATGCTTGAGGGCGCGATCGGCGTCATGCCGCTCGTCGAGTCCAAAGAGCCGGGAGCCCCGCAGTTTGTGGAAAACTATCGGGCGAAGTACAATGCCGAAGCGAGCTCGGAGTCTGCCTATAACTACTTGGCTCTTTACGCCTTTGTCGAAGCGATGAAGGCAGCCGGAACGGTTGATGATCCGGCCGCCATTCGCGAACATATGAATGAAGGGTTGAAAAACATCCCGAAAGACAAGCAAGTGTATGTCGTTCCGAAGGTTGGTGAGGACGGCGGCTTTGAATCAAAAATTATCGTTGCAGCAGTGGAAAATGGCAAAGTTGTGCCGATCGAGCTAAAGAAATAAGTCGATCTATTTACTGGCATTTCCGTCAGGACGCCGCACGGATGAAGTGCGACTATCAGCTGGCGCTCCTTGTTTCGAAAATGACACGGTATGCGCTGGCCAAACCGCAAAAAAAAATCCGAGCGGCGGCAGCGATAAAGACTGGTTTGTCCTGCGCTTCAAACGGCCGGGATTTACGATCGGAGTTGCGCCGTATGTCGGTGAGCGTCCGGTGCCGCTCAAATACTTCCCGGCGATTTGGAGCTAAAATGACGGCGTCCCGCTGGTGTTTGCCAACAAACTATAATCAACGCGCGCCCACTTTCTTGCGTGGGCGCCTTTTTTATGGCTTGCTGCTGAGAAAAATGAGCAAAATAACCGTTATTCTATTAAATAAAACTATGTTCTAAATAATCAATAAAACAAATAGAAAAATTTCGAATAATAAGATACAATAGAACTGTTCTGTGACATTGGAAAGGGGATGGGAATTATGAGGGAAATGGCCCTCGGCCTTGCCGCCTCATTCTTCTTTGCTGTTACATTCATATTGAACCGCTCAATGGAGCTGGCGGGTGGAAGCTGGGCGTGGAGTTCGTCGCTTCGTTTTTTCTTTATGGTTCCGCTGTTGTTTGCCATTCTTTTGGCACGCCGCAACCTCGGTCCGGTTTGGCATGACATGAAATGCCATCCGTGGACATGGATCACCTGGGGGACGGTCGGGTTCGGCTTGTTTTACGCGCCGCTCACCTACGCGGCCGCCTACGGACCCGGATGGCTGGTGGCCGGGACATGGCAGTGCACGATTGTGGCCGGCGTTCTGCTTAGCCCGCTCTTTACAGAACGAAGAGAAACGAAAAACGGAACGGTATTGGTGCGCCGTCCGATTGAAAAGCGGGCGCTCTTGATTTCCATGTTGATTTTGTCCGGCGTCGTGCTTATCCAGTTCCAGCAAGCAAGCCACCTCACTTGGAAAGAAATCGGGTTGGGGATCTTTCCCGTGCTGATGGCCGCGTTTGCGTACCCGCTTGGCAACCGGAAAATGATCGAACATTGCGCCGGGCGCCTTGATGCGTTTCAACGCGTATGGGGAATGACGATGGCCAGCCTGCCGTTTTGGCTGATTGTCGCGTTGATTGGCTGGCTGACAGCAGGTGCGCCGTCCGCGGGGCAAATGATGCAGTCGTTCATCGTGGCCATTAGTTCCGGGGTCATCGCAACGACGTTGTTTTTTATCGCGACCGATCGGGCAAAAGGGAACGAACGGAAACTCGCCGCTGTGGAAGCGACGCAATCCGGGGAAGTGATTTTTGCCGTTATCGGCGAAGTGCTGTTCTTGTCCGCTCCGCTTCCGAACGGATGGGCATTCGTTGGCTTGGCCGTCATCATCATCGGGATTTGCTGGCATAGCTTCGAATCGACAAGAACAGTGAAACACTCATCGCTGCCCATTTCCACAGATCGGCGCCTCAAACGCATAGGGGGGGAACGATGAGAATCATCGTGTGCATCCTGCTTGCCTGCCAGACGTTCGTCATCTACTATTGGATCAGCGATTGGCGTCAGCTTGTCACCCCGGTGGGTCTTTGCATGTGGGTGGGCGGAATCGCAGTCGGCCTTGTTGTTCTTCGGACGGGGCGGTACCTATCGCCAAGATGGCGGAGGGCGCTGAAGATGACGACGGCGGGAGTCATCTTGCTTGCTGTGATGTCGCTGATCATTGAATGGGCGGTTTGTTCGATGCCGTAGTCAAAATAGATGTTGAAAGCCCGTACGATTGATCAAGAACTTCCCGTGTGGGCGTACGGGAAATGCGCCTTTAGAATGAAGCGAACCCCTTGCCTAAGGCGAAAGAGGGCTGCTAACGGCTTCGATGGGCGGAATCGAACATCTTCGGCGCCAAGCGGCGGCCAACCGCATACATGATCGGCGCACCGAGGGCCATGACGACCAACTCGCTGATGGCCGTCGTCAGCCATGTGAGCCAAAACGGAAAGCCGAGCGCCAGTTTCAATTCGAAGGCGATAATGGCCATAGTCACAGTAAATGACAGCGTATTGACGGTCATGCGCGCCCAAACGTTTCGGACATACCGCATAGAGACGATCGTGATGAGCAGCGCCAACACCGACTGGCCGACGCCAAATACGAGGTCATACGCGACGATCGGCGAGAAAAACCAGTTGGCGAAAAAGACGCCAAGCACAATGCCGATGGCGTATGTTTTGCGGAACACGACCAAGTGATTCAATATTTCTGACACGCGAAACTGAATATTCGTAAAGCCAAACGGCTGAATGAGCGCCGTCACCGCGATATACACGGCGGCGATCAAGCCATTTGCCGCTATGATCCGAATGTTCATAACGTCCTCTCCTCGCATTGATGATAATATGATTGTAGCATGACAAACGAGTGAACGAAAGGAAGTGAATCTCGTTGACCTTGACGGATCAACAAGCAACAAGCCGGCGGCGATCGGTTTGGGAAGTCGGAAAAACAGCGCTTCTCCTCGGTTTAACGTCATTTGGTGGTCCGGTCGCTCATCTCGGCTATTTTTACGAAGAGTACGTCAAACGAAAAAAATGGATTGACGAGAAAACGTATGCCGATTTGGTCGCTTTATGCCAATTCCTCCCTGGTCCAGCGAGCAGCCAAGTCGGCATCGGCATCGGATTTATGCGCGCCGGCGTTTGGGGGGCGTTGGCAGCTTGGCTTGGTTTTACGCTGCCGTCAGCGGTCGCCCTCAGCCTGGTTGCTGTTTGGTTGCAACACCATTCTTGGGGTGACGCCGGCTGGATGCACGGCTTGCTGTTGGCGGCCGTGGCGGTCGTGGCACAAGCCGTATGGGAGATGGCGCGCAAATTCGCCTCTAGCCGCCTCGAGGCAACGGTCGCCATCATAGCGGCGGCCGCCGTGCTTCTTGCGCCGGGCGCGTGGAGCCAAGTAGCCGTCATCGCCGCAGCGGGGGGCATTGGCGCTGTTGGATTGCGAAAAAACGTCGCACCTTCTTCGTCTGCGGCAGGCATCCCGCCTTCCATTCGTCGTTCCACCGGTTTGGCGTTGCTTTCATTGTTTGCCGTGTTGCTTGTTGCGCTGCCGCTCATTCGCACTTGGATCCATTCACCGCTTTTGGCGCTGTTTGACAGCTTTTACCGCGCTGGGGCGCTCGTGTTTGGCGGCGGTCATGTGGTGTTGCCGCTCTTGGAGGCGGAAGTGGTGCCGCAAGGGTGGGTCACCGCCAATCAGTTTTTAGCCGGCTACAGCGCCGCCCAAGCCGTCCCTGGGCCGCTGTTTACGTTTGCCGCGTATATTGGAATGGCGGCGTTGGGCTGGAAGGGAGCGCTAGTGGCTACCACAGCCATTTTTCTTCCATCCTTTTTGCTCGTTCTTGGCGCGTTTCCGTTTTGGCACTGGCTTCGCCGTCATCCACGCTTTCAAGCGGCGCTTGCCGGCATTAACGCCGCTGTGGTCGGGATTTTGCTTGCAGCGCTGTATGACCCGATTTGGACGAAAGCGGTGAAGGGACCGGCCGATTTGGCGCTTTCCCTTGGGGCTTTTCTTCTTCTTGTTGTGTGGAAGTGGCCAGCATGGGCGGTCGTCCTTGTTTCATTCGTCGGCGGATGGCTGCGCGCTTGGCTCAGCTGATCGCCCTAAGCACCATGATGGCGGCTTTTCATGATCGTCCGAAAATGGACAACGACGTGTTTGGCTTTGCCGTTGCAATAGCCGGCAGATGCAAATAGATGGCTTGATCAAATGGTTTTCGTTTGCGTGAAAGCGATACCGAGGCGGCAGAAACAAAAGAGCGCCGGCATGGCATAGGGCTGTGCGCTGAAAGGAAAGCTCGCCGCCTGATCCGCAGGCGTATATAGGCAAAAGGAGGGGGAGCCGATGAAGTGGGTATGGATGCTGCTCGCTCTAACGGCCGGGATGGCTGTCTCCGTACAGGCAGGAGTGAACGGCGGCCTCGGCAAGCGGATTGGTGTGTTGGAAGGGGCGTTCGTGTCGTTTTTAATCGGAACGATCGTCTTATTTTTAGTGCAATTGTTTTTCGGAAAAGGAGAATTGCTGGCCATGTTTTCTGTGCCGAAATGGCAGCTGACGGGCGGCATTCTCGGCGCTTTTTATGTGTTTGTCATGGTGCTGATCGTTCCGAAAGTCGGCGTCGCCAACTCTCTGGCAGCCGTGATCGCCGGCCAGCTCGTCATGAGCTCGATCATTGATCACTTCGGGTTATTCGGGGGACAGCGCATTCCGTTTGACATGACGCGCCTCGTTGCTATAGCCTGTTTGTTTTTGGCGCTTTGGCTTTTTTTCCGCAAATGAACAACAGGACTGGCCAAGTTGGTTTAGTTTTCCGTGATCCGCTCATACTAACAACAGCATGATCGACTTGAAAGGAAGCGGATCAAAGTGAAACAGGCATGGCGCATTTATATGAGCGATTTGAAACATCTCACGACCAACTGGGCCGCATCCATATTGGCTCTCGGTCTGATCGTTCTTCCATCGCTTTACGCTTGGATCAATGTAGAGGCTTCGATTGACCCTTATGCCCATACAGAGGATTTACCGGTCGGCGTCGTGAACGAAGACCGAGGGGCGGAGTTGACCGGTCACCGGTTTCACGCCGGCGATGAGATCGTCAAGACCTTAAAAAACAACCACCAGTTGGGATGGCGATTTGTCACGCGGAAAAAAGGAATGGAAGGCGTTCGGAGGGGAGACTACTTTGCGACGATCGTCATTCCGGCTGATTTCTCGGCTAAATTAGCCACTGTAGTGCAGAAACGTCCGAAAAGGGCGGTTATTTACTATTATGAAAACGACAAACGGAACGCCATCGCTCCCAAAATCACGGAGCGCGGAGCAAGTACATTGTCAGCGCGAGTCAGCGATGAGTTTGTGAGGGTGGTCAATACCGCATTGTTTTCCTTGTTCCACCAAGCGGGAGTGACGCTCGAACAGCAGCTTCCCACCATTCGCCGCGTTGAAGCGTTCGTGTTTCGTTTGGAAAACGAATTGCCAACGATTCAACGACAATTGAAAGCCCTAGATCGCGATGTGGGAGAGGCAAGATCACTAGTTCGTACAGGCCGCGAGCTTCTGCCGGCTGCCAGAGCAACGGTGCGGCGCGGTTTAGAATGGACAGGCCGCGTTGAGAAGTTGTTCATGCAAGTCAATGCTTCATCGCACTTATGGGAAAAGCCGGTGGAAATGGTGGTTCATGCGCTCTATTCCTTTGCAGAGCAGACGCCAGAGTCTCTCGATACACCGGAAAAGCAAGCGCGTTGGGCGACTCTCATCCAACAGGCTGCAACAGACGCGAGCCCATTGGTTCAGCAATTGCGCCGAACGTTGAGAACATGGGAGGGGACGATTGATTCCTCTTCGCTTCAAGCTGTGCAGCGCACCATCAGCCGTATCGAGCAGACGCTAGCGTCTATTCAAGAAACAGCGGCGCTAGTGAAACAACATCCAACAGGCGTCGAAGGGAAGATCACTCACCTGCGTGAACAAATGGCCTTATTGGACGCACAGGCGCAGCAACTTGATCAAGCATATCGCCAACGGCTGCTGCCTATGCTGCGGGCAAAATGGAATCAAACAGGGGAACAGGTGCGACAAGCGAAACAAACGCTTCTTCACATGAATCAAGCGTTAAATGAGGCAGAGCAATGGTTGTCAAACACAGATCGTGATTTAGCGGCCGCGCAACAAGCGCTAAAGACCGCGCTGGCGCAATATCCCTTTCTTGCCCGCCAGGTCCGCGAGCTGGCCGCCTTCCTATCGAAAATCAAAAGAGAAACCAACATCGACGAACTGATTCGCTTGTTGAAACAAGATCCACAGGCGAAAGGCGCCTTTTTGGCCCATCCGGTTGACGTCAAAACGTTCCGCCTTTTCCCGCTGCCGAACTATGGTTCAGGCATGAATCCATTTTACACGGTGCTGGCCATATGGGTAGGATGTTTGTTGCTTGTTTCCGTCTTGTCGACCGATCCTTCTTCGTTTTCGGAAGCGAATGAGCGGGAACGATATGCCGGACGGCTGTTGACCTTTTGGACGCTGAATGCTTTGCAGGCGATGGTCGTGACGGCTGGAGCGGCTTTCATCTTGCCGAATATTTTCGTCCGTGAGCCGGGATGGTTCATGACGTTCGGCCTTTTGTGCAGCTTTGTCTTTATGGCAGTGGTTTTTTCGCTTGTTTCTTTGTTCGGCAATGTCGGAAAAGCGATGGCGATTGTGCTGCTTGTCTTGCAAATTGCCGGAGCGGGAGGCACGTATCCGATTGAGCTGATCCCTCCGTTCTTTCAGCAATTAAACCCTTGGTTGCCGTTCACCTACGCCATTGACATCATGCGCGAGGCGGTCGGCGGGATCGTATGGGAACGTGTTGAGCATGATGTCAAGCGGCTTCTCTTGTTTGCCGTTTCCGCCCTTTTGGCCGGGCTTGTGTTGAAAGGCCCGTTAAGCCCATGGATGCGCGTGCTGAAAGAGAAAGCCGCCCTAAGCGGGTTGTTTCATTGAAACATTTGCTCTATTTTCTTTTGGAAGCATCTGCTACAATAAGGACGAGAGCGTTGCTTCCTGTTCAATGGCCCCGTAGGATGCATGCTTCTCGTTTTGCGAGATGAGAGAACGAATGGCGGGGAAAAGGGGAGAGAATCATGTCGATCCGTCGACTGCTTGGTTTTGCGCTCATTTTTTTAGCGATTTCGATGTTTATCGAGCAAATGTGGTGGGTCGGGGGAATTTGCCTCTTGATTGGAATTGGAATGACGGCGAAAAGTCCAATCGATCGAAAGTGGAGGAAAAAGAAGCATATATGGTAAACATCGAGAGTGATATGAATCAAACAAGGGTCAGACAGCATGATGGGCAGTTGATGACAAAAGCAGAACAGTTTATCATGGCAAGCTATCGGGAGCTTGGAAAAAGTGAGCAAGAAATGAGGCGGCGGTTGAACGAAATCCGTTGGGAAGTGGAACAAACCGGCACGTACCGCCATACGTACGAAGAGTTAAGCTATGGGGCGAAGATGGCTTGGCGCCACAGCAACCGTTGCATCGGCCGCTTGTTTTGGCAATCGCTCCATGTCATCGATGCGAGAGAGGCGGTTACCGTAGCCGGCCGCCATGTCACCGGCGATTGGACATGGCTGATTCCGCCTCTTTCTCCGGCGACAACGCACATTTTTCACCGAACTTATGACAACACGACCATGTTGCCCAACTTTTTCTATCAGGACCGTCCATACGAACGACAAAGGGGAGAGGAACAATGACCGTCATCATCCGCATGCGCGATGTGTCATGGGCAAGAGGAGGGCGCATGATTTTGCGTGATATCAACTGGGAGGTGAAAGAAGGCGAGCAATGGGCGATTCTTGGCCTAAACGGCTCCGGGAAAACATCGCTTCTCAATATCGTCACCGGCTATCAGTACCCGACGCGCGGCGAGGTCGAGGTGTTGGGGTATCGGTTTGGGCAAGCGAGTTTGCCGGAGATGCGCCGGCACATCGGATTTGTCAGCAGCGCGCTCGATCAGTTTCACGACACGCTGCAAACCGAGACGGTTGAAGATGTGATCGTAAGCGGCAAGTTTGCGACGATTGGCCTGTATGATGCGGTAACCCGCGAGGACCGGGATCAAGCGGAGGCATTGATGGAATCGTTCCGCCTGCAAGCGGTGAAAGGGAAGCGATACGCGACGCTGTCGCAGGGGGAAAAACGGAAAACGTTGATCGCCCGGGCGCTGATGGCGAATCCGAAGCTGCTCATTTTGGACGAGCCGACGGTCGGCCTTGACTTATTGGCCCGCGAAGAAATTTTAGCATTGATCGGACAGATCGTCACTCAGCCGTGCCATCTCTTATACGTCACCCATTATATCGAAGAAATCGTCGACTCCATTACCCATGTCTTGCTTTTGCAAGACGGGCGCATCCTTGCGGCTGGCCAAAAAGAGGAAGTGTTAACCGACGAGCGGCTTTCAGAAGCGTTTCGCCTTCCGATCCGCGTTCATTGGGAAGACGGCCGGCCGTGGGTGTCGATTGGACGTTGAAGACGGATGGACTACCGGCTCCCTAAGGTGCGAAAACCATACCGGGAGCCCTTCCAACCGTAAAAATGCGCAAAAGCATGTCACAACCATCTAGCCGCCTGCACGATAATCCAGTTTTTCCTTGCCAGAAGAGCCGATGGAAAGATGGACGGAAATGTTTCGAATGGTATTCGTTTTCAATGGGATGATGCCGTTTTGTTCCCATTGTCTCCATTGATGGACGTTGTAGCGGTATAATTGGTCTGATACATTCAACACGTCAATGTTTCGATTGACTCCCCATTCATAGGCTTGTTGAATTTCCTGTTTCACCGTTTGCGCCGCCAGCTTGGCCAACTGTTATCTTGACAGCGGCCGGCGCAGCTCGATCAGGCTTCCTTGAGCTTGGATGGTCAACTGAAACGCAGGGCCATCTTTGGTCGAAAGAACCGACCACTTCGCTTTTGGATGACGAACGACGAGAGAAGCAACTGTTTGCTGCCCTTTTTTCACGTAAATGGGCGTTCGGATCACATCCCGTTCTGTCCAACGAACGCCTAACAGCTTCTCACGGTCCGTGCATTGTTGGAGTTTGTAATCATGCAAAAAACAGACACCGCTGAGGGACAACATTTTCTTTTTTTTCCATCCTCTGCCCATCTGGAAGGGTCAAGAGTCATATACGGAATTCGAAGCGTTGCGCTATGTTCATCACTGATCGCAATCAGACGGTTAAATCGAAGCGGGCGAATAAAGGAGCTTTGCCTGAATAGTTCTTCAGGATTCGCCAGCATGGAAAAGTACGAAGAAGCATGCAATAATGGAGTCGCTTGAAACAAATCGCTCAAAGGAGCGTCGGTCGCGTAAACCCAAATGGTGTGGCGGATCTCATGATACCTTGTTAATAAATCGATGACTCCTCGCACCACTTCCTTTTTCAGCGCCCGTTTCGTAAACACGATGCTTTTGACGTGTCCCCACGAGACCATTTGCTGGATGGACGTGTAAAGTTCATGGGCGGCGATTTCCGGTGTTTCTCCTGCTGACCGTCCAATGACCACGGTTTCGGTCTGCCTTCCGCCGCCATACTCTGCTTTTGCCAATCCAGTGAAGCTGATGAGCTGTACGTACAAGACGAATTGGCGATGATCATAGTCAATGCCGATTGAGTGAATATAGACGATTTGGTCAATATTCCGGTTTCTCCAACAGCCGCTGAGCAACAACATCATCAGCCCCACGGCAACAAGACGGAGGTACATAGAAAACGGTCCTCCTCCCATTTTTCACATTGATCCATTTTATCATTTTGAACCGAGAAGGCCCCCATCTTCCATGAATGAGCGCAAGTGGGAGAAAGAGGATCGCCATAAGCCCTCCTAGAATAGATTCTCACGAAGGCTGGATTGGCCGTCTTTGTAAGTCAAACAATCCAACCATGAGACGAGGGAATGGCTAGGCGGGCAGCTTGCCGTGGGACAGGTGTTCCCCAGAATCTCCCACCTTTCCGCCTTTGCGTAGGTGGGAGAGCGTTCCACTTCTTAGCGCCTCAAAATGTTCGGTCAACAAGCGGAAGATGGATGCCATCCGCCTCTTGACGGCTGTCAGCTGGCGTCACTTCGATCACCGGCGGCCGACCGTTTTCAAAACCGCGGGCGATGTCGCGAATCGGGCTCATTTCATCAGGAACGCCGATCCCTGGCGTATAGCGCGGCAGGCTGGAAGCGGCGCCAGTTTCTTCCCAAGGCTCTCTCATGGATCAACACCTCCATGTTTTTAGTATGGACATTCATGGGAACTGTATAAATCGAAATTACATCTTTTCCTGCTAACTTTCTTTTATGGAGCTCTGTTTTTCCTTAACTTAAGGGGGGAATGTTCATTGAAGGAAGGAGACGCATCATGAGGGGAAGCAGGCTCGATTGTCGTTGGCTTCGTCTTTGTTTGGACGTGCAATCTTTTTCGAACGGGTCATAAAAAATGTTTCAAATATTCTAACTATGATGTATAATAAAAGAAGTAACATACCAACCGGTTGGTATATCATCTTTTGAAAACGGATTCAGAATCCGATCGAAAGGAGGGAAAATCATGAGGCTACAAGGAAAAGCGGCGATTGTCACCGGCGGCGCGAGCGGCATCGGCCGGGCGACGGCGATCCGCTTTGCGGAAGAAGGCGCCAAAGTGGCGGTGAGCGACATTAATGAGGAAGGAGGGGAAGAAACGGTCCGCCTGATTCGGGAAAAAGGAGGGGAGGCGATTTTTGTCCAGACGGATGTCGCCGATTCCAAGCAAGTGAGCCGCCTTGTCCAAACGGCGGTTGATGCCTTTGGCGGCCTACATATTCTCTTTAACAATGCCGGCATCGGCCATTCGGAAGTGCGGAGCACCGACTTGTCCGAGGAGGAGTGGGACCGGGTCATTAATGTCAACTTAAAGGGCGTGTTTCTTGGCATCAAATACGCGGTGCCGGCACTGAAAGCATCCGGGGGTGGGGCGATTGTCAATACATCGAGTTTGCTGGGGATTAAAGGAAAAAAATACGAATCGGCTTACAACGCTTCCAAAGCCGGGGTCATTTTATTAACGAAAAACGCAGCGCTTGAATACGGCAAGTTCAATATTCGCGTCAACGCCATTGCGCCGGGGGTCATTGATACGAACATCATTACTCCGTGGAAACAAGATGAGCGCAAATGGCCGATCATCTCGAAGGCGAACGCCCTCGGCCGCATCGGGACGCCAGAGGAAGTGGCGAACGCGGTGATGTTTTTGGCGTCCGATGAAGCGTCCTTTATCACCGGCGCGATATTGTCGGTCGACGGCGGCGGGCTGACGTTTTAGCGGCCGAAGTTTGAAAAGAGAAGGGCACGCCCTAACCGCTAGGCTAGCAACAGAAATGAGGGGAGAGGAAAACGATGCGTTTTTTGAATACCGTGGCCGTGGTCACCGGAGGAGGCAGCGGAATCGGCAAGGCGGCGGCTCTCCGTTTGGCGAAAGAAGGCGCCACAGTCGTGCTTGTCGGCCGTACAGCAGCGAAACTGGAGGAGGCTGCAGAAGAAATCGCACGTCTCGGGACGCCGGGGGGCGTTGACCGGTTTGCGGCGGATGTCACCGACCGCGAACAAGTGCAAGCATTGGCCGAGTATGTCCGACAGCGGTACGGCGACTTGCATGTGCTTGTCAATAACGCCGGCATCTCCACTCATGCGAGATGGCTGGAGTTGACGGAACAAGAGTGGGATGACGTCCAACGCATCAACATCAAAAGTGTGTTTCTTGTGTCGCAGGCGTTCGCTTCGCTGATGATCGAAGGGGCAAAACGCGAGCGCGCCAATCGGGCGATTGTGAACGTAGCGTCATTGTCCGGCCATCAGGCCGGGGCGGAAATTCCGCACTACAGCGCGGCGAAAGCAGGGGTCATCAACTTGACCAAATCGCTCGCTTTGGAGCTGGCGCCGTATGGCATCCGCGTCAATTCCGTCTCGCCCGGTTTTGTCGAGACGCCGCTTACCGAGCGCGGACTGCAAAACGAGCGGTTTGTGAAAGCCATCGAGCGCAACACTGCCTTGGGTCGAGTTGGGCAACCGGAAGAAGTTGCGAACGTCATTGCGTTTCTTGCCTCACCGGAAGCGTCGTACATGACCGGCTCTGATGTGTTGGTGGATGGCGGATGGCTCATCAAATGAAACGGAAAAGTCCAAAATGGAAAGGGAGAGCAAAGGAATATGGAAACCTCGCATTTGCTTGTGGAACAATCCGGTTCTGTATTATGGTTGACGCTGAATCGCCCGGAGCGGCTCAATGCCTTCAGCCCGGAGATGATTGCCGGACTGACGGATGAAATCGAACGCGCCGCGGCGGATGATGCCGTCCGCGTCATCGTCTTATCCGGCGCTGGGCGGGCGTTTTGCGCCGGCGGGGATGTAAAAACGATGGGGCAATCAAGCGCCTCGCAGGCGTATGAGCATATCGGCCGACTGAATCGGCTCATTCTGACTATGCAACGATGCGAAAAACCGATCATGGCCGCGGTGCACGGATTCGCTGCCGGGGCGGGATTTAACCTCGCGCTGGCGTGTGATTTGATCCTCGCGGCCGAAGACAGTCAATTCATTTTGAGCTTTGCGAAAGTCGGCCTTGTCTCCGACGGTGGCGGGTCGTATTGGCTCCCGCGGCTTGTCGGTCCGCATTTGGCGAAACAGTTTTTCTTCACCGCCGATCCGATTCCAGCCCGTCGCCTGTATGAATTGGGCGTCCTAAGCGAGGTCGTCCCAGCTGAGAAACTGCGCGAGGCGACAGAATCGCTCGCCTCGAAGCTGGCGTGCGGGCCCACGAAAGCCATCGGAAAACAAAAACGGCTGATTGAGCACGCGCTGACCGCGACACTCGAGGAGATTCTCGAAGAAGAGCGTCTCGTTCAAGGGCTGATGGTGGAAACCGAAGACCATCGCGAAGGGGTGGCGGCGTTTAAAGAGAAACGGAGCCCGGTGTTCCAAGGAAAATAAGCGAGCGGCAGTGCCAAAAGAGCGCTGCGCCCTGTTTCTCCATCAGCGAGAAACGGGGCGTATTTTGTTTTCACTTCGCCTCAAATGAAACAGCCCCCTTTCCAAATGGGGAAAAGGGGTGGCTGGTCGGGGAACGGTGCGATCAAACGTCAAAGCGCCCCTGCTTGATTCCGGATGGGTTCTGCGAGCAACTGATCCACGTCGTCGATCAACTCGTCAACATGGTCATACGGCGCATCCAGCTGCAGCATTTTCCGCAAGATCCGACGAGCGTTTGGCGATAAATCGAGCTCTTCTTCCCAGCTTTTTTCCTCGTCACTTGTCGGTTCATAGGCAGAATACAATAAAAACAAGGTGAAGTGTCCAAGGGCATAGAAATCGCTTCGTGGATGCGGTTCGCGCCGCAGCCGCTTCTCAAGCGGGTCGTCATCGCGGAAATCCACCGGTTCGCCGATGCGGCAGGCCAAGCCGAAATCGATGATCGCCGCCGTTCCATCGCGCCAAATGATGTTCGGGATGCGCAAATCGCGGTGGACGATGCCGAAAGCATGGACGTGCCGGACGACCTCAAGCACCTTCTTTAACAATCGAAACGCCTCTTGTTCCGTGTACTTGGCTTCCAGCTTGAAAATCTGGTCTTCCACCGTTTCTCCGTCGATATACTCCATCACGAGATGCGGCTGTCCGCGCTCCACAAACCGATCATACAGCCTCGGAATTTGCGGGTGGCGCAGGTGGGCGAGCACGTCAGCTTCGCGCTGAAGCAAGCGGCGGCCGTCTTCGCCTTTTGTCCGCCGCGCTTGTTTGATGACGACAAGACGGCCTGTCAGGTGATCGCGCCCTTTGTAGGCGATGCCGTAGCTTCCCATCCCAAGCTCTTCGATGATTTCATAGCGGCCCAAAAGCACCTTCCCGCCCCGATGCGGCCGATCAACCCAGCGGGAAACGAACGGATGGCGTTCAAAAAACCGTTTCATCAGCTGCCGAAAAAGCTTGAGAAGAAGCTGCCGCTATGATGTTTCTTTTTGTAGTGATGATGCCCGTACTGGGACGGGTGGTGGTGCGAATGATACGTCGGGTTGTAATAATGGTGGTCGCTGCTGCTGTAATGTTTATGGTAGTGCGACGGATGATGGGGATGGCCGAAAAGGGATTTTAGCCATTTTTTCAACATCGTGATCGCTCCTTTGCGATAGATTTATCTATATATACGAGGCAATGAGAGGGAGGTTTCAGATTCAAAGATGAAAAAGAAACCGCCAGGGGCATTAGCCCCTAGCGCGGTGCGGCAACCTCATTCCTTTTTTTCGTTCAACGCCTGCTTGAAGAGCTCCCCTAAACTCGTGCCAAACGATTCGTTGGCCGGGCTGTATTTTTTCAGCAGCGCCCGTTCGCTTCCTTTTGCGGCGATGCGTTTGGTCTCGTCCGCTTTTTCGACAATATTGCACGGGCGGCATTGGAAATAAAGTCCTGCTTTTCCTTCATGCATTTCCATACGCCGGTGGCATTGCGGGCAACGGCGGTTCGACAGTTTCGGGTCGCGCCGGCGGCGGTAGCGGCACGCTAAGTTCGAGCAGACAAGCATCCGTCCGTCTTTCGTTTTCCGCTCTTTTAAAAGCGCACCGCATTCTGGGCATGTGAGATTCGTGAGGTTTGGCGCTTTGTATACCTGCTCGCTTTGCTTGATTTCGGCAACGAGTTGCTGCGTTTGCCGGCGGATGTTGGCCAAAAATTGTTGTGGATTTCCTTTCCCGCGGGCGATCGCCTCCAGCTCCCGCTCCCAGCGGGCGGTCAATTCCGGCGATTTCAGCTCTTTATTGACGAGCTCAATCAGCTGTTTCCCTTTTTTCGTCGGATAAAACCGTCCGTCTTTTCGCTCGACCACTTCGGTTTCGACCAGCCGTTCGATGATGTCCGCCCTTGTCGCTGGCGTGCCGAGCCCGTATTTTTCCATTTGCGCGAGCAAATCGGCTTCCGAATAACGAGCGGGCGGTTCGGTGAACGATTGTTCCCTCTCAAGCTGCACCGATGGGAGCGTCTGACCTTCTGCGAGGTGTGACAACGTCGGTTTGGCATCCGTTTCTTCTTTGCCGAGAACCGCTTTAAATCCGAAGTTCACAACCGCCGTCTCCTTGGCGACAAACATTTCGCCGCCGATGTCAAAGACAGCTGTCGTTGTTTCGGATTCATACGGCGGGAAAAACAGCGCCAAAAAGCGACGGGCGATGAGATCATACAGCTTGCGCTCATCAGTCGACAGCCTGCTAAGGTTGAGCCGCTCATCCGTTGGAACGATGGCGTGATGATCGGTCACTTTGTCATCGTTAAATACCCGCTTGGCTGCTTTGGCTTTGCCTTTGGCAAGGAGCGGAGCGATGACGTCCTCATAACCGGATTTCATCGCCAACAACCGCTCGGTCATCGTCGCTTCCATATCGCTTGGCAAATAACGCGAATCGGTGCGCGGGTACGTGACAAGCTTGTGTTGTTCGTACAGTCGCTGCAACACCGAGAGCGTCTTTTTCGCCGAAAAGCCAAACCGCTTGTTTGCGTCCCGCTGCAGTTCGGTCAAGTCATACGGCAGCGGGGCGGGCTCGCTTTTTCGTTTCCGTTTGATCGATGTGACGCGCGCCGGCTGGCCTTTGAGACGAGTCATCAGCCGGTTGGCCTCGTCTTGGTCAAACAGACGATGTCCGCCATGCCGCTCCCATACGGCTGTGATGGACCCGATCTTGGCCCGAATTGTCCAATATGGCACGGGAACGAACGATTGGATCTCGCGTTCGCGCTCGATGATCATCGCAAGCGTCGGCGTCTGCACCCGCCCGGCTGAGAGCGGATCGTTGTATTTGGTCGTCAAGGCGCGCGAGACGTTTAACCCAATCAGCCAGTCGGCTTCCGCGCGGCAGACGGCCGATTGATACAGGCGTTCAAACTGCACCCCGGGCTTGAGTTGGCGGAAGCCGTCGCGGATGGCGCGGTCGGTTTGCGACGAAATCCATAGCCGCCAAATCGGCTTCGTCCAACCGATCATCTCTAAAATCCAGCGCGCCACCAGTTCCCCCTCGCGGCCCGCGTCGGTCGCGATGATGACATCTTTCACATCCGGTCGTTTCGCCAACCGTTCAATGGCGCGAAACTGGTGGCTTGTTTGCCGAATGACTTTCAAGCCCATTTTCTTTGGGATGATCGGCAAGTCCTCCAGCCGCCATGTTTCGTATTTTCGGTCGTAGTCTTCCGGCATCTTCAGCTCCACTAAATGGCCGAGCGCCCAGGTGACAATGTGCTGCTTTCCTTCAAAATAATGTTTATGTGCTTGCTTGCAGCCGAGCACGCGGGCGATGTCGCGGGCGACGCTCGGCTTTTCCGCTAACACGAGCGATTTCATCGATAAACCCCTTTCTGTCGTCTCTACATGAGCACAGTCTGCTTCTTAAGTATAAAGGAAGAAGGAAAAAGACGCATCCGTCAAGGTTTGTCTCCTTGGCGGGACAAGACGCCTTGGCGTGGCGCAAAGCTGCATCTCCACACTTTCTGCACATTTGCCAAATAAAATAGTAAAATTGAAATGACACTCGGACTTGATGGATGAGGAGAGGAATCCGTGCGAAAACTGTCATGGAAACTCGGCATGCTGTTTTTTGCCTTTGTCTTGGCCATTGAAATGGTGCTGTTCGTTTCCCTCTACGCTACGCTCGTCCATGCGCGCATCGAGGAAGAATTCGCGCAGCTTCTGGCGCGGGGAAACAGCCATCGCAATGTATTGGAAAAAAATTACGATCGAACGACGTTGGCGCATGTCGTGATGATGGAATCCCTGTGTTTGCAACGGCTAGCTCGCTCGGCAAGCTCCCAGCTTTATGGATGGAAGCGTATGCCGTCCATCAATTCCTCGAGGCCGCCTGGGCGGGTAAACTGATGCTCGCTGTTGCATCGATCGTTCTTTTGTGGTTCGTCTGGCGAAAGATAGGGCAAAAAGCAGCGGGGTGAAACAGCCCCCTCCCAAAAGGACAGTCAGCCTAGGCGCCATACGGCCTTTAGCGGCAAATCCAAGGCCATCTCCACAAAATCTGCACAAATGTCCGGTATGCTAACAAGGCAAGGAGGGTGAAAACGATGAAAAACTGGAAAATGTTATTGGGAACAACTTCAGTTATGGCAGCGCTCTTGTTATCGGCCTGCACCGGTGCCAACGACAACAAAGCGCCAAAGGAACATACAGCTTCTCACACCGGGCATGAAGGAATGAATCACTCGGGCTCCAAAGAGGTGCCGGCCGGATTGAAGGAGGCGAAACAACCAAAGTATCCGGTTGGAAGCCAAGTCATCATCCATGCCGACCATATGCCGGGAATGGATGGAGCCAAGGCGACTGTCACCGGTGCCTTTGACACGATCGTCTATACGGTCACATACACCCCAACTACAGGCGGGGACCCAGTGAAAAACCATAAATGGGTCATTCACGAAGAAATCGAAAACGCCGGAGACAAACCGTTCCAGCCGGGCGATGAAGTCGTCTTGAATGCCGATCACATGGAAGGGATGAAAGGGGCCAAAGCAGTCATTGATTCGGCGAAACAAACGACGGTGTATATGGTCGATTACATCGATACGGAAACTGGTCAAAAAGTGACCAACCACAAATGGGTGACCGAAGACGAGCTGTCGCCGGCCAACTAACGAATCATCATCGGTGTTTCCGCAAAACGCGCAGCCATTTCCCTTGGAGCATAGGGGAATGGCTTGTTTTTTTCGGCTCATTTGTGAAAATTGTGGTATAATTATACGAAAATCCCCTATTTTTTCAAAAAATAGACAATATAGGCGGCTTCGCCTGAGTCTTACGGAGCGATCGGGAAAACGGGAGAAAGAAAGGGAGAAACGATGCGGAGATTTTGGTTGGGAGTTATGTGGTTTTCAGTGGTTTGGGTGCTTTACGGCATCGGAGCGGCAGGGCATCACTTATGGACGGAACACCGGATGGACGGACAGGCGCTGATTCTCGCGCTCGGCATGGCGACCATGGCCTGGCGGGCATGGGACGAATATCGTGGGAACGGTTGGACACGAAAAAAGGAAGACGGGCGCCGTCTATGATGAAAGGACGCCCGTCTCTAGCTGTCGCCCGAGCGAAAAGAGGCGGTTTGGTTACGCCGTTCGCCCGGGCGCTTTTGTTGCTTGATGCTGCTTTTCTTTGACAGTGGAATAGATGAATAAGAGAACCAAGACGGCCACGCAGAGAAGCGAACCGATTCGATGCTCTCTTTGAAGCAAAAAGCCAAGCCAAATCGCCCCGAGCGCCCCGACCGCCGCCATCGTTGTGTACGGAAACCCTTTCGTTCGGAAAAACGGCTTCGTTTTGTAGTGCGGCCGCAGCTTCAGCTGAGCGGCGCCGATCATCATCCAAACGATGAGCACCGTAAACCCAGGAATCGTCATCAATTCCCCGATGATCCGCCCGGGCGCCAAGTAGGCGCCGATCACGCCAGCGGCGATGCAGATGGCGACCATGCCCATCCCGTACAGCGGAACCCCGTGTTTCGTCGTCCGCTGCAAGCGGCGGCTTGCTTCTCCTTGTTCAGCCATGGTGTACAGCAACCGAGAAGTCGCATAGACGCCTGTATTGGCCGCCGATAAGACGGCAATGAGCAACACCGCGTTCATGACATGGGCCGCGCCGGGCAACCCGATCGCTTCCAACACTTGGACAAAGGGGCTGTTCGTTTCCGAAACGGTGTTCCATGGCATAATGCCGCAAATGATGGCCATTGGCAAAAGATAAAAGCCGACAACCCGCCAGATTGTGGTGCGAATGACGCGCGGCAGCACCTGCTCGGCGTCTTTCATCTCCGTCACCGCCACCCCGATCAGCTCCGCTCCGCCATAGGAAAACATCACGATAAGCAAGGCGCTGAGCGTTCCGGCAAACCCGTGCGGAAACCATCCGCCGTCGCCGGCAGACGGAAACGAGCCGCTTATGCCGCTTGGGATCACGCCAGCCCATACGCCCGCCCCGAGCACGATAAACACCACTAGCGCCGCCACTTTCAGGCCGGCCAGCCAAAATTCCGCTTCCCCGTAATACTTCACAGGGAAAAGATTCAACCCCATGATCAGACACGCGCACAGGAGGGCAAGCAGCCATAACGGCGCAGACGGAACCCAATAGTTCAGAAAGCTGCCGGCAGCCAGCAGTTCGACAACAGTGACCAACGTCCAATTGATCCAATACAGCCAGCCGACGATCCATGACAGGCGAAAGCCAAACGCCCGGCGGATCAAATGTTGAACGTTCGAACCCGGATACGCGATCGCCATCTCGGCCAGTGCAGCCATAATCCAAAACAACAGCACGCCGCCGATCAAGTACGTGAGCACGACGCTTGGTCCGGCGATATGAATGGCCTCGGCGCTTCCTTTAAAAATGCCGGTGCCGATCATCCCTCCTAACGCGATCAGCTGAACGTGGCGGGGCAATAGTCCTTTTTGCAGCTGAGGACGGGATTGTTCCATGTTGACAACAACCTTTCTGCTCTAATGTTGATTCATAGATGTGCTTTTTTGCTTTTATGCGGTTAAGCAAAAAAGATAATTTCAGAATATAATAGTTCAGTTGTTCTGTCAACGATTGTCGAAAAAAGGCATCGCCAACATGGAAATGTTTTGTTATACTGGAAACAGAAATGATGTGCAAAAAGGAGATTAAGAGAATGCTTCCTCATAGAGGCAAACCCATTTCATCAAAAGCGGTCACCGTGTGGCGTCTCACGGGGGCGCTTGTGGCATTGGCTTCCGGTGTGGCGATCGGGGGAATCATATGGCTGCTCTCGCAGTTCCATGCTCCTCCTTGGCTATTGATAGTGTTGGTCGGCGTTTGGGTGGTGCAAGCCATTGTATGGGTCGTCTGGCTCCCGCCGTTGCGCCAAAGACGTTGGCGCTATGACATTCGTGAAGAAGAGATTGATATTCAGCGAGGAGTCTGGTCCACGAGACGGACTTTGATCCCGATGGCTCGCGTTCAGTACGTCGATGTGCGGCAAGGTCCGCTTCTCAAGCGGTACGGGTTGGCTTCCATTGCGGTGTTCACAGCGGCGGCCGCTCATGAAATTCCCGCTCTTCCGATGGAAGAAGCGGAGCAGCTTTGCCGCTTGATTGCCGAGTGGGCGAAGGTGGTGGATGAAGATGACGCCTAGACGCCGCCTTCATCCCGTTGCGATTATGGCGGGAGTCGGAAAAGAACTGAAAAATATGGTCGTTCCGCTCCTTGTGATCATGGTGGCGGGCAGTCTGAACCGCTTCTCTTGGCGGGATTTCATCGTGCCGCTGGCGGCTGTCGTATACACGGTGGTGATGGGGGTTCTGTCTTGGCTCCGCTTTACCTACGCTTGGGATGAAGACCGCTTGCTCGTGGAAGAAGGCGTGTTTGTCCGCAAAAGACGTTCGATTCCGTTCGAGCGCATCCATGGGATTTCGGTGACAGAGGGGATATGGCAACGGATGGCGGGAGTGGTTCAAGTACATGTTGAGGCGGCGGGCGATGCCCTCGGTGAA
This sequence comes from Geobacillus sp. PK12, assembly GCF_004123125.1. Lineage (NCBI taxonomy): Bacteria > Bacillati > Bacillota > Bacilli > Caryophanales > Anoxybacillaceae > Geobacillus > Geobacillus sp. PK12. Next base: position 34,159 of record NZ_SDKL01000066.1, read on the forward strand.
GCAGAAGTGACGCTTCGGGCCATATCAAGGGAAGAAGCCCGCCGCCTGCAACGATGCGTGGAACAGGCGAAACACAAGGTGGAAAACGCCGCCCATCCGGAACCATCCGCGAACCGCCCACATCCTGCTCTGTTTACCTTATCGATGAAAGAAGTATGGATGGCTTCGTTGACAAGCGGTGGAGCGCTTGGCGTGGTTGCCGCGTTATGTGCGTTTTTGTCGCAATTAGGCGACTTCATTCCATATGAGTCGCTCATCCGTGATCTTCAGTCGACATGGAACGGACATGGACGATTGCTTATTGCCCTATTCATCTTGTCGCTTCTCTTGGCCGCTTATGGAGTAGCTATCGTACAAAACATGATCCGGTACGCTTCGTTTGTCGTGCGGAAACAAGAAGACACGATTGTCATTGCCCGCGGATGGCTGGAACGAAAAGCGGTGTCCGTCCCAGTTGCCCGCGTCCAAGGTGTCGTGATTCATGAGAATTGGCTGCGCCGTTTGTTTGGGTACGCCTCTGTGTCCTTGATTCATGCCGGTGGGAGGCTCGATGGCGGCGGAGCAGGGGATGTTGTTCTTTGTCCGCTTGTCGAAAAGAGGAGAGTTGCGTCGATCATTCAAGCTTGTTTGCCCGAGTACGATCTCGGCGTTTCCTTTTCTCCATTGCCCAAGCGCGCGAAACGCCGTTACATGCTTCGTCCGCTTGTTTGGCTCGTGATTCCCGCCATCTTGGCGGCATATATCGAACGCCCATGGGGGGCGGCTGTGTTGTTGGTGTTGCCGCTCGGGGCATGGATCGGCATCCACCGCTTTCAAATCGCGGGATGGTCGCTTTCGTCGAAGCAGCTGGCGCTTCGAAGCGGATGGTTTCGGCAAACGACGACGTATGTCTTGAAACGTCACGTTCAATCGCTTCAAACATCAGCGACGTGGTGGCAAAAGCGAAAACGGCTGGCGACCATTTCCGTTGCCGTCATGCCGCTTGGCACCCGCGTCCGCGTCGTCGATGTGGATGAAGCGGATGCGGCTTCGGTCTACCGCTGGCTGCAAGGGGAAAGGAGGAAGCAAACATGATGAGAGCCTCTTTTCATGGGATCATCCTTGCGTTTGGGCTCATTTTGCCGCTGGGGGTGCAAAACGTGTTCGACAGATGAAATCTGCGAACATTCCTTGATGCCGCAGTATTCTCGTTAAAAATCTCTAAACCGACCCCGTGAGACATCAAAAGACTTTCTGCATGTAGGAGAATGGGCTGTTTTTCACGAACGAATGATCTGGTACAATGAAGAAGAAAATAGAGAAAAGAAAGGGAAAGGGCATGTCAACAGGGCGTGAATCCCGCGGACGGATCATTTTTCATATCGACTGCAACTCGTTTTTCGCCAGCTGCGAGATTGCCCGCGCTCCGTCGCTTCGGGGAAGGCCGGTCGTTGTGGCGGGGGATCCAAAAGAGCGGAGGGGGATCGTGCTGGCGGCCAGTTATGCGGCGAAACAACAGTTTGGCATCTATACGACGATGCCGCTTACGGAAGCGAAGAAGCGCTGTCCGTCGCTCGTTGTGCGCCCGCCGGATTTTGCCTTTTATCGCGAGATGAGCCACCGCTTATTCCAATGGCTCAAGCGTTTCTCTCCTGTATTGGAGCGCGCCTCGATCGATGAAGGCTATTTGGACATGACGGGCTGGGCGTCAACCGCTCATCCGCTGGTTGTGGCCCGTCAGATCCAGCATGGGCTGTTGAGGCAGCTGTCCATTCCGGTGAGCATCGGAATCGCCCCGAATAAGTTTTTGGCCAAAATGGCAAGCGAGATGAAAAAGCCGCTCGGCATCACTGTGCTGCGCAAACGCGACGCTCCGCACGTCCTTTGGCCGCTTCCGGTTGAACAGATGCATGGTGTTGGTGACAAAACCGCCAAGAAACTGCAGGCTCTAGGCATGCGTACGATCGGCGATATCGCGAACGCCGACCGGGCGCTTCTTGAGCAGGCGTTTGGCGTCTATGGCCTGCGTCTTTACGAGCGGGCGAATGGCATCGACCCGCGCCCGGTTGATCCAGCAGCGGCGGAGAAATGGAAATCAGTCGGGAACTCAACGACGCTGCCGCGCGATGTAGACGACGAACAAGAACTACGGGCCGTTTTGCGCAAGCTGGCCGAATCTGTCAGCGCGCGGATGAAACAAAAGCGGGTTGTCTCGCGGACTGTCCAGTTGACGATCCGCTACCACGATTTTCATACAATCACCCGCAGCCAAACCGAGGCGGCGCCGTTGCAAACGGCGGACGACCTCTTTTTGACGGCGGCGCGGCTGTTGAAAAAGCATTGGGACGGACGCCCAGTGCGGCTTCTTGGCGTTGCCGCACTTCATGTGTTTGACGAACGGGAAGAAGGAAAACAGCTCGATTTGTTTCATTATGAAGAGGAAGCGAAAATGGAAGAACTTTGGAAGACCATCGAACAGCTGCGGACCAAATTCGGCGATCGCGTCCTTCGAACAGGCGCTGAGCTGATGAGCAGTGTCCATTCCGTGCGGGAAAACAGTGATGTTTGAATCCAAAGCGAAGAGGCGGGAGTGTTCCCGCCTCTTCGCTATTGAGATGTTTTCGTCTTTTTGAATAGAGACCATAATCCCCATTTTGACGGTTTCCCTTCCCCCATAAAAGAGTCTTCTCCATGAATGATGGCGTCATCTTGGATCAAAACGGAGGCGGAAGGAAGGAATGCCGTCGCTTCATAGGTTTCGGAATCTGATTGCTGCCCGTCGGCTGAAATGTCGGATGCCGATGTTGGATCTTGCGTCACCGCCTCTTGGCTGCCGGGAGAAACTAGAGATTCCTGCTTCTCTTTGATTTCCATGTTTGGGTCTGTTTTGTTAGGTCGTTCATCCTCGTTTTTTAACGGGTCCGCTGCTTTATGAGTGCTTTCAAACCTTACTTCATCTGTCTGTGTAAACAATTGGTGGTCCTTTTTCTGTTCCAGCCTTGAAGCGTCTGAGCGTTTTCCTGGATTTGGATCAGTATGATCGTTCTGAACGCTGATATTCAATCGATTGTCCTCATCCTCTGCAGGTGGTGATGAATGCTGAAATGGGAGGCGTTGATGGGAAGACGGATGTTCCATTCGGACGCGTTTGATTGGGATCGATTTTTGTGAATATAGATGGGATGCATGAGTTTCTTTGCGTTTCACAGGTGAGACAACAATGGGTTGGTTGGTTCCATCCATAAACTCCTGTAATTTTAAAAAACTGTTAGGGGGTGGCGGCGCCTTTTCCGTTTGCATGTTTGTTGAAAAGGGATTAGCTGATTGGATCGGTGATGTTGCCGGTTCTTTCGATTTCTCATCAGAGGATGCCGTTAACCGCTCCATGAGTCGGGACAGCATCTCCTTCAATTCCATTGTATCGTCATTTGGCGAATCCTTGGGTGGGTCATTCCGCGATCGGGTTAAATCGGCGATTTGGTTCGAGAGATGCTTGATTTCACTGGCAAGACTTGTGACCTTTTCCATCATCAACTCCAACTCCATTTGTTGGGTGAACATATGTTTTTGCAGCATCAATGAGTCTTTTTGTCTTTCTAAATCCATTTTTGACAGTTTTTCTTCTGTTTCTTGAATTTTCTTGGTTAAAACGTCTACATCTTTTTCTAGTTCGTGTGTTTTGGCACTGTTGCTTAAAGCGTTTTGCAGTTTTGGAAACTCCTTTGCGATTTTCTCTATTTGTTCCTTCATCACCTTATAATCGTTTTCCATTCTCTCTGACCAAGATGTCCATGAGTCGATTGATTCGTTCATAAAAGAAAGAGTCCCGTCCTTTCGTAGTCGATTTTTTTCTTTTGTTTTTGTTCGTTCTTCATTCCATTCCATTTCCTTTTGTTGAAACGCCTTCAGTGTCGCTTCTAAAGACTGGATGTGTTTTTGATTGGCTTCCGCTTGTTCTTGCCAGTAGGCGCATGTTGTTTTCCATTGCTCCATCTCCTGCCGCAGCCATTCTTTTTCTTCCTCCATTGTTTTCAATGCTTCCGATAAGCGCTCGATCTCATTCTTTTGCTCGGACAGCAGCTCTTCATAACGGCGGCATTGTCCGATGAGTTCATCATGCTTCGCCTGGAGTTCATCCTTTTCCATGTGAAGACGCTCCCATTCTTCTTGAGAGCCTAATGAAGCGAGCAGTGCTTTGTATTTGTCCAATTCTGATTTCAGGTGGATGATTTTCTGCTGCAATTGGGTGGTTTTTTGCTCCTTGCTCATGTCCATCACCTTTTTCCGCATGTCATGGTAGCCATTATATGCAGACATCGAAAAATGGGTGCCCTGCTTGCTCATGCATGAACCATATCATTTTTGTTTCTCAAAAATAGTCATTTTTACTATGACTTGTATTTCTCCCCATCATACTATAGAGTAGCCTGACAAAAATTCATGAAAGAAAGGATTGGTTCTATGCCTATCAATTTAGAGCAATTTGCTCAACAATTTGATCCAGAGTGCATTCAAGTGTGCAAAGTCTATGACTGGACAACACACGTTGTGCAGCTGGCGCAAGACATCACGTTCACATTCCCAAGCGGTTCGTTGGATGGAGTTACGGTTTCCCAAGTCAATTGTTCGATCACATTGTTGGAGTGTGCGGAAGACGCCCCGCGCCGGGATATTGAGTGCACGGTCGGCAATCAAATTGTGACGCTGCAAGCCGTCACCTTAAGCAAAACGATTCAAGTCGTGTTGGAGGTGACGGGAACGAATGCAACGGGCGCTCAAGTGACCGTCGTCAGCAACCCCGCCTTAATCACAACCAGCGAAGAAGTCATCCTTTGCGCTCCAGAAGGCACAACGGTGTGCTGCAACGCTGTACAAAACACCTTTAATAGTTGCCGGGTCGGGGCGTTTACGCAAAGCGGAAACAGCATTACGGCGAATATTTCGATCCGCATTTGCCAAAGCATCGTTGTGACGTTTGAAGTCATTTTGGAAGTCGCTGCACGGTTCTGCCAACCCCGCCCGGAAATCATCTGCGAAGAAGAATGCCCGGTGGATGTCTTTCCGCCGCAATGCCCCGCTGTGTTTCCTGCAATGTAAAAAACACGTCTCTAGTTGCGGAAAAAAAGAGGAGATGTTCTCCTCTTTTTTTCATACATATACATTTAAGAAATGGAAAAGTGACGTCATAAGAGGGGGAAAGATGATGGATTCGATTCTCGAGTTGGAACAGAAAATACAATCGATTGAGAAAGAACTTCGCGCTGTTAAACAAGCCGTAACGGAAATGAGACAGTTGCCGAAACAAGTCTTATCAGATGAAATTTGTGTGATTTGCTACTTCACCTATTCCTTATTGCTTCCGAAGGCAGGCGGGCAAAAAGGGATCATTGCCGGGAACTTTGTGATCCGCAATATGGGATCTTCTCCTTTGGAGAACCCCTATATTTGCCTGCGGGTTTCCCCTAAGGAGCATATGGTGTTATCCGCCAAGTTAGGGGATGATATTCAATACGATCGCCGCCTCAATCCACTAGTGATGGAATCTTGGCGATATATGAATCAGGAGGCGGAGAACATGGTGGAGGAGAAGGGGGAATTTTGGCTAAAGCCGGTTCATGTGTCACGCATTGAGCCAGGGCAAACGCTCTCTTTTTCTAATTTCCAATTTCAAGTCGGTATGCGTGAAGTCGCCACCACCTACAAAATGGACGGATTTTTTTTCTGCCAACAGCTGCCTAATGGAGTGCGAGCGTTGAACCATATTGTTGTCCATACTTGACAGCCTGAAGACCTATGCGCCATAAAGCAAAAACAACCGGCTCAGAGGGCAATCGCCTTTCGCTGAGCCGGTTTTGCCGGGTTATACGCTGCGAACAACAAGAGCGTTCAAGGCGCGAGTTTCTGCTGTAATGCCGCTTAGCAAGGTGGATAAAATCTCACCGTTCGTTTCAATGACAATGCGATAGACATGCGTCCCTACGCCCGGTGCGTCGACCCATGTCAAGTTCGGGAAAAGTGTTGTATTCGCAGCGAGTGAGAGTACGGGTAGAAGGGATTCGACATCAAGTGACGCAATTGGGACAAAAGCTCCTCCGTTTGTCGACCGTTCCAGCCGATACGTGATCCCTGTCAAGGTTACGCCTGTCGAGAGGGCCAATACAGCCAATTCCAACTCAACCATCGAATCAAGTTTGACACGATCGCCGCTGAGGGTCGTAATCGGCTGCAAACGAAGCACTTCCGTGACGGCAGTTCCGGTCAGAGGAATGGTAATGGGCAAATCCGTTGAAGACTGCGTAAAGAACAATTGGGGAAACAATCCACCATTGCACACACAAACCATTCGTCTATCATCCTTTCCTAGTTTAGATTTGGTACTACTGTATTAAATGATAATGTTTAAAAAAATGATTAAGATTAATAACTATTTTTCTATAAAATGGTGTAATCATCCATGATGTAAGAGGGTGGGTATGACGAGCAACGGGACGTCAGCCTTTTGGCACCACGCTTTAAAAGAAATCAGGTTAATTACTTTTAGCTTGGATGCATGATCAAGACCGATTCCCGGAGAGTGATGTTAGGTTCTTATTTTTTCATATTAGGCGATGGACCTATGCATAATATTCACGAGATACGTATATATACAGTATGAATACCCCTTATGGATAAAAAAACAGGGAGGCGTTATTGAGATATGACGTTATATGGCATGAATGACCATTCCATCCCTTCGCGCTCCAACGATGAATTGGCGCCGTTAATTGGGAAGACCGTCACTATTTATCGTGGAGGTCCGGAATCCAAAACCGGTAAATTGCTTGATGTCCAATCCGACTATCTTTCTCTTATGGACAGGTCATCCGTCATTTATTATGCACTGCACCATGTTCAAAGCATCACCGAAAACGCCAAACAGAATTCGATCCCTTCTGTTTCCGATTTGGCCAACCCATGATCCTGTGAGCGCGACCACTTCAATGGGAATATGCATGTATGAAGCGGCAAACAGGCTCAACCGGATGGTTAGCACGAACAGAAGAATCATCTTCATTTTGTTTTCCGATACTTTCATCTCATCGTAGGCGGAACGGTTCTGCAAAGGATGATGAAAAAACGAGAGGGGAGTAATAGGAACCGCCATTGGTGGCAATGTTTTCGGGATATCGTGATAAAAAACGAGAAACAACAACCCCAGCAAAAACAACAGCCCAAGCACTGAGGGAACAAACATCATCGCTGTCTGCATGTATAAGTTCATATCGATGATTTTTAATGAAATTAAATTGACCATGTTGCTTACGCCGATCGGGGCGCTCGAGGCGGTGGCAATCAACGCCCCGCTGATGAGATACGGTAATTTCTGATGTTTTTTCAGTTGAAAGCTGTTTAAAAGCAACAGTAAAATCGGCGTCGTGATCATGATGCTGCCGTCATTGTTAAAAAAAAGCGTCATCAGAAAACAAAGAGCGTTGGTGTACCAAAATAACCGGATCCCTGACCCATTGGAACGCTGGGCAAGAAGAGAAGCAATCCAATGAAAAAAACCGATGCTTTCGAGCACAAGTGCCATGACAAGAGTTGAAATGATGGTCATGGCCGCCCCGCTTACTTTGATGCTAATATCCATGAGATGAGACGCGTTCACCGCTCCGCTGGCGATGACGATTAACGCACCGATGGTTGCGGGAATGGACTCATTCATTCCTTTAGGGCGCCAGTAAATGAGCATGATCGTAAAGAAAAAGGCAAAGAGGACCATAGCTGATGTAATAGACATCACTCCTTTCGCGTTTTTCCGATTTCTTTTGTTCCGTTCATCTCTTTCCATTGTCTATATATGTCTATATAGCTTGTTTGTACTGTATATATATGTGTCCTAAAATCATCTTGTCCTGTGCTATTCGTGCAATTTCTGCAAAATCCGCATTTGTTCGCCAAAGTTGATAGTCCAAGGAAAGTGGACGTACAGGAGAAAGACAGCAGCATTATTTCAAGCATGGGATGAACAAACGTTTCTCAGCCAAGCAATAGAGCTTGCGTGAATAAAAGCTGACAAAGGCAAAGTACAGTAAAACGAGAGGCAAATGTCTCGGCAGGTCATATGCCTGTTCATGTTTTCTGTCCATACGTTAAGAAGGACGCATCGAAGCTTCGTCTGAACCAAAAAAGGCGTGAAAAAACGGGACGTGTGCGCATCCATGACCGATATGAAACAGTGGCATGATCTTTCCATCAACTCCGTCAGATGTTAGAGTACAAAGCCCGTGTTATATGTAAATAAAAAGTGATGGTCGTTGATTCTAACCTGAAAAGAGCGCTTTAACAAAAAAAGGCGGCAGGCTGATCTCGTGCCGCATTTGGAAGGGAATGGGGCAAAGGTTGTGTTCGTCGACAACATTTATGTTTATGGGCGCAGCCCAGGGAGAAAGGTAACAGAGGATACGCCGAAAAACCCCCATACCAAGAAAGGAAAAATTCGCTTGCAGCTGAATAGGATGCTTATAGAAGCGCATCAGAGAGGAGTGCCAACTCTTATTTGCCATTTTCCTGATTTTTATGGACCGAATGAATAAAATCGCAAAGTTGCGAATCCAAATGTCGATTTGAATGAATAACCCGGCCGTCATAATCGTTTGAATAAAGCGGTTTCGCAAAAGCGAACCCATGGATGGATGGACTGGTTGCTGTCATAGCAGTTGTATATCCTCCTTTTTATGAAATGAACCCGTTTCCATGCTTATTTGACCTCTGCTCCTTTTTCGTTGGCCAAGCGCCAGTCGCAAACAAATATTGTATGTAAAAAATATTTTTTATCCTTTACTACTAAATATTAATTTATTATAATTTTAATGTACGAATCATTATCAATTCTAGTTGGCAGAAAAAGCAACTAGAAAGATAATGGTGATATTTGAATATGGAAAGGGGAAGAGGAAATGAAAAACCAAAACCAACACAACACTTCCAAATGCCCGTATCACGGCAGCGTCACAAGCTACAACTCAAATCGAACAACCAATAAAGACTGGTGGCCGAACCAGCTGAACTTAAGCATTCTCCATCAACATGACCGAAAAACGAATCCTCATGATGAAGAGTTCAACTATGCTGAGGAGTTTCAAAAACTCGACTATTGGGCGCTCAAAGAAGATTTGCGCAAACTGATGACAGAAAGCCAAGACTGGTGGCCGGCCGATTATGGCCATTACGGTCCGCTGTTCATCCGCATGGCGTGGCATTCGGCGGGAACGTACCGCATCGGCGACGGCCGCGGCGGCGGTTCGACCGGCACGCAGCGCTTTGCCCCGTTAAACAGCTGGCCCGATAACGCCAACTTGGATAAAGCGCGGCGGTTGCTGTGGCCGATCAAGAAAAAATACGGCAACAAAATTTCTTGGGCTGACTTGATGATTTTGGCCGGCAATGTCGCCATCGAATCGATGGGCGGCAAAACGATCGGCTTTGGCGGCGGCCGGGAAGATGTCTGGCATCCGGAAGAAGACATTTATTGGGGCGCGGAAAAAGAGTGGCTCGCTTCGGAACGCTACAGCGGGGATCGCGAACTGGAAAATCCGCTTGCGGCTGTGCAGATGGGGCTGATCTATGTCAACCCGGAAGGCCCTGACGGCAAGCCGGATCCGAAAGCGGCAGCGCGCGACATTCGCGAGACGTTCCGCCGCATGGGGATGAACGACGAAGAAACGGTCGCCTTGATCGCCGGCGGCCACACGTTCGGCAAAGCGCATGGCGCAGGCCCTGCTTCCCACGTTGGCCCCGAGCCGGAAGCCGCTCCGATTGAAGCGCAAGGATTGGGATGGATCAGCTCATACGGAAAAGGAAAAGGCCGCGACACGATCACGAGCGGCATCGAAGGCGCGTGGACGCCGACACCGACGAAGTGGGATATGTCGTATTTCGATATGCTGTTTGGCTATGACTGGTGGCTGACGAAAAGCCCATCTGGGGCATGGCAATGGATGGCAGTTGACCCGAAAGAAGAGCATCTCGCACCGGATGTCGAAGACCCATCGAAAAAAGTTCCGACGATGATGATGACAACCGACCTGGCGCTTCGCTTTGATCCGGAATTCGAAAAAATCGCCCGCCGTTTCTATGAAAATCCTGAAGAGTTTGCGGATGCGTTCGCCCGTGCCTGGTTCAAACTGACGCATCGCGATATGGGGCCGAAAACGAGATACTTAGGTCCAGAAGTGCCGAAAGAAGACTTCATCTGGCAAGACCCGATTCCGACGGTCGACTATGAATTGAGCGATGCCGAAATCGAAGAAATCAAAGCGAAAATTTTGAACTCGGGCCTGACCGTCAGCGAACTCGTCAAAACCGCTTGGGCTTCAGCCAGCACGTTCCGCAACTCCGATAAACGGGGTGGAGCCAACGGCGCCCGCATCCGCCTTGCGCCGCAAAAAGATTGGGAAGTGAACGAACCAGAGCGGCTCGCTAAAGTGCTTTCCGTCTATGAAGACATCCAGCGCGAGCTGCCGAAGAAAGTCAGCATCGCCGATCTCATCGTTCTTGGCGGCAGCGCAGCGGTCGAAAAGGCGGCGCGCGACGCTGGTTTTGATGTCAAAGTGCCGTTTATTCCGGGACGGGGCGATGCGACGCAAGAGCAAACCGATGTCGAGAGCTTCTCAGTGCTCGAACCGTTCGCCGATGGCTTTCGCAACTATCAAAAGAAAGAGTACAGCGTCGGTCCGGAAGAATTGCTCATCGACAAAGCGCAGCTTCTAGGGTTGACCGCACCTGAGATGACCGTGCTCATCGGCGGTCTGCGGGTATTGGGCGCGAACTATCGCGATCTCCCGCACGGGGTTTTCACTGATCGCGTCGGGGTGCTGACGAACGACTTCTTTGTCAACTTAGTCGACATGAACTATGAATGGGTGCCGACAGACAGCGGCATTTATGAAATCCGCGACCGGAAAACGGGCGAAGTGCGGTGGACGGCCACCCGGGTTGACCTTATTTTCGGAGCCAACTCAATCCTTCGTTCGTACGCCGAATTTTACGCCCAAGACGACAACCGAGAAAAATTCGTCCGCGACTTTATCAACGCATGGGTGAAAGTGATGAACGCCGACCGCTTTGACATTCATTTGAAACAAACCAAAGAGTCGGTCACGGTTTAACCAGCAAAAAAGCAGCTTGTCCGTTTAAGGGGCAAGCTGCTTTTTTATATTCATATCCAGGGATTCTTTCTTAGACTTGTTGTGGATCAAAAGGGAAAGATTCGTTGAAAGGAAACTAGAGCGCTCAATTACCTGTTTTTATGCTTATGTGTCAGAGATTTGCAGAAAGAAAAGAGCCTTCGGAGAATCTTTGAGAATAGTATGTATTTTATTGACAAATTATGTGTTTTTCAGTATGATTGCGGCAGAATCAAATCAAGATCAAATAGCATAGGGAAAGGGACAGGACAAACGTTCACGTCAAAATAAAAAGACAGCTCAGCCCTGCCCAACGGTGGCGGGGAAAAGCTATCCTTCCGTACGTTGAGATGTTATCAGCCCTGCCCAACGGCGGCGGGGAAAACAACACCTTCTTTTTATGATTGTAAGGTATAAACGTGTTTTAGTCAACACAAAATGAATTTATGTATGGAAAGTAAAGGAGTTTACTTTAACATAAATCAGCCAGAAGTCCCCCACCTCTACAGGTGGGGGATGAATGGCGTTCGGTTTTTCTGTTTTTCTCTTTCTTCTTTGGATGGCAATAGAATACAATAAACATAGGAGGTGAAACCATGTATCGAACGCTGAAAACCCGTTTTCGGGCAAAGAAAGAAGTTATCCAAAAACTATTTGAATGCAATCGTATCTCCGCAGAAGTTTGGAACGAATGCCTTCGTTTGGCAAAAGAACATCATTTGGAAACAGGAAAATGGATAACCAAAACGGAACTGCAAAAAGCAACAAAAGGTCGTTTTTCTATCCACAGCCAAAGCATCCAGGCGGTTGTGCATAAATATATCTTTGCCCGTGATGGGGCAAAAGAAGCACGGAAAAAAGGAGAAAAAATCAAATATCCATACAAAAAGAAAAAACATTTCAACACGAAATGGGCAAAAGATGGGTTTGTTTTGCATGAAGACGGAACGTTGGAACTGTCGCTAGGAATTTGGAATCGAAAACGACAATCTCCTTTGGTGGTGAAAATCGACAAAGAGAAACTTCCAAACGGAAAAGTCAAAGAAATCGAGTTGGTCTATGACCGTGGTTTGTGGCTTTGTTTATCGTATGAAGATGGGAAAAAACCAAAAGAAAATCCATGTAAAAACCGTGTTGCTATTGACCCAGGGGAAATTCACACCATCGCAGCCATTTGTGAAAATGGGGAAAGCCTCATTATCACGGGAAGAAAAATAAGAAGCATTCATCGGTTGAGAAACAAGAAATTAAAAGAACTGCAAAAACTCATGAGCAGATGCAAAAAAGGCTCCAAACAATGGAAAAAGTACAATCGGGCGAAACAATATGTACTTTCGAAATCAGAGGCACAACTAAAGGATGCACTGCACAAAACCACGAGACAATTTGTTCGTTGGTGTTTGGAAAACCAAGTGAAAGAAGTCGTCATTGGAGATATCGAAGGAATCCAACGGAATACGAAAAAGAAACGAAACAAAAAGACCAATCAGAAATTATCCAATTGGTCGTTTGGAAAATTATTTGATTATCTCAAATACAAATTGAATGCCGAAGGAATTCAAATCGAGAAAAAAGATGAAAGTTATACCTCGCAAACATGCCCTGTTTGCGGGAAGAAAAATAAATCTTCTTCTAGAAATTATACATGTCAATGCGGGTACAAACGACACCGTGATATCCATGGGGCAATGAATTTATTTGCCAAAGTATATTATGGTGAAATCCGCCCATTGGAATTTACGGTCAAACCGTTTACGTATCGACGGATTGCTTAGGTATGAAGTCGTAGATGGCGAGTTCCCGCCCTTGAGTATCATGGATACTCATGTTGCCTGTGGCTCCCAACGGGACGGGTGCCAGGTGTTGCCTGCAGATAGGCTGCCAACCAGCCTATCATGCATCCACCTCCGAAGGGGAAACAGGAAACCCCCACTTCGATAAGTGGGGGAGGTTCAT
>NZ_SDKL01000067.1:0-3527 GCF_004123125.1 Geobacillus sp. PK12
TTCGTCCTGAGCCAGGATCAAACTCTCCAAAAGAAAGTTGATTGACTTTTCGGATTGTCCAGCTTCGGCCAAAGCGGCCTCCGCTTTTCGTCGCGCTTCGTTTCGTTCAGTTTTCAAGGAACGAGACCTCTTCTTGAACTTGCTTCGTTGCAGTCTTGCGTCGAGGAACCCAATTCCCCCGAATTCACTAGAAGACACAGGCGCAAAGTTGCTGCATTGAAACAACTTCTCTGCTGGTTTTCGTCGAAGAATCCCGCTTCTCTCCATTCACTTGCAGGACACAAGGTTGCTACTTTCGTTTGCTTCTCTGTAATCCTACCGAGTCTGTAATCCTACCGAGGAACCTCACGTCTTCAAATTCCCTTGCAAGCGGCAGGCACAGACATAAAGCAACAGTGGAGCCTATCGGGATCGAACCGATGACCTCCTGCGTGCAAAGCAGGCGCTCTCCCAGCTGAGCTAAGGCCCCATATATCCGCTATCGGGAAGACAGGATTTGAACCTGCGACCCCATGGTCCCAAACCATGTGCTCTGCCAAACTGAGCTACTTCCCGCCAACGCGCTCGAGAGGATTCGAACCCCTAACCTTCTGATCCGTAGTCAGATGCTCTATCCAATTGAGCTACGAGCGCAAGTGCCGAGGGCCGGACTCGAACCGGCACGGTAGTGACCTACCCCAGGATTTTAAGTCCTGTGCGTCTGCCAATTCCGCCACCCCGGCTAAATGGGCAAATAAATGGAGCGGAAGACGGGACTCGAACCCGCGACCCCCACCTTGGCAAGGTGGTGTTCTACCGCTGAACTACTTCCGCTCGAATCAACATGCGGGTGAAGGGACTCGAACCCCCACGCCCGTAAAGGGCACTAGACCCTGAATCTAGCGCGTCTGCCAATTCCGCCACACCCGCAAATCAATTGTGGTGAGCCATGGAGGACTCGAACCTCCGACCCTCTGATTAAAAGTCAGATGCTCTACCTACTGAGCTAATGGCTCATGGTTAGGATAACACTCTACAGCTTCGTTTCACTCTACCTGCCTCTTCCTCTCCCAGCCGATTCAAAGATGCCAAGTGCGTCGAGGTAACTCGAAGCAAACTCGAAGATGCAACGCTCGTTACTGAGCTAATGGCTCATAGTCAAGTATACACTCACAGTGAACGATGTCCCTTCCTCTGCTAGCATATTCGAAGATGTCGGATGCGTCGGGACAACTCGCAGCAAACTCAATGATGCAAAGCTCGTTGCTCTACCTGCCTCTTCCTCTACAAGCTTATTCGAGAAAGTCAAATGCGTCGAGGCAGCTCGCAGCCAATTCAAAGATGCATCGCTCGTTACTGAGCTAATGGCTCATAGTACTTATATATAGATATAATATAAGTGGTGGAGGATGACGGGATCGAACCGCCGACCCCTTGCTTGTAAGGCAAGTGCTCTCCCAGCTGAGCTAATCCTCCACAAGATTGCCTAGCGACGACCTACTCTTGCAGGGGCGCTGGCCCCAACTACCATCGGCGCTGGAGGGCTTAACTTCCGTGTTCGGGATGGGAACGGGTGTTTCCCCTCCGCTATCATCACTAGACAATCAACAGACAAGTCATATTATAATTAAATTTATTTATTTGTCAATAGGTCCTTGTTTTTGATTAGTGCTGTCATTTCAACGTGCTATCATAATATAACACGTTGGGAGTGGTTTGTCAACTCGACTTCCTGTGTTTGTTTTTCAACAAAACAACGACGACTATTTTTACATAAATGAAAAGCCCCCTGCTGCTTGTCTTTGCAGGGAGCGATCAAATTTATTTATGACGCATTTGCGGGAAAAGCAACACGTCGCGGATCGACGGCGAGTTCGTCAGCAGCATGACCAGACGGTCGACGCCGATGCCAAGCCCGCCTGTTGGCGGCATGCCGTACTCGAGCGCTTCAAGGAAGTCTTCGTCCATTTCATGTGCTTCATCGTTTCCTTGTTCACGCTCTTTCAGCTGCGCCTCAAAGCGTTGGCGCTGATCGATCGGATCATTCAATTCGGTAAAGGCGTTGGCATGTTCGCGCCCGACGATAAACAGCTCAAATCGGTCGGTAAAACGCGGGTCGTCCGGATTTTTCTTGGCCAACGGTGAAATTTCAACCGGATGGCCATAAATGAACGTCGGCTGAATGAGGTGAGACTCGACTTTTTGTTCAAAAAATTCGTTGACAATATGGCCAAACGTCATATGTGGAGCAACTTCCACTCCATGTTCTTTCGCCAGCTCCCGCGCCTCTTCGTCGCTCATCTGCCGCCAGAAGTCGACGCCGACATATTCCTTGATCGCATCGACCATATGGAGGCGCCGCCACTCGGGCGTTAAGTCGACGACATGCTCGCCGTATTGAATTTTCGTCGTTCCAAGCACTTCAGTGGCAATGTGGGCGATCAAGTTTTCCGTTAGTTCCATGATGTCACGGAAATCGGCGTACGCCTCGTACAATTCGAGCATCGTAAACTCCGGATTATGGCGGGTGGAAATGCCTTCGTTCCGGAAAACGCGGCCGATTTCATACACTTTTTCCAAACCACCGACGATGAGCCGTTTTAAATGGAGCTCGATGGCGATTCGCATATAAAGGGTCATATCCAATGCGTTATGATGCGTAATGAACGGGCGCGCCGCAGCGCCGCCAGCAACGGCGTGCATCATCGGCGTTTCAACTTCCAAATAGCCACGGCTGTCGAGATACCGCCGCATCGATTGGATGATGAAACTGCGGGTGATGAACGTCTTTTTGCTCTCCGGATTCATAATTAAATCGAGATAACGCTGGCGATAGCGTTGCTCTATGTCTTTCAAACCATGGTATTTTTCCGGCAGCGGACGCAGCGCTTTCGTCAAAAATTCGTACGACGACACTTTGATGGAAAGTTCACCAACTTTTGTTTTAAACATTGTGCCGCGCACGCCGACGATATCGCCAAGGTCAGAGATTTTAAACAGTTCGTACTGCTGTTCGCCAACATCGTCTTGACGGACGTAAATTTGAATCTGCCCGGTGACATCCTGGATATGGGCGAACCCGGCTTTTCCTTTGCCGCGCTTTGTCATGATGCGGCCGGCGACGGCGACTTCAATTTGCTTTTCTTCAAGTTCCTCTTTCGACAAATCGCCGTACAGTTCGAACAGTTCTTGCGCTTTATGAGTGCGCTCGAACCGTTTGCCAAACGGGTCGACACCCAATTCCTCAATTTTTTTCAGCTTTTCCCTGCGGACGCGCAGTTGGTCGTTCAATTCTTCATGACTCATACCTCATTCACTCCATTTAGCGATTTTTTACGAAAAATACTGCCAGCGCTCGCTGGCAGTCCTCCGCTGCATGAACGTCATCTCCGTTGTGTGAACTACCCACACCTACGCTTCGCTTAGAGGTGGAGGCTTCAAGCGACTTGTGCGTGTTCGCCGAACGGTAAGCCACACACAAGAACCCTTTACGCTTCCCTTCGTTCCGAAGGTGTCCGTTCTAGCCATATTCTATCCTATTCGTTGGC
>NZ_SDKL01000068.1:0-8830 GCF_004123125.1 Geobacillus sp. PK12
GAATGGTTTGAACCCATGCTTTCATTTGTTTTTCCATGAAAAAATCCTTTCTAACGTGGAGTGTTCGTTAGAAAGGATACCATGTTTTTGACGATGCACAAAGACCAAAATTCTTAACTTGATGGGTATGGATTGTACACCACTTTTATCGAGGTGGTGCTTTTTGCTTATTTTTCTTTCCCCTTTTGCGCTCAAAACAGTATCCTTATCGAAAGTAAATTAGGTGAACACTGCTACAAGTCTTGATGTCTGCGATCAATACTCAAGGCATGTGGAGTGTGTGGCGAAAATTCGGTTGAGATAAGACAACGGGCCGGTGGATCCGGCCTTGTTGTTTGCAGTCGAATTGGGCAAACGGCCATGACGACACGAATGACATGATAAAGATTTCATCCGCCTGCAAAACTGGGGCTGGATGAGATCCATCCTATTGAGAATCCACAACACTTGCAAGTGTTCCTCGAACGGTTATGGTGAACGACTCCCGCTTCATGCAAAGCACAGTGGGAGTTTCTTTGTTCCACAAAGAAAGACATTCTCTGTCTTCCTGAGCGTCAACCGGCATAAAACGTATTTTTCTTNNTGGGAAACGTTTTGGACAGGCGGCATTACGAACCCGCTGACGGTTATTGAACAGTTTACCTACTTATTGTTCATCAAAGGCTTGGATGAAGTCGAAACACAGCGCGAGCAGGAGGATGCGCTGCTCGGCATTGAATCGGAACGCATCTTTCCTCCCGATAAGCAACACTTGCGCTGGAACAAATTCAAACATTTTGAAGCCGCTCATATGTACGATGTCGTGTCCAATGAAGTGTTTCCGTTCATCAAAAACTTGCACGGCAATCGGGAATCGGCCTATGCAAAATATATGGGCGACGCCATTTTCATGATCCCGACGCCGCAAATGCTCGTCAAAATCGTCGACGGCATTGACCGCATTCCGATGAAAGACCGCGATACGAAAGGCGATTTGTACGAGTATTTGTTATCGAAAATCGCCACCGCAGGCACAAACGGCCAATTCCGCACGCCGCGTCATATTATCAATATGATGGTAGAGTTAGTCAAACCAACACCGGAAGATATTATTGTCGACCCAGCCGCAGGTTCCGCAGGTTTTTTAGTCGCGGCGGGCGAATATTTGCGTAAACATCGCAGTGACTTATTTTTAGTGCAAAGTTTAAAAGAACATTTTAATAACCATATGTTCTACGGTTTTGACATGGACCGCACGATGTTGCGGATTGGCGCGATGAACATGATGCTCCATGGCATTGAAAATCCGAATATCGAATATCGCGACTCCTTGTCGGAACAAAACAAAGATAAGGACAAATACACCCTTGTCCTTGCCAATCCGCCGTTTAAAGGCTCTTTGGATTACGAAGCCGTTTCTAGTGACCTATTAAAAATTACAAAAACAAAGAAAACAGAGCTTTTATTCTTGGCCTTATTCCTGCGCATCTTAAAAACGGGCGGGCGCTGTGCGTGCATCGTGCCAGATGGGGTATTGTTCGGCAGCTCGAAGGCGCATAAAGATATCCGCAAAGAAATTGTGGAAAATCATAAATTAGAAGCGATTATTTCGATGCCAAGCGGTGTCTTTAAACCATACGCGGGCGTATCGACAGCAATTATGATTTTCACGAAAACGGGCGTCGGCGGAACAGATCACGTCTGGTTTTACGACATGAAAGCAGATGGCTATTCTCTGGACGACAAGCGCACCCCGATTGAGGAAAGCGACATCCCGGACATCATTGCGCGCTTCCATAACCGTGAGGCGGAAAAGGAACGAAAGCGCACGGAGCAGTCATTCTTTGTGCCGGTGGAAGAAATTCGTGAAAACGACTATGACCTTTCGATTAACAAATATAAAGAGATTGAGTATGAAGAGGTACAGTATGAAGCGCCAAGTGTGATACTTGAAAGAGTGGAAGCGTTGGAAAAAGAGATTATGCAAGGATTACGAGAGTTGAAAGAAATGATTAGAGGGTAGTGTGAAGTTCTATGAATTTTAGAACATATAAGTTAAAAGATATAGGTGAAGTAATTACAGGAAATACACCTAGTAAAAGTAATAGTGAGTTTTATGATTCAAAGGATGTTATGTTTATCAAACCCGATGATTTGTATATAGATAGAATAACAATGTTAAACGAATCAAAAGAGTACTTATCTAATAAAGGTGCTGAACATGCTCGCATTTTGCCACAAGGTAGTGTATTAGTTACGTGTATTGGAATTATAGGTAAAGTTGGTATACTAAAACAAGAAATGGCTGCATTTAATCAACAAATAAATGCTATTATCCCTGATAAAAATATAGTCAATGAAAAGTACTTAGCTTATAAAATATGGAATGATAGAAAAAAACTGCAGCATATAGCAAACGCACCCCTAGTTCCAATTATTAATAAAAAGCAATTTTCAGAATTCAAAATTGACATACCTTCGTTAGATTATCAACTCAAAGTTGTTGACGTTTTAGACAAAGCCCAAGAACTCATTGACAAACGAAAAGCCCAAATTGAAGCGTTAGACCAGTTAACTCAAAGTGTGTTTTTGGAGATGTTTGGGGACCCAGATAAAAATACTAAACAATGGAATGTTTATAAGCTAAAAGAAGTTGTGGATAAAAATTGTTCAATCTCGTATGGTATTGTCCAGCCCGGAGATGATGTACCTGATGGAGTACCAATAGTTAGGCCTGTTGACATCCAACAAGGAATAATATCTGTAGATAATCTAAAAAGGACAGCCAAACATATATCCGATGCTTATTCTAGGACAATATTAAAAGGATGCGAGTTGCTTTTGACAGTCCGAGGTACTGTGGGTGCTTCTTATCTTGTGGATGAAAGCTTTAAGGGAGTCAATGTTACACGAGGTATAACTCCATTATTGTTTAATGAAAAAATAGTTAACCCAATTTATATTTTTCATTTGTTTAAGACAGAACAATATCAAAGGAAATTCAAAAGCCTAGCAAAGGGGATTACTTTATTACAGATAAATTTGATCGACTTAAGAGAATTAACTTTACCAGTTCCTCCTATAACAGTGCAAAATGAATTTTCTAAATTCGTTAAGAAAATAACAATTCAGAAAAAGAAATTGCAAAATAGTCTAAACGAGATGGAAACCATTTTCAACTCCCTCATGCAACGTGCATTTAAGGGAGAATTGTTCAACGAGCAGTAAAACAGTGAAATAAACGAGTGATTGTCGGTCAAGGGAGGGGCGTTTGTTGCGGTCCAACTTTGGATTTTTGATGGGCAAACCTCATTATGAGAGCTTTACGAATGCGTGTTTAGAGGCAGAGAAAAGTTTAGTCGTGAGTCCAGCAACGTGCGCGATTTTGACGCGTCGTGCGCTGGAGCTTGCCGTTAAGTGGGTGTATAGCTTTGACAGCGCTTTGAAAGTTCCGTATCAAGATAATCTTTCCAGTTTGATTCATGACAACGGCTTTTTGTTCATTATTGATGAAGATTTATTGCCGTTGTTGCGTTACATTGTCAAACTGGGAAATGTCGCGGTTCATACGAACTCGATGATTACGAGGGAAGAAGCGATTCTTTCCCTGCATCATCTTCATCAGTTTGTGTCTTGGATTGATTATTGTTATTCAGATGAATATACGGCTATGGATTTTGATGAATCGTTATTGCCAATCGGAGAGGAAAAGCGCGAGCGTCCGGAAGAATTAAAAGATTTATACGAACGGCTAAGTTCGAAAGACAAGCGTCTTGAGGAAATGATGAAAGAAAATGAACAGCTTCGCGCTCTTCTCACCGCCAAACGGGAAGCGAATACAAAAGAATATCACTTCCAAGTCGATGAACTAAGCGAATGGGAAACAAGAAAGAAATATATTGATTTAGATTTGAAGCTTGCTGGTTGGGAATTTAAAAAGGACGTTATTGTGGAATACCCTGTCGTTGGCATGCCAAATCAAGAAGGAGTCGGCTATGTCGATTACGTCCTTTTTGGCGACAACGGGAAGCCGCTTGCGGTTATCGAAGCGAAACGGACAACCGCTGACCCGAACAAAGGAAAGCAACAAGCCAAGCTATATGCC
Organism: Geobacillus sp. PK12; assembly: GCF_004123125.1. Lineage (NCBI taxonomy): Bacteria > Bacillati > Bacillota > Bacilli > Caryophanales > Anoxybacillaceae > Geobacillus > Geobacillus sp. PK12. Next base: position 4,085 of record NZ_SDKL01000068.1, read on the forward strand.
GACTGTATTGAAAAAATGCACGGCCAGCGTCCAATCATTTTTTACACAAACGGTTTTGAAACGTATATTTGGGACGACCTTAACTATCCGGCGCGGAAGGTTTCCGGCTTTTACAATAAGGAAGAATTAAGCTTGCTTATTGATCGTCGGACGATGAAGAAGCCGCTAAAAAATGTGCAAATCAATGACAACATAACGAATCGCTATTACCAAAAAGAAGCGGTGTTAGCCGTCTGTGACGCGCTCGAGAACAAACGGCGCAAAGCGTTGCTTGTCATGGCGACGGGGAGCGGCAAAACCCGGACGGCGGCTGCGATTGTCGATGTTCTCACTCGCCACAATTGGGTGAAAAACATTTTGTTTTTAGCGGACCGCAAAACGCTTGTCACGCAAGCGAAAAATAGCTTTAGCCATTTGTTGCCGAACTTGACGCTTTGCAATTTGCTCGATAACAAAGACAATCCAGAGGAAAGCCGCATGGTGTTTTCGACGTACCCAACGATGATGAACGCGATTGACGAAGCGAAGCGAAAAGACGGCAAACGTCTCTTTACCGTCGGGCATTTTGATTTAATTATCGTCGATGAATCCCATCGCAGTATTTATAAGAAGTACCGAGCAATTTTTGACTATTTTGACGCAATATTGCTTGGGCTTACCGCCACACCAAAGGACGAAATTGATCGCAATACGTATGAAGTGTTTGATTTAGAAAACGGTGTGCCGACCTATGCCTATGAGTTAGATCAAGCGGTTCAAGATGGCTATTTAGTGGATTATCGTACCATTGAAACAAAGCTTAAATTTCTTGAAGAGGGCATTCATTACGATGAGCTATCTGATGAAGAAAAAGAACGATATGAAGAAACATTTGATGATGAAGTAGGTGAGGATATTGACAGTGCCGCGTTAAATGAATGGCTGTTTAATGACGATACGATTGATACGGTACTCAGAGATTTAATGGAAAAAGGAATTCGCGTCGAAGGAGGAGACAAACTCGGCAAAACGATTATTTTTGCGAAAAACCATCGCCATGCGGAACGGATTGTGGAGCGCTTTGATCAATTGTTCCCTGAATACAAGGGCGGCTTTGCACGGGTCATTGATTACAGCGTGAACTACTACCAAACATTAATCGATGATTTTTCCGACCGTAACAAATGGCCGCAGATTGCCGTATCGGTCGATATGCTCGATACTGGAGTGGATATTCCGGAAGTCGTCAATCTTGTGTTCTTCAAGAAAGTACGATCCAAATCAAAGTTTTGGCAAATGATCGGGCGCGGAACCCGTTTATGCAAAGACTTATTCGGAGCCGGGCAAGATAAAACGCATTTCCTTATTTTTGACTATTGCGGCAACTTTGAGTTTTTTCGCGAGAATCCAAAGGGAATCGAAGGAAAAGCGGTGGAAAGCTTAACGGAGCGTCTATTTAACGCTAAAGTCGAAATCATTAAAGAACTGCAGCATTTACAGTACCAAGAAGAAGAGTATATTGCCTATCGCAATGAATTGATTGACGAGGTGCTAGCGGAAATCAATAAGTTAAACGAAGAAAACTTCCGCGTACGCCAACATATTCAATACGTACACAAGTTTAAAAGCCGAGCTAAATGGGACTCCTTAACGGCCATGGATGTCAATGAAATCAAAGAACATATTTCGCCGCTGATTGTTCCGTTGAATGATGATGAATTGGCGAAACGTTTTGATTTACTCATGTACACGATTGAGTTGGCAAAACTGCAAACGAAAAATGCCACAAAGCCGATTCGGAGTGTGATTCGCACCGCCGAGGCGTTATCGAAGCTCGGTTCGATCCCGCAAGTGCAGGAGCAAAAATACATCATCGAAAAGGTGCAGACGGAAGAGTTTTGGAGCGAAGCCGATATTTTCGAATTGGAAGCCGTTCGCGAAGCGTTGCGTGATTTAGTGAAATTCCTTGAAAAAGAAACGCAAAAAATTTACTATACGAACTTTCAAGACCAAGTGTTGGAAGTGAAAGAAAACGGACCGATATTTACTGTCAATGATCTGAAAAATTATCGAAAAAAGGTGGAACATTATCTGCACGAACACCGCGACCAGATGGCCATTTACAAGTTGCGAAATAATAAAAAGCTAACCGTCCAAGACGTAAAAACGCTGGAGCATATTCTTTGGAATGAGCTTGGCACACAGGAAGATTATCAAAGAGAATTCGGCGACACACCGATTACAAAGCTCGTCCGCCAAATCGTCGGCCTTGACCCGCAGGCCGCCAACGAAGCGTTTTCCGAATTTTTATCAAGCGAGCGGTTGAACATCCAACAAAGCCGTTTTGTCAAATTGATCGTCGATTACTTTGTGAAAAACGGGGTTATGGACAAGCGGGTGCTGCAGGAAGAACCGTTTAAAACCGTTGGCAGCATTGTTGAACTCTTTCAAGACAACATGGATGACGCGCGGAGGATCATTCGCATTATCGATGAGATTAACCGAAATTCGGAAGAAATTGCGGGGGCGTGAGCGGTGGATGTCATCAACCGAGAAGTGGTTCTATTGGGGATGGATGAATCACGGCCATGATGGCACGGATGGAAAAACGCTGTCTTTCCTAGGGGCAGTGCATGATAAGGAGCGCTGAACGTGAGCATTTCGTCTCTCATTTTGCTTTTGTTGGTCATGTCGATCGTGTTGTTCGTGTATGGTGTTGTCCAAAAGAGCAAAGCCGCGAAACGGATCGCCTTTGGCCTCTTCGTCGCATCGGTCGGATTGGCCGGTTTTGTCGTGTTTCTCATCGGCTATATGTAACAACAGTCAAAGACGAACACGCTGTTCTGTGTGTTCGGCTTTGCGTTTGCGGCGATTCAGATGGGGATCATTGGGGGAGATGGGGCTCGCGCTCAAGGCCTCAAGGACTGGCATTAGGGGACCGTTCGAGGCGGATTTCTCTGTCTTGCCTCATCTATCATTTTTGGGCTTCAAAGTTATTTTTAAAAAAGCGAAGAAAGTCGTTCATTTTTCTACACGAGGACAAGCGCAGGAAATATAAAGAAAATGCAGAAAAGAATGATATATGAAAAAAATTATTGAAGCTGAAATGTGTAATATTTATAATATTATTTAAGTTGTGTGTTGTACAACAAAAATAATCAGCTGGCATAGGAGGGATTGGGTTGATTGAAAAGCTTGTAGAAACGGTGAACGGGTGGCTATGGAGTCCTTTTTTGATTGCATTCATTGTTTGTTGCGGTTTGTATTTTAGCATTCGCACCCGTTTTCTGCAAATCCGCCACGTGAAAGAGATGATCCGGCTTGTGACGACGGGGAAAAGCTCTGAGGCCGGGGTGTCTTCTTTCCAGGCGTTGACGATGTCGTTGTCCGGCCGCATCGGCGTCGGGAACGTGGCCGGGACGGCGACGGGGATTGCGTACGGGGGGCCGGGTGCGGTCTTTTGGATGTGGGTGATCACCTTTATCGGAGCGGCGACCGCGTATGTCGAGTCGACGCTGGCGCAAATTTATAAAGAGGAACAAGACGGACAATACCGCGGCGGTCCGGCGTTCTACATTGAAAAAGGCCTTGGCTGGAAATGGTTTGCGGTGGTGATCGCCGCGGCGATCATTCTCTCGATGGCGGTGCTGATGCCGGGAATTCAAGCAAACTCGATTGCCGACAGCTTTTCGAATGCGTTTGGCATTCCGAAATTGGTGACGGGAATTTTCGTGATTGCCGTTCTTGGCTTTACGATTTTTGGCGGAGTGAAGCGGATCGCGAAAACGGCGGAAATTGTCGTGCCGTTTATGGCAGTTGGCTATTTGTTGGTCGCGATTGCCATTATTGCGGTGAATATTGAGAAAGTCCCGGATGTGTTTGGTTTGATTTTCAAAAGCGCGTTTGGCGCTGATCAAGTGTTTGGCGGCATTCTTGGTTCGGCGGTGATGTGGGGGGTCAAACGCGGCCTTTATGCGAATGAAGCGGGGCAAGGGACGGGCGCCCACCCGGCAGCGGCGGCGGAAGTGTCCCACCCGGCGAAGCAGGGGCTTGTGCAGGCATTTTCGATCTATTTGGACGTGTTCTTGGTCGTGACGGCGACGGCGCTGATGATTTTGTTTACAGGTCAATACAATGTGATCAATGAAAAAACGAGAGAGACGATTGTCGAGCATTTGAAAGGGGTGGAACCGGGCGCAGGGTATACGCAGGCGGCGGTGGACACGCTCTTCCCGGGATTCGGGTCGGCCTTTATTGCGATCGCTCTGTTCTTCTTCGCGTTTACGACGATGTACGCGTATTACTATATTGCCGAGACGAACCTCGCCTATTTGGTGCGCAGTGAAAAGAGGGGAACGGCCTTCTTTGCCTTGAAGCTCATCTTTTTGGCGGCCACGTTCTATGGAACGGTCAAAACGGCGACGACGGCGTGGGCGATGGGCGACATCGGGCTTGGCATCATGGTGTGGCTCAACTTGATTGCGATCTTGTTGTTGTTTAAACCGGCCTATATGGCCTTGAAAGATTACGAAGAACAGCTGAAGCAAGGGAAAGATCCGGAGTTCAACGCGTCGAAATACGGAATCAAGAATGCGGAATTCTGGGAAAATGGATATAAGAGATGGGAAGAAAAGAAAGAGAAGGCATTGTAACAGGTTGATTGGTTGGAGTCGACGGTGTCCCGGATGCAGCGGGACACCCTTTTTTCATCATCTATATTATAAACTGTAGATGAGCATTTTTCATTACAATAATTTCCATGGTTAG
>NZ_SDKL01000069.1:0-22518 GCF_004123125.1 Geobacillus sp. PK12
AGTTGGGGCCAGCGCCCCTGCAAGAGTAGGTCGCTGCTAGGCAGCTTCATTCACCAGGGAGTTTCGACACGCCTCATTCCCTTTTTCTTTTTAGGGGCGATTGCGCAACAGGGCGATCTGTCAGCGAGCCAAAAGGCTGCGCGGGATCGTCCTTTTTGTTTTTCCTTTTCTCCTATGCCTATTTTTCGTTTTGGAAGTGGCGGCAAGATGTTCGGATATGATACAATTTCAAAAGCAAGAGTGAAGATGATAAAAGGGGATAAGGTAGAACAAAATGAAAAAAATTGAAATTTTGGTGCATTCTCCGGAAGAAACGAAGTCGGTGGCCCGCCGGCTGGCGGAACATCTTGAGCGGGGAATGGTCATCGCATTAGAAGGTGATCTCGGGGCGGGAAAGACGACGTTTACGAAAGGTCTTGCTGAAGGGCTGGGCATTACGCAAACGGTCAATAGCCCGACGTTTACCATTATTAAGCAATATGATGGTCGGCTTCCGCTTTATCATATGGATGTATACCGACTTGAAGATGAATGGGAAGATCTTGGATTTGACGAATATTTTGCTGGCGATGGCGTCACGGTTGTTGAATGGGCGCATTTGATCGCTGGCCAGTTGCCTGAGGAACGGCTGACCGTTTTCTTGTTTCATCGTGGCGGCGATGAGCGGTTGCTTCACTTTGAGCCGTCGGGGGAGCGTTATGAACAGTTGTGCAAGGAGATTTTTCCGTCATGAAAGTATTGGGAATTGATACATCGAATATGCCGCTTGGCATTGCGTTGGTAGATGGTGATGTCGTGAAAGGGGAATTCATCACCAATGTGAAAAAAGACCATTCATCCCGGGCGATGCCAGCCATTGAGTTGTTGCTTCGACGATGTGACGTTGCTCCAAAAGATCTCGATTTAATCGTTGTAGCGAAAGGGCCGGGGTCGTATACCGGGGTGCGGATCGGCGTGACGATTGCGAAAACGCTTGCCTGGTCGCTCGGTATTCCGATCGCCGGAGTGTCGAGCCTTGAGGTGCTCGCCGCCAATGGCCGTTATTTTCCTGGGGTGATCGTTCCGCTGTTTGACGCACGGCGCGGACAAATTTACACCGGGCTTTATCGCTACGAAGGCGGTGCGCTCCGCTGCCTTGAGGAGGATCGGATTGTGGCGGCGGATGAGTGGGCGCGTCGGTTGAGCGAGCGGGAAGAGGATGTATTGTTCATTGGTGCGGATGCACCGCTATATCGTGATTTGTTTCGAAGTCATTTAGGCGAACGGGTTCACGTGGCTCCGTCGTCTTTGGCGTTGCCGCGTCCGAGCGAGTTGGTGATGCTAGGCAAACAAAAAGAGCGCGAGAACGCCCATGTGTTTGTGCCGAACTACCTCCGCCTTGCCGAGGCGGAGGCGAAATGGCTCGCGAAACAAAAAGGGGAACAGAACGATGGGGATCAATGTTCAATTTCGGCCAATGACCATTCATGACATTGATGAAGTCGTGCAAGTCGAGCGGGCATCGTTTACTTCGCCTTGGAGCCGTGAATCGTTTTACAACGAGCTCATGTACAACCGCTACGCCAAATATATCGTCATGGTGTACAACGGGCGGATCATCGGGTATGGTGGGATGTGGCTTGTCATCGATGAGGCGCATGTGACGAATGTAGCCGTGTTGCCGCAGTTTCGTGGGCAAAAGCTTGGTGAAGCGCTCATGCGGCGCTTGATGGACATGGCCAGGCAGCACGGGGCGGCGACGATGACGCTTGAGGTGCGCGTGTCCAATCATGTTGCCCAGTCGCTGTACCGAAAGCTAGGGTTTCGCAACGGAGGCATTCGCAAACGGTATTATCCGGATAACTTTGAAGACGCGTTAGTCATGTGGGTGAAGCTGAGATGAATGAGGACGTATATGTATTAGGCATTGAAACGAGCTGCGATGAAACGGCGGCAGCAGTCGTGAAAAACGGAAGAGAGGTTTTATCGAATGTAGTGGCGTCGCAAATGGAAAGCCATCGGCGGTTTGGCGGCGTCGTGCCGGAAATTGCTTCCCGCCATCATGTGGAGCAAATTACGCTCGTTATTGAAGAAGCGATGCAGCAGGCCGGCGTATCGTTTGCGGGCCTTGATGCGGTGGCGGTGACGGCCGGACCGGGGCTTGTCGGAGCGCTTCTTGTCGGGGTCAACGCGGCGAAAGCGTTAGCGTTTGCCCATGGATTGCCGCTTATTGGGGTGCATCATATCGCCGGTCATATTTACGCCAATCAATTAGTGGCTGAAATGAAGTTTCCGCTGTTGGCGCTCGTCGTTTCCGGTGGTCATACGGAACTCGTGTTCATGAAGGAGCATGGGAATTTTGCGGTGATCGGTGAAACGCGCGATGACGCTGCCGGTGAGGCGTATGACAAGGTGGCGCGGGCTTTAGGCCTTCCGTACCCAGGAGGACCGCACATCGACCGGCTGGCTCATGAGGGAGAGCCAGTGATTGATTTGCCGCGAGCGTGGCTTGAGGAAGGTTCGTATGATTTCAGCTTCAGCGGCTTAAAATCGGCGGTTCTCAATGCGCTCCACAACGCGAAGCAGCGCGGCGAGGAGATCGATCCGAGACAGATGGCCGCGAGCTTTCAGGCCAGCGTCGTCGATGTGCTGGTGACGAAAACGGTGCAGGCCGCCAAAGAATACCGCGTACGGCAAGTGCTGCTCGCCGGGGGGGTGGCGGCCAACCGCGGGCTGCGGGCTGCACTGCAGGATAAAATGAAAGAGCTCCCCGATGTGGAGCTTGTCATCCCGCCGTTATCGCTATGCACCGATAATGCTGCGATGATTGCCGTTGCGGGAACAGTGTTATATCAACAAGGAAAGCGGGCTGATTTGGCGCTCAACGCCAATCCAAGCTTGCCGCTTGTCTAGGCAGTTGGCTGAAACGCGAAAGACACCGAAGGGCGATCCGTTTGCGGCAGGCAAACGGATCGTCCTTTTTGTTTTCATGTGAAAAAAGTTTGTGTATATTTTTATCCACAAATCTGTGGACAATGTGGAAAAAGCGGTAAAACATGATCAACATAAGAAAAACAATACACAGCGATTTTTGTGCAAAAGGAAGATGTTTTTTGTGGATAATGTGGAAAAGTTGGTGAATAACTTATATTCCATGGTGGAAATTGTGGATTCTTTTGTGGATAATGTGACTAACTAAAGAACAACCCGCCGAAACTAGAGGCGGGTTGTCGGTTATAGTGAAGTATAAAGCTGTTCCCATTCGGCCAATAACGTTTCGACTCGCTGCTTCCGCTCGTCGTTTTCTTGCGTCAATCGTTGCATCGTCTCATAGTCGCCGTAAACGGATGGATCACAAAGTTTTTGCTCGATCTCAGCGATTTGTGCTTCAAGCGCTGCAATCTCGGCTTCGATTTCATCCAAGCGGCGTTGGCGCTGGCGCCGTCGTTTTTTTTCCTCTTTTTCTTGCTCGTATGTCGTTTTGGCAGAATCACTTGCCGTTTCTGTCGGGCGGACGTTCAGGAGCGCCAATTCGCGCATTTCTTCTTTTTTGGCGATGTAGTAATCATAGTCGCCTAAGTATTCCGTTAGGCCTCCGCTGGAAAGTTCAAACACCTTTGTTGCGATTCGGTTGATGAAATAGCGGTCGTGGGAAACGAACAAAATCGTTCCCGGGTAGTCGATGAGCGCTTGCTCGAGCACTTCTTTGCTGTCAAGGTCGAGATGGTTTGTCGGTTCGTCCAAAAGAAGGACATTTGCTTTTTGCAGCATCAGCTTGGCGAGCGAAAGGCGTGCTTTCTCCCCGCCGCTTAAAGCGGAGACCGGTTTTAAAACGTCATCGCCGGAAAACAGGAAGTTGCCGAGCACGGTGCGAATTTCTTTTTCCGTCTTTTCGGGGTAGGCGTCCCACAGCTCGTCAAGCACCCGTTTGTTCGATGACAAATCAGCTTGGTCTTGATCGTAATAGCCGATTTGGACGTTTGCGCCGTAGCGGAGCTCTCCTGTTTGGATAGGGAGTTTTCGGGCGATCGCCTTCAGCAATGTCGACTTGCCGATGCCGTTCGGCCCGACTAGGGCGACGCTTTCGCCGCGCGTGATGCGGAAGCTGATTTGGCGGATGATGGGTGCACCGTCGTCATAGCCAACGGCTATGTCTTCAGCGGTGAGCACTTCATAGCCGCTCGGTCGATCGATCGAGAACGAAAAGGAGGCTGATTTTTCATCGCCGACAGGCCGTTCGAGCCGTTCTATTTTTTCCAGTTGCTTTCGCCGGCTTTGCGCCCGTTTGGCCGTCGAGGCACGTGCGATGTTGCGCTGGATGAAGTCTTGGAGTCGGGCGATTTCTTCTTGCTGTTTCTCGTACCGTCTTAACTCTTGTTCGTATTGCTCGGCCCGCAACTCCAAATAGCGGCTGTAGTTGCCGGCATAGTGTTTGAGCGTGGCATTCGACAGTTCGTATACGTCGGTGACGATTTTGTCTAAAAAGTAGCGGTCGTGGGAAACAACCAGGACGGCACCGGGATAGGCTTGCAAGTACTGCTCCAGCCAGGCAAGCGTCTCAAGATCCAAATGGTTCGTCGGCTCGTCCAAAATCAATAAATCCGGCTTGGACAACAGCAATTTCCCAAGGGCAAGCCGCGTCCGCTGTCCGCCGCTTAACGACGAGACCGGCGTTGTTTTATAATCATATGAGGAAAACTGCAGCCCGTGCAAAACGGAGCGGATGTCGGCTTCGTATTGGTAGCCGCCTTGTTCTTTGTATTGTTCTTGCAGCTCGTCATACATTTTCAGCGTTTTTTCATAGCGAGCGGGATCGGCGAGTACGTCCGGGTCGCCGAGTTGCATGCTGAGTTCGGCGAGCTGTTTTTCGAGTCCTAGAAGCGGGGTGAATACCTCAAGCATTTCGTCCCAAATGGAACGCGGCGAGTCGAGCCCGCTGTTTTGCGCCAAATAGCCGATTTTGATATGGTTTGGTTTGATGATTTTGCCGCTGTCGAAAGAGAGTTCACCGGCGATGATTTTCAACAATGTCGATTTTCCCGCTCCGTTGCGGCCGACAAGGGCGATTCGGTCGCGGGACTGTATTTCTAGTTTTATATTCGATAAAATAAGGTCAGCGCCGAAATATTTCGTGAGCCCGTGCACTTGCAAAATGATCATGTCCGTCACCTCGCGAATAGTTTAACGCAAGTCGCGAAAACGGTCAAAGACGAATGATGAAAAATCGTGTATAGTGTATAAATGGAGGAGATTGTATTGTCATCGTTCACTCATTTCAATGAACAAGGGCGCGCGAAAATGGTTGATATTACGCACAAAGAAGATACTGTGCGAGTGGCTGTGGCGCAAACGAGCGTGACTGTCAGCCGGGAAATTTACGAAAAAATGACGAGCAATGCGATCGAGAAAGGGGATGTGCTCGCCGTCGCTCAAGTGGCGGGGGTGATGGCGGCGAAGAAGACAGCTGACCTTATTCCAATGTGTCACCCGCTTATGTTAAAGGGTGTGGACATTGCTTTTGCTTGGGAAAACGATGGAGAAGCGCATAAGCTCGTCATCACGGCAACGGTGAAAACGAAAGGGAGCACAGGAGTGGAAATGGAAGCGCTGACGGCCGCTTCGGTCTGTGCGTTGACAGTGTACGATATGTGCAAGGCGCTTGATAAAGGAATGGTCATCGGTCCGACGTATTTGGTCGAAAAAACGGGCGGGAAGTCTGGCCATTACCGACGGAAAACCGATTAGCTAGGGGATGAGATCATGAGCAACGAACAACCGAAAATTCCGCAGGCAACCGCCAAACGGCTGCCGCTTTACTATCGGTTTTTGAAAAACTTGCACGCTTCCGGCAAGCAACGCGTCTCCTCTGCCGAGTTGAGCGAGGCGGTGAAAGTCGATCCGGCGACGATCCGCCGTGATTTCTCCTATTTTGGCGCGCTTGGCAAAAAGGGATACGGGTATAATGTCAATTATTTGTTGTCGTTTTTCCGCCGGACGCTTGAAGAGGATGAGGTGACCGAAGTCGCCTTGTTTGGCGTCGGCAATTTAGGCACCGCCTTTTTAAACTATAATTTTTCGAAAAACAACAATACGAAAATCGTGATGGCGTTTGATGTCGATGAGCGGAAAGTAGGGACGACAGTCGGCGGGGTGCCGGTCTATCATCTCGATGAGTTGGAGGAGCGGCTTCACGAAAACATCCCGGTCGCCATTTTAACCGTGCCGGCCGCCGCGGCTCAAGCGCTGACCGACCGCCTTGTCGCGCAAGGAATTAAAGGCATTTTAAACTTTACTCCGGCGCGGTTGAACGTGCCGAACCATATTCGCGTCCATCATATCGATTTAGCCATTGAGCTGCAGTCGCTCGTCTATTTTTTGAAAAACTATCCATCGCCATCGTAAAAAGGAGAGAACAACACATGAAATATTTGTTGCTCGTTGCTGTGATTTTGTTGCTGTTTGGCACGAAAAAGCTGCCGGAATTAGGGCGGTCGTTCGGCCAGTCGCTTCGCGAGTTTAAAGACGCCACAAAAGGGCTCGCTGATGACGAAGAAACGAAAACCGACCGATGACAAGGCAGGATGGAGAAACAATGAATGACAAAGAAATGTCGGTGTATGAGCATCTGGGTGAACTGCGAAAACGGCTCATCATCGTGCTCATCTTTTTTGCTGCGGCGCTTGTCGTTAGTTTCTTTTTTGTCGATGATGTCATTTTGTATTTGCAGCGAACGGCCGAGGCGAAGCATTTGACCATGAACGCCTTCCGCCTCACCGATCCGATTAAAGTGTATTTTCAGTTTGCCTTTGTCATCGCGGCTGTACTGTCGGCTCCGGTGCTGTTGTATCAAATTTGGGCGTTTGTCAGCCCCGGTCTGTATGAAAAAGAGCGGAAAGTGACGTTAAGCTATATCCCGGCGTCGATCGTTCTTTTTTTAGCAGGCGTCAGCTTCGCTTATTTCGTCTTGTTTCCGTTTGTCGTTCGATTTATGAGCCGGCTGGCTGACCAACTAGGGGTTCAACAAATGATCGGCATTAATGAATATTTTCAGTTTTTGCTTCAGCTCGTGCTGCCGTTTGGCATCGTGTTTCAGCTGCCGATCGTCGTGTTGTTTTTCACCCGCTTAGGGCTTATTACGCCGCAGCTTCTTGTTCGCATCCGCAAGTATGCGTATTTGGCGCTGCTTATTTTAGCGGCGGTCATTACGCCGCCGGATGTGCTGTCGCAAGTGATCGTCATGATTCCGCTCACCATTTTGTATGAAGGAAGCATTTGGGTGGCGCGCATCGGCTATCGGAAAGCGCAGCGAGCAGCCGAGGAGGAAGGCAAATGAGTGAGGCGGGACGAAAAACATTGAGAGGAAAGCGAGCAAGGCCGGGCCAAACGAAGGGGCCGTCTCAAAAGCCGCAACACAGGACTTTGAGGCCGGCCTCTTGTTTTTTGTTTCCATTTTCACGATATGATCGCCGTCATGAGACTGATGTTCTGGTCCCTTCCCGTCCGAATCACGGGAAGGGGTCAGCGTTTTGAGGCGAAAAGAAGGCGAAGGGCGGTGCCGAAATCAAAGGCAGCGAGCGCCGCTAAAGCGATGGTGGAGACGTTCCAAACCGTTTCATGAGCACTTTCGATGGCCAAATACGTAAACATTGAGCCTAAGACGAAATACGGAAGCGAAAACAGCTGAGGGTTTCGCATCATAGCCAAACCCTCCAAACGGCGAGCGGCAGCTCGGACTGGCGCATCATGTTCTCAATCTCGTCGGCCAACAGCGTCTGCATGGCGACGACGAACGTATTCATGGCGACATGGGCGAAAATCGGCACGAAAATGCGTCCGGTTTTCGCGTATAAAAACGCGAATACCATCCCCATGGACGTGTACAAAAGCAAATGCTCCGGCTCCATATGGACAAGGGCAAACAAGAGCGAACTGACAAGCGCCGCCAACCAAAAGTTGTATTTTTCATAAAGCGAGCCGAAAATGATTTTGCGGAAGATAATCTCCTCCAAAATCGGGCCGATGACGGAGGTGACGACGATAAGCAGCGGCGTCAGGCGGATGATATCGATGATTTGCCTTGTATTTTCCGACCCTGGTTTGATGCCGAGCAACCGCCATTCGATGTTGGCGGCGATGCTTTGCGCCGTGAGCGCCAAAAAGACGCCCAAGACCGCCCACATCCACGAGGAACCAAGCGGCAGCCGCCGCATCATTCGTTCGTTGCGGTCACCGCGGAGCAGCCATAGGATAATGACAAAAGCGAGCAGGAAACTAATGATCGCCCAATACCCGGAAGCCAGTTTGGCGGCTTCGAGGCGGCTTTCCGTTCCTTGGCCGACGCCGAGGGCGCGAAGAAGCGGCACGCCGACAAAGGCGGACAGCTGCATGACGATATACGTGATGATGACGTACCAGTGGTTGCGTTTCAAACCCTCTACCCCTTTTATTTCAAATTATATCCGTATTGTAGCACATGTATGGCGAAAATAGTAAGAAAACTGCATCCTCGCATCCCACCTCACCGCCGTAAAAAAATTAACCGGAGCCGCTTATCAGTCCGAGGAATGTGAAATAATGAAAATGAGCTCCGCGCGGATGGGGAGTAGAGGCAAAACAACCGGCTCCTTTTGCTCTTTCTTCTTTAGGAGAGAAAAACAGTTATTTTTTTGCATTTCCTACTTGCAAAACGGAAAGAAGTTCATTAATATTATAAGTGTGTTAGCACTCGATAGTGATGAGTGCTAATAAGAACGGCGAAAACTATCGTTAAGGAGGTCGTTTCCCGTGTTGAAGCCATTAGGCGATCGCATTGTCATTGAAGTCGTGGAAACAGAAGAAAAAACGGCGAGCGGCATCGTGCTGCCGGATACGGCGAAAGAAAAACCGCAAGAAGGCCGCGTTGTCGCTGTCGGTGCAGGCCGCGTGCTCGATAACGGCCAACGCATCGCGCCGGAAGTCGAAGTTGGCGACCGCATTATCTTCTCGAAATATGCGGGCACAGAAGTGAAATACGACGGCAAAGAATACTTAATTTTGCGCGAAAGCGATATTTTGGCTGTCATCCGCTAATATATGCGTTCATCACATAAACATTCCGAAAACATACTGGGTACTTAATCGGATACTTAACTTGTGGCACGCAGTCCAACAATTTCATAAGGAGGTAACGGGGTATGGCAAAACAAATCAAGTTCAGCGAAGAAGCGCGCCGTGCGATGTTGCGCGGGGTGGACAAACTTGCAGACGCAGTGAAAGTCACATTAGGTCCGAAAGGCCGCAACGTCGTATTGGAGAAAAAATTCGGTTCGCCGCTCATCACGAATGACGGGGTAACAATCGCGAAAGAAATCGAACTCGAAGACCCGTTTGAAAACATGGGCGCGAAATTGGTCGCTGAAGTCGCCAGCAAAACGAACGACATCGCTGGGGACGGTACAACAACCGCTACGGTATTGGCTCAAGCGATGATCCGCGAAGGCTTGAAAAACGTGGCTGCTGGTGCCAATCCGATGGGTATCCGCCGCGGGATTGAAAAAGCGGTTGCGGTTGCTGTTGAAGAATTAAAAGCCATCTCCAAACCGATCAGAGGGAAAGAGTCGATCGCCCAAGTGGCTGCGATTTCGGCTGCTGATGAAGAAGTCGGTCAATTGATCGCTGAAGCGATGGAACGCGTCGGCAACGACGGCGTCATCACGCTCGAAGAATCGAAAGGCTTCACGACAGAACTCGACGTTGTCGAAGGGATGCAATTCGACCGCGGTTACGTTTCGCCGTACATGATTACGGATACGGAAAAAATGGAAGCCGTTCTCGAAAATCCGTACATCTTGATTACGGACAAAAAAGTATCGAGCATCCAAGAGCTGTTGCCTGTTCTTGAGCAAGTCGTGCAACAAGGCCGTCCGCTCTTGATCATTGCGGAAGATGTTGAAGGCGAAGCATTGGCGACGCTTGTTGTCAACAAACTGCGCGGCACGTTCAATGCGGTAGCTGTCAAAGCGCCTGGCTTCGGTGACCGCCGCAAAGCGATGCTCGAAGACATCGCGATTTTAACGGGCGGTGAAGTCATCTCCGAAGAGCTCGGCCGCGAACTGAAATCGACAACGATCGCTTCGCTCGGCCGTGCGTCGAAAGTTGTTGTTACGAAAGAAACGACGACGATCGTCGAAGGCGCTGGCGATTCGGAGCGCATCAAAGCGCGCATCAACCAAATCCGTGCGCAGCTTGAAGAAACGACTTCGGAATTCGACCGCGAAAAACTGCAAGAACGCTTGGCGAAACTCGCTGGCGGCGTAGCGGTCATCAAAGTGGGCGCAGCGACAGAAACGGAATTGAAAGAACGCAAACTGCGCATCGAAGACGCGCTCAACTCGACTCGTGCGGCTGTTGAAGAAGGCATTGTCGCTGGCGGCGGTACGGCATTGATGAATGTCTACAGCAAAGTCGCGGCCATCGAAGCGGAAGGCGATGAAGCAACCGGCGTGAAAATCGTCTTGCGCGCAATCGAAGAACCGGTTCGTCAAATCGCGCAAAACGCTGGTCTGGAAGGCTCGATCATCGTTGAGCGCCTGAAAAACGAAAAACCGGGCATCGGCTTCAACGCGGCAACAGGTGAATGGGTCGACATGATCGAAGCTGGCATCGTGGACCCGACGAAAGTCACTCGTTCGGCGCTGCAAAACGCTGCCTCTGTCGCCGCCATGGTCTTGACGACAGAAGCGGTCGTTGCCGACAAACCGGAAGAAAACAAAGGCAACAACAACATGCCGGATATGGGCGGCATGATGTAATCTCGCCGCAAAAGCCTTGGAGCACCGGGGGAGTTCCCCGGTGTTCTTTTTCTTTTTGACTATATATGCCTCAGCCAGGTGTTCTTACAGCCGCTGATCGGGTGAAGGGCAGCTGTTGTTTCTCCCTCATATCGCTATTCTATTGCACCTTTTCCTCCGCTGTGCTAGTTATCGCACCTCAATGAAAAACGCATAAATCGCATCCCCTTTTTTCCAAGAGGCGTGAATGGCATAAATGTATGCCCCTTTCTTTTCCGGAAGAGTAATGATTCCGTTTTGCACCGGGCGCCAGTCGGCATCTCCGCCGTTCCATACACCCGCTTCGATCGTCAACGGGCGGTCGTCAAATTGGAGGTGTAATTTTGCCCCAGGGGCAACCGGATGGGGATTCATGTTTTTCACGAGCAGCGGCGGGGCGGCAGCGTCGGCCACGACTCCGCGGCCGCCTGTTGACCATGTATATGTTCCGAGGCGGTGGTCGATTGTCTCTCCGTCGACGGCCAATCGTAAGTCAGGCGGTTGGATGTCGCCCGATTGGCAACCGGACAGCCATACAGCGATGAGGAGCCATAGCCATCTATTTTTCATGTCGTTTCCCCCTTTCTCAGTTAGACGTTTTGCCTGCTCATTTGTTTCATTGTCGATTGTGATTTTGGGTAAAATTAGAAATGGAAAGGCGATATCCAAAGGAGGAGAATGGAATGAACGTGCGGATTGAACGCGATTCGCTCGGTGAGGTGCAGGTGCCGGCTGATAAGTACTGGGGGGCGCAGACGGAGCGAAGCCGGCAAAACTTTCACATCGGCACGGAAACAATGCCGTTGGAATTGATCTATGCGTATGCCGAGCTGAAAAAAGCGGCGGCCATCGTCAACCACCGAGCCGGGAAGTTGAGCGAAGCGAAGCAGCGGGCAATTGTCGCCGCGTGCGAGGAAATTTTGGCGGGCCAATGGGATGAGCATTTCCCGCTCGTCGTCTGGCAGACGGGAAGCGGGACGCAGACGAACATGAACGTCAATGAAGTCGTGGCGAGACGGGCGAGCGAGCTGCTGGATGAGGGGGAAGGGCGCATTCACCCGAACGATGATGTGAACATGTCGCAAAGCTCGAACGACACATTCCCAACTGTGATGCATATCGCGATCTTCACGAAGATCCAAACGCACCTCCTGCCAGCGCTTGATGGCTTGATCGGGACATTCGCTGCGAAAGAACGCCAATATGAAAAGACGATCAAAATCGGGCGCACCCACTTGCAAGACGCGACGCCGCTCACATTTGGGCAGGAGATTTCCGGCTGGCGGACGATGCTGGAAAAAAGCAAGGCCATGATCACCGAAGCGAGTGAGAAGCTGCTTGATTTGGCGATCGGCGGCACGGCGGTCGGAACCGGAATCAATGCGCCGCCGGGATTTGGCGAACAAGTGGCCGAGCAGCTGAAGGCGCAAACCGGCTATCCATTCCGTTCGGCAACCAATAAATTCCATGCTCTGACAAGCCATGATGAGATCGTGTATGTCCACGGAGCGTTGAAAGCGCTCGCCGCCGATTTGATGAAAATCGCCAACGATATCCGCTGGCTGGCGAGCGGGCCGCGCTCCGGGCTCGGGGAGATCACGATTCCAGCCAATGAACCCGGAAGCTCGATCATGCCGGGGAAAGTGAATCCAACGCAAAGCGAAGCGATGACGATGGTCGCCGTGCAAGTGTTCGGCAATGACGCCACGATCGGCTTTGCGGCGAGCCAAGGCAACTTCCAATTAAATGTGTTCAAGCCGGTCATCGCCTATAACGCCATTCAGTCCGTGCAGCTGCTCGGCGATGTGATCCGCTCGTTTGATGAACGGTGCGCCCAAGGGCTGGAGGCGAACGAAGCGAAAATGAAAGAATACGTGGACCGCTCACTCATGCTCGTGACGGCGTTGAGCCCGCGTATCGGCTACGACCGGGCGGCGGAAATCGCCAAGCTCGCCCATCGCGAAGGGTTGACGCTCAAGGAAGCGGCGTTGAAAACAGGCTATGTGACGGCGGAACAGTACGAGGAATGGGTGAGACCGGAGAAAATGATTTAAGGGAAAAGCGCTCATCCCGCTTCCGTGGGATGGGCGTTTTCATTTTTGACTTCTCCCTTTTTTCTCCTTCTCCCCTTTGTTGCAAATCCATTCCAAAAGTTGTGTATATTCGATATTATATTAATAGTAGAAACTAGATAGTGCCTACTCCTAAAAGTCCCATTGATCACCATAAAAGGAGTTTGATGTCATGACGATCAACGAACCGTTGCTTTCCCCGCTTGAGCAAGTTGTCCGCAATATTGAACAAGTCATTGTCGGAAAACGCAATGTCATTGTGCTCAGTTTAACGGCGCTGTTGGCCAAGGGCCATGTGTTGCTTGAAGATGTGCCCGGCGTCGGCAAGACGATGTTGGTGCGTGCGCTGGCGAAATCGTTCAACGTGGAGCTGAAGCGCATTCAGTTTACGCCGGATTTGCTGCCGAGCGATGTGATCGGCGTTTCCGTCTATAATCCAAAAGAACGGCAGTTTGAGTACAAGCCCGGCCCGATTGTCGCTCATATTGTGTTGGCTGATGAGATTAACCGGACGTCGCCGAAAACGCAGTCGGCGCTGCTTGAGGCGATGGAAGAAGGAAGTGTGACGGTGGATGGTGTCACCCGGGTGTTGCCGCAGCCGTTTTTGGTGATGGCGACGCAAAATCCGATTGAGTATGAAGGAACGTACCCGCTCCCCGAGGCCCAGCTTGACCGGTTTTTGTTGAAATTGCACATGGGCTATCCGTCCCCTGACGAGGAAATCGAAATGTTAAACCGTCTAGAAAAGACGGCACCGCTGGCGGAGATCGGCCCGGTGATGTCGCTTGATGAATTGCTTGCGTTGCAACGAAAGGTAGCCGACGTGCATGTGAGCGATACCGTGAAACGATATATCGTCGATCTTATCCAGCAAAGCCGTCAGCATGAAGCGGTCTATTTAGGCGTCAGCCCGCGCGGGTCCGTCGCTTTGATGAAGGCGGCGCAAGCGTACGCGTTCATCCATGGCCGCGATTTTGTCATCCCCGATGATGTGCAGCACCTTGCTCCCTATGTGCTGGCTCATCGCCTGCTTATTCGCCCGGAAGCGAAATGGGACAAGCTTGATGCTGAAATGGTCGTCAGTCAGCTTGTTTCCCGTACGCCAGTGCCGGTGCAAGGGCGGAGATAAAAGCGATGAACGCGAAGCGAATGAAGAAGGGGAGGCGTTGGCTCCCGCTTATTGGATTGTTGCTGTTGACCGCAATCTTGTTTTCCTACGCCATGTTTCAAGGTGGATTTGTCAGCTGGTTTTTGTTTTACAGCTTTTTGCCGTTTGGACTGCATGCGTTTGCCGTCGCCTTGTATCCGCTCAGACGCGTTGCGGTGATTCGAACCGTGCCGGCGCGGCGCTACCATGCGGGTGAATCGATTCCGGTGATGGTTCGTATCGAGTTGCCGTGGGCGGTTCCGCTGGCGGCGCTTGCTGTTGCTGAGGAAGGGTGGAAGCACGGAGGAGAGATGATTGCGATTGCTTGGCCGTTTCGCCGCCATCTTTCTTGTACATGGCCGCTTTCCTTGCCGCGCGGCCGTCATCAATTGGAAGCTGTTCGCTTGGAAGCGCGCGATGTCTTTGGCTGGGTGAACAAAACGGCATCGTTTTATGCCCCGTGCACGGTCATCGTCTATCCACGTTATATCGAATGGCCGCCTGAGATGGTGCGCGAATGGTTTGCCCAAGGAAAAGCTGCGCGCACGCTTGCCTATCGCCGCGATATGGCCGTGGCGGCCGGCGCCCGTGAATACGTGCCTGGGGACAAAATGTCGTGGGTGCATTGGAAGGCGTCAGCGCGCAGACAGGAACTGATGACCAAAGAGTTTGATGAACAGCGCAATGACGATTGGATCGTTGTGCTCGACGGCGCCGCGTCTCCATGGTTTGAGGAGCTTGTCACGTTAGCGGCTTCCGTATCGAAGGCGTTGATAGATGAAGGGGTGCCGGTCGGGATGCTCGTTGCTGGAAAAGAGCGTTCTTTCTTAGCGCCGCGCCGCCATGACGGACAGTGGCAGTCGATTCTTCTCCGGTTGGCGGAAGTGGACGTCGGCGGCCAAGAGCCGCTCGCGCATGTTTTAGCTGAGGAGGCGAACTGGAGGACGGCTGCTGGTTGCATCATTGTGACGTCCGCGTTGTCCGCCCAGTTGGCCGGGCAGCTGCGAGCAATGGCGCCAAAACGCCATATTGTTCTGTATGTTGTCAACCGTGAATGGGGAGAGGATGAGCGGAATTGGGCGGACAGGCTTCGCCGCAGCGGAGTGTACGTATCGCGCATTGACCCGCAGGCGTTGCAAACCGTCCGGCAAGGAGGAGGAGACGGATGAGACCGTTAGGGGCAAACATGTTATCTACCGTGCTGTCTAACGCCCTAGCCGCTTGGCTGCTCACGGAATGGCTTTGGCCGTTAGAGGCCGTCACCGATACAGCGCATATAGGCGTGTTTGTATCATTTGTCGCCCTTTGTTTCGGACTTCATTTGCTCCGTGTTCCCATATGGCTTTCCGCGCTCGGGAAAATGGTTTATATATGGTGGGCGCTTTCTCGTCTATTTTCTTTTGCTTCGATCGCCGCTTTGCCTCATGCGCTTTGGCGGGATAGCACCGTCTGGTTGTTGGGCGACCGGTCTTCTATGCCGGGTGATGCGCTGCGCACCTTTGTCTTTTTTCTGCTGTTATGGGCCGTTTCGTTCCTGTTGCATTGGCTTATTGTACGGCGGAATCGGTGGTTTGTCCCATACGCGTTGACAGTTGGGTATATCGCTGTGCTTGATACGTTTCTGCCATATAGCGGCAACGGGGCGATCCTTCGTCTTGTTGCGCTCGGCTTTTTTGCCTTCGTTTGGCTCCAGGGCGAAGAGCTGCAGGCAAAAGCGCCGTCTTTTCGCATCGGAACGTGGCGGGCGGCCGCTCTATTCATTCCTGCCGTCGCTCTTGCGGTTGGGTATGCGGGACCAAAGCTGCCGCCGCAATGGCCGGATCCGGTGGCGTTTATCCGCAGCGATCACGCCCAGCCGGAAGAAACGAACGATGACTCACCTTCTCCTGGTGTGGCAAAAGTGGGATACGGACAGAATGATTCCCGCCTCGGCGGGCCGTTTATTGCTGATGATGCCGTCGTTTTCATTGCCAAAGACCAAGGCCGTCATTATTGGCGCGTCGAAACGAAAGACATTTACACGGGAAAAGGGTGGGAAGCGTTTCAAAGCGAACAAGTCCAGTCGTTTGGAAACGGTGAGCTGATTAGGTATGAATGGTGGAGCGACAAAGTCAAGACGGTCGAGCAGACGGCGGAAATCACCCGCCAAGACCAGGCGTTTCATCTCGTCTATCCGCTCGGCTTGCAACAGGTGCAAACGTCTGACCATATCGTCTACCGCATGCATATGGCGACGGAAAAAATTTATACGAGCGATCAAAACGCCAACGCGCTTCCGATCCGTCAGTATATGCTGACGTATATGGAGCCAGATTTTCCGATTGAGGCATTGCGCGCCGCTCCTCCTGTCCAAGACCCGCCCTTTTTGAAACGTTATACGCAATTGCCAGAGACGCTTCCGCAGCGGGTTCGCGAGTTGGCGAAGCAAATTACTGATGGAAAAGAAACCGTGTACGACAAGGTAAAAGCGATCGAGCAATACTTCCATCTGAACGGATACACGTACGAAACGACGGACGTCGCTGTTCCCGGGCCTGATCAAGATTACGTCGACCAGTTTTTATTTGAGACGAAGCAAGGGTATTGCGACAATTTTTCCACCTCGATGGCGGTGCTCGTCCGCACACTGGGCATTCCAGCGCGCTGGGTGAAAGGGTACACATCCGGACGGTTGGTTGGGGAACAAGACGGGCAATCGGTTTATGAAGTGCGCAACAACGACGCCCATTCATGGGTCGAAGTGTATTTTGAAGGCATCGGCTGGGTGCCATTTGAACCGACGCAAGGGTTTGTCAATCCATATGCGTTCTCGCTTGCCGCTTCGAATCCAGAGGAGCCAGAACCACAGCTGCAGCCGGAAGAACGGGAAACGCCGCGTGTGCCGCTCGATCAATTACTTGAGCAACCTTCGACGGCACAGGGGGAGCATTGGTGGGAGAAGCTGGCGGATGTTTGGTCGTGGAAAATGGGGTTGACCGCGCTGGTCGTGTTGGCCGTGTTGGGCGGAGCGGCCTATGCGACAAGGCGGAAATGGTGGCCGCGCTTTACGCTGTTTCGGTTCCGCCGCCGGAAACTCGATGGGGCCGCCTGGCTCATTTCTGCGTACGGGGCGCTTCTTCGCCATTTGCAAGATTATGGACTTAAGCGTCGGCCGCATGAAACGCTGCGTCAATACGCCGCCGAAGTGGATCGCCTGTTTGAAACAGATGAAATGAATCGGTTGACGAAACTATATGAACGCGCCGTATACGGAACGGGAATCAAGGAAGCCAATGTCCGTGAAGCGGTGGAATTGTGGGAAAATTTAATAAAAAGGACGATCTCTTGACCGTATGCCGGCAAGTTGATAGAATGAACTCAAATTTGCATACGGATAGACGAAAACCCTTCATATAAGCGCAAGAATATGGCTTGCGCGTCTCTACCGGGCCGCCGTAAACGGCCCGACTATGAAGGCAGAAGACGCTGCTATTCTGCCTTCATCCATATTTTGGGCAATGGCAGCGTTATTTTTTTGACGGGGTGGAAAACATGAACCAAGAAATGATCGTCGTCTTGGACTTTGGCAGTCAATATAACCAGCTGATTACCCGCCGCATCCGAGAGTTTGGCGTCTACAGCGAACTGCATCCGCACACGATCCGTGCTGAGGAAATTCGTGCGCTGAACGCCAAAGGAATCATTTTCTCGGGCGGTCCAAACAGCGTGTATGATGAACAAGCGTTTACATGCGATCCAGCGATTTTTGAGCTGGGGCTGCCGATTTTAGGGATTTGCTACGGGATGCAGCTGATGGCGCACCATTTAGGAGGTAAGGTGGAAAAAGCGACGCACCGTGAATACGGCAAAGCGCTCATCCAAGTGAAAAACGATTCTTTGCTTTTTCATGGTTTGCCGGACGAGCAAGTCGTTTGGATGAGCCACGGCGATTTGGTGACCGCTCCGCCGGCTGGTTTCGCTGTCGATGCGACGAGCCCTTCGTGCCCGATTGCTGCGATGAGCGATGAACGGCGAAAATGGTATGGAGTGCAATTCCATCCAGAAGTGCGCCACTCGGTATACGGCAATGATCTATTGAAGAAATTTGTCTTTGAGGTGTGCGGCTGCCGGGGCGACTGGACGATGGAAAACTTTATTGATGAGCAGGTGCGCCGCATCCGTGAACAAGTGGGCGGAAAAAAAGTGCTGTGCGCCTTAAGCGGCGGAGTCGATTCGTCGGTTGCTGCCGTTTTGGTGCACCGCGCCATTGGCGATCAACTTACTTGTATTTTCGTCGACCATGGCCTTTTGCGCAAAGGTGAAGCCGAAAGCGTCATGAAGACGTTCCGTGAGCAGTTCCAAATGAATGTCATTAAAGTTGATGCGAAAGACCGCTTTTTGGCGAAACTCAAAGGGGTTACGGACCCGGAACAAAAGCGGAAAATCATCGGCAACGAGTTTATTTACGTATTTGACGACGAGGCGGCCAAGCTTGAAGGCATTGAATTTTTAGTGCAAGGCACGCTCTATACCGACATTATCGAAAGCGGCACGGCGACGGCGCAAACGATCAAATCGCATCATAATGTCGGCGGTTTGCCGGAAGATATGAAATTCGAACTGATCGAACCGCTCAATACGCTGTTTAAAGACGAAGTGCGTGCACTCGGCACGCAACTAGGAATCCCAGACGAAATCGTCTGGCGGCAGCCGTTCCCGGGGCCAGGGCTTGGCATCCGTGTTCTTGGAGAAGTGACGGAAGAAAAATTGGAAATCGTTCGCGAATCAGACGCCATTTTGCGCGAAGAAGTGAAAAAAGCGGGGTTGGACCGCGAAATTTGGCAATACTTTACCGTCCTTCCCGACATTCGTAGCGTTGGGGTGATGGGGGATGCCCGCACGTACGATTATACGGTCGCCATCCGCGCGGTGACCTCGATCGACGGGATGACCGCCGATTGGGCGCGCATCCCGTGGGATGTGCTCGAGCGGATTTCAACGCGCATCGTCAATGAGGTGCCGCATGTCAACCGCGTCGTCTACGATATTACAAGCAAGCCTCCGGCAACGATCGAGTGGGAATAAAAACGAACAAAAGACGGACATTTCCAAAGAAATGTTCGTCTTTTTTCTTGACAGGTCATCTTCAGGCTGATACAATAGCCGTGGAATCATGAATATTGTTGAATT
Source organism: Geobacillus sp. PK12 (assembly GCF_004123125.1). Lineage (NCBI taxonomy): Bacteria > Bacillati > Bacillota > Bacilli > Caryophanales > Anoxybacillaceae > Geobacillus > Geobacillus sp. PK12. The sequence goes on from NZ_SDKL01000069.1 coordinate 19,176, forward strand.
CCGTCGTATAATCCCGGGAATATGGCTCGGGAGTTTCTACCAAGCTACCGTAAATAGCTTGACTACGAGGGATGCGGGATCGGAGAGTGCTTGTTTGTCCTCTCTCTGTTCGTCATTCCTTCCTAGTCAACGCTTCTGGTAGCTGCTAGAAGCGTTTTTTATTTTATGTATAGGAGGGGGCAGACGTGAGAAAGTACTTCCAGTTTGATGAGCTCGGCACGAACTATCGAACGGAGATTATCGCCGGGCTGACGACGTTTTTGTCGATGGCGTACATTTTGTTCGTCAACCCATTTACCTTGTCGTTAGGGGCTGTGAAAGATTTTCCTGATGAACTGCGCATTGACCAAGGCGCCGTGTTTGTCGCCACGGCTTTGGCAGCGGCGTACGGATCGATTTTGATGGGAGTGTTGGCCCGCTATCCAATCGCCTTGGCGCCTGGGATGGGGCTGAATGCCTTTTTCGCCTTCACCGTCGTGCTGCATATGGGCATTCCGTGGCAAACAGCGCTGGCAGGGGTGTTTGTTTCCGGCATCATTTTTACGATTTTATCGCTCACCGGCATTCGGGAAAAAATTATCGATGCCATTCCCGTTGAACTGAAATATGCAGTCAGCGCCGGAATTGGCCTGTTCATCACGTTCATCGGCTTGCAAAACGCTGGAATTATTGTCGATAACAAAGCAACGCTCGTTGGATTAAGTTCATTGAAAGACGGCAATACACTGTTGGCCATTTTTGGATTGTTCATTACTGTTGTTTTGATGGTAAGAAAAGTAAACGGCGGCGTCTTTTACGGCATGGTCATTACCGCGATTGTCGGCATGATTTTCGGATTGATCAAAGTGCCGCATCAAATTGTCGGCGCTATTCCGGATATTTCGCCAACCTTCGGTGTAGCGATCAAGCATTTGCCGGACATTTTCTCGTGGAAAATGCTCGGCGTTGTCTTAACGTTCTTTATTGTCGACTTTTTCGATGCGACAGGGACGCTTCTAGCTGTCGCCAACCAAGCCGGACTGCTGAAAAACAACAAACTGCCGCGCGCCGGCAAAGCGCTGCTTGTCGATGCGACAGCAGTGATGGTGGGGGCGGTGTTTGGCACATCGACGACGACATCGTACATCGAATCGTCAGCCGGCGTCGCCGCCGGAGGACGCTCTGGGTTTTCGGCCGTTGTGACGGGGATTTTGTTCTTGCTGGCGTTGTTCTTCTCGCCGCTCCTGAGCGTCATTACCGCACCGGTCACCGCACCAGCGCTCATCATCGTCGGGGTGTTGATGGCTTCGTCGATCGGCGAAATTGACTGGAAAAAGTTCGAAGTCGCCGTGCCGGCGTTCTTCACGCTCATCACGATGCCACTTTCCTACAGCATCGCCACTGGGATTGCCGTTGGATTCATCTTCTACCCGATCACGATGATTTTAAAAGGCCGCGGCAAAGATGTTCATCCGCTGTTGTATGTGCTATTTGTCGTCTTTATCTGCTACTTCGTCTTTTTGCGGGAATAGAGAGGATCGGAGGACTGTTCCTAAGGCGGGTTTGCCGTCATGGGAACAGTCTTTTTTTATTTGCCAAGAAGGGATTGGCGGACGACTGGCGTGTTTAGGTTGATATGCTATAATGAGAAAAATGATGAAAGGGGAATGAACGATGTTTATCCATCGCTTAGAGGAACATTCATGGCTAAAGTTGCTCACAATGGAAGATGCGGAATCGCTTTTTGCGTTGATTGACTCCTGCCGCCCGCATTTGCGTCAATGGCTCCCATGGGTGGATTCAACCCAAACAGCAGCGGATTCGAAGACGTTTATCTTTCAAGGATTGCAGAAGTTTGCTGCTGGCAATGGTTTTGAGGCAGGAATTTGGCATCGTGGCCAATTGGCTGGTGTGATCGGAATTCATTATATGGATCGAGCGAATCGAAAAACGAGCATTGGCTATTGGCTTGGCGAATCGTTTCAAGGAATGGGGCTGATGACGAAAGCGTGCAAGGCGTGCATCGACTATTTGTTCGTTGAGCAGGGGATGAATCGTGTCGAAATCCGCTGTGCAACAGAAAATCGCCGGAGCAGAGCGATTCCTGAACGGCTGGGATTTACGAATGAAGGGACGATTCGAGATGCGGAGTGGCTTTACGATCATTTTGTCGACCATGTTGTGTACGGGATGTTAGCGAGAGAATGGAAGAAATGTGAATAAGGGAGTTTGGGGCCGAAAGAAAAAACTTGAAGTGTGAGTAAAATATTTGTGGGTGACATTTCGAAATGATCCCCGACGAGGGTTGCGAACTTTTGTTCGCGACGCTCGTCGGGGCCACCAAGCGAAGCGCGGTAGAACAAGCAAAGATCATGCAAAAAGGACTCTCTCCCTGCTATGATGGTGATTGTCAACATCAACCGAAAACAGGAGGGAGAGAGTCCATGACCTGAATCCGTGACAGAAGTGTATCAAAAATGTTGGAAAACCCAATCACGCCAAAGTATCAACTCAATTCCGAATATTCACCTATTAGGTGAAGAACCCTGAGCACAATATTTGTTGATTTATCAAGTTGTCTTGGCAGTTTGAACGCGTCTTTATCACGGATTCAGGCATGAAACATCTTACCACATAATGGACTTTATGGAAAGATTTGGATGATCAATTGTTGAGAACTCTTCAAAAGGTGTTCGCTGTCTTGTTGGCGGCCCTTTTGGAGGAGATCGATCAACAACTGGCGGAAGCGCGGGACAAGCGCCGGTATCAGCTGAAAGACAAACGGCCGACTACGATCCAAACGCTGTTTGGGGAAGTGACGTTCCGACGGAACTACTACTATGATCGACAAACGGGGGCGTATACGTTCTTGCTGGATGCCGAACTGGGCTTTGATGGAGCGCAGTCGATCAGCCCTTGCCTCGAGGAAACGGCGGTCGAGTTGGCCGTCGAGTGCTCTTCCTACCGCAAAGCGGCTCGCACGCTGGAGTCGATCGTGGGGTATGCGGTCCTCAGCCACGAGGCGATTCGCCAACTGGTGCTGGAGGCCCCTGTCTCGCTGCATCACCCTGTTTCCAAACGGCACGGCCGGGTGCTGTTTGTGGAGGCCGATGGACTGTTTATTTCCCGCCAGGGGAAAGGGAAACGGGCGAAAGAAGAGAAAATCCTGGCGGTTCACGAGGGATGGAGACGAAACGGGTCGCAGCTTGAGCTGGTGAACCGGCGCCACTACCTCCATGAAGGGACGGGGGACGTGTGGGAACGGTTTGAGGAGTGGCTGATGAAGGAATATGCCTATGATCCGTGCCAAGACCTATTGGTCATCAACGGCGACGCGGCGTCGTGGATCACGGCCTGCCGGGAG
>NZ_SDKL01000007.1:0-82049 GCF_004123125.1 Geobacillus sp. PK12
GCGTATACCGCACTCACCAAGTGGTGGGGATTTTCACGGAAAAATTAAATAAATGCTTCCATAATTCAATGCTTCTTTTATATAGGGCATATATAAAACTAAATATTCCCAACACAAGTAACGTAATATGTAAATTAAAAACAAATAAACAAGCCAAATAAATCGATGAATCCATAGAAATAGAGTTCCCTTTTGGGGGAAGGTAAATCAAAAAACGATTCACTATAAGAACAGAAGCTGTTAATACATAAATCAAAACCCAATCACTCAAAGAAAAAAATGAGACGGTCAAATGAAAAAAATAAACAAAGAGACCCAGTAAAGAAATCCCTAAAATATAGAGTTTGACACCGATAGACGATATACGATTTCCCATTCAAAATCACTCTCAGTAATTCAAAATTTATAAAAAAGCTAAGAGAGGCAGTTTTCAGCCCCTCGTCATTTCAATCGTTATTACACAATCATTATTACACAAGCTTCATACCCGATGTCAATGCAACAATCACAGACCCAATAATCAACAGGTTAATAAGAGTTTGTTTCCATTTCATAAATAAACTCCTCCCCTTAATTTATTGATTCGCAGGAGCGGCCGTTGTTTCTTTCTCAGCATCGTCTGCCCCATGCCGCGGTGCACTGAGCATCAGATGCTGGATGAACAAGAACGCCCCTACGTTCATCACGACGTCGCCGATACTGATGACTTGTTGGCGCGGGTACGGTGGAGACAGCGGAATGATGTCGCCGAGAAACGGCAGAAGCGTATCCGATGTGATCGCCTGGTGCTTGCCGTACAGACCGGCTTTTAACGCTTCGATGTATTCGCGGCCGAGAAATTGGGCGGCTTCGATCGATACCGGCATCCGTCCGCCGTTTACGGCCATGACGATAAAGTTAAGCAAGACGCCGGCGAAGATGACCGAAAACCCCGGCTGATGGCGGTTGAGCCATAAAAACGCGAGCCCGGTGATGTAGACGAGGAGAAAAATGCCGTTGCTCATGCTCGAGATCCATGCGACCCGCTCTTGCAGGAAAAAAACCACAAACTGCACCGCCAATAAGATCGGGAACAGCCAACCGCCGCGCAATTTCATGTTGGCCAACCCTTTCAGGCTTCCGCCGCGAAACCAGCCGATCAACAACGACAAAATGATTCCATCGTAAACCATAATGCTGTCCCCTTGATAAACAGAATTTTCTCTTTTTTCTAAACTAATGTCCTCACTTCTATTTTTACCGTTTTTTTCATTCCATGTAAATAGTCCGTTCGTCCTAACTACAAACAAATTTTGATGAATATCGTTTCCTTCTTTTCGTTTTCGTCATTCTTTGAAACAAGAAACGACAAAAACAGCGTCATGTATATCCATTGAATAGTGACAAAGAACCTACCCTCAATGGAATGATCCCCCGACTGCAAATGCGGCATGCGTTTTTCTCGTTGAAAGACAAAAAGCCCTTTTTTATTATTCCGTATTGCTTTTCGGAAGATCATTGTTATAATTGTTTATACAGTAATAATTTTATGGATAAAAACGTCCTTTTTGTCCATATTATGGAAAGGAGATGAAAAAGAAATGGACGCGGAAATGTTGGGAAGCAAGAATGACAAAACGTATACACGTCGGATTAGCCAAGTCGGGAATAGTTTGTCCGTTAGCATCCCGAAAGATTTAGCCACGATGCTAAACCTAAATAAAGGCGATGAAATCGAAATATATTACGACAAGGAACGAGGGGAAATCGTGATGAAACGCGCAAACCGAATTCCAAAAGGAGTCCGTCCTGAAGTCGCGATGGCGATGAACCGCGCGATCTCCAAATATGACGAAGCGCTGCGCAACTTGAAATATAGATAAAGGAGCAGCTGGAGGAAAACATGGTTTATTATTTGACAGCGGAAGAAATCATATTTATCCATTACACGGTCATGGAAATGTACGACGATGCAGAACAAGCGGGGATCCAATTCCCCGATAAATTCGCGTGGATGTTGGAAAGACCGAAAACGAAATTGTTCGGGGAGGAACAGTTCCCTTCGATTATTGAAAAGGCTTGCTGCTATTACCATTCCATCGCGACAGGTCATATTTTCCACAACGGCAATAAGCGGACGGCTTTAACCGTATTCGTCACGTTCCTTGATTTGAATGGATATGAGTTCACGATGACCAATAAAGAAGCGGAAAATTTCACAGTGTACCTTGTCGAGGATGCCAAGTTCCGAGGAAATGATTGCATCCAGCATCTTGCCCACGAATTAGAGAGTTACATCCGTCCCATCCAAAAACGAAAAGAGTGAGGAAAAGAGTGAGGAAAAGAGCGGGCCAAAGCCGGGTCAAGTTCAATTATTGCGTGAAATTCCATCGCCAACCCAGTAAACTTGGATGACAGGACCACAACGTCGTTTTTTGCTGCTTTGTTTTTACACAACTGTGCGAACCTTGATCCAAAGCCGCCTTTTCGCTATCCTCAATTTTTAGGTATTGTCAAAAGTTTATCCTCCACACTCACGGTCTTCCCTTGAGTTTCAACGGTTGAACGAAAAAAGCTTTCTACCCCCGGTGTTTCGGCCATCATTGAGGCAACAACACCCAACAGCCAAAACAAAGGGCGGCCTGATCTTTTGTCCTCCAGAGCCCGTTGAAACGGATGGTCCGTTGAAGCAGCTTACCCATTGTATCCCCGCTTATTTTTTGGCTATCCTACAACATGGAAGCGAAAGTCTTTCGTCGGAAAATGAGAAAAACGGATTCCGATCATCGTCAGGAATCCGTTCGTCTTGAACGGGTTACCTCTCCGTCCCGCAGCTGCCTCGGCAATGGTCAGCCACATGGCATGACGCGCACGCCCCTTTGGCGCTTTTTTTCACGTGGCGAACCAGCGTCCAGCCGGCGTAGGCAAAAATCGCTCCGCCGATCACAAGATTCACGATCATCGATTCTCTCTCCTTTCATGAATAACCAAGCATATGCCCAAACTGATAGACGGCAAACGAAATGACATACGCAACCGTCAGCGCGCATCCGATTGACAACAGCGTCCATTTCCGCGACCCGGTTTCTTTGCGAATCGCCGCCACCGTCGCTAGACACGGCGTATAAAGCAGGACGAACACCATAAAGCTGAACGCCGACAGCGGCGTGAAATGGGAGGCGATCACCTGCTTCAGCCCATTCTCCTCATGAACGTGGTAAATAATATTCATCGTCGACACCACAACTTCTTTCGCCAAAAAGCCGGTGATCAAAGCCGCGCCCGCCTGCCAGGCGCCAAAGCCAAGCGGGGCAAGCAACGGAGCGATGAGGCCGCCGATGGCGGCGAGAAAGCTGTCATCCATCGCGACGCCGACCCCATGCGGCCCGATATACGTCAACAGCCAAATGGCGACCGAACCGCCGAAAATAAAGGTTCCTGCTTTGCGGATGAATCCTTTCCCTTTCTCCCATGTGCTCCGCCATAACGTGAGCGCCTGCGGCACGCGGTATGGCGGCAGTTCAATGACAAACAGCGAACTTTCGTTTTTCAAGAGCGTCGATGAGAACAACTTGGCGAGCCCCAAAGCCACTACAATGCCAAGCACGTAAAGCGAAAAGACGACAAGCGCCTGTTCGCGGACGAAAAACGTGCCGGCAAACAAGGCGTACACCGGCAAGCGGGCGGAACACGACATAAACGGCAGCGCCAAGATCGTCAACAGCCGTTCTTTCGGCTGCTCGATCGTGCGCGCCGCCATCACTCCAGGAACGTTGCAGCCAAAGCCAATGATCATCGGGATAAACGCCTTGCCGTTTAACCCGATCGCTTCCATCATCCGGTCCATCACCATCGCCACGCGCGCCATATATCCGGAGTCTTCAAGCAAAGAAATGAAAAAGAACAAAATGAAAATTTGCGGCACAAACACCAACACCCCGCCGACCCCAGCGACAATCCCGTCCAAAACGAGTGCCTTGATAAACGGCGACGCCCCCGCCCAGTCGAGAAGACGGGACAGCCAATCAGTGAACGGCCCTGAGAAGAAAGCGTCAAGCTGATCGGCAAGCGGCGTCCCAAGCCAGTTAAACGTGAGCATAAACACGAGATACATCAGCGCCAAAAAAATCGGCAGCCCGACATAACGGTTTGTCACAACCACATCGATTTTTTCCGTCCATGTCAACGGTTTGTTCTCAAGCGCGATCGCCGCAACAGCGATCGCCTCACCGATCCAGCGGTCACGCGTCTCATAAATCTGTTCGGCGACCGAAGATCCGAGCTTCTGTTCCGCCTCTGCGCGGGCTTCTAGAAGCGGAGAAAGATCCAACCGCCCGCGCAAATAGGCGGCGATGCGCTCGTTTCCTTCAAGGAACTGCAACGCCGCCCATCGTTTGTTTCCAGGCACATCGTCCGGCAGCTGCTCGGCAATGCGGCGGATCGCGCGTTCCACCTCAACGCCGTAATCAATAAAAATGCGGGAATGGTGTCCGTCTTTTGCCGACAAAATGGTGCGCGATAACTCCTTTGTCCCCTTTCCCGTTCGGGCGATGACCGGAACAACTGGGACGCCGAGATGGCGTGACAGCTTGGCGGCATCGATTTTGACGCCGCGTTTTTCAGCGACATCCACCATATTCAAAGCGATGATGAGCGGGCGGCCAAATTCCAATAGCTGAACCGTCAAATGCAAGTTGCGCTGAAGTTGTGACGCGTCAACGATATTGACAATCGCTGAGCACGGCTCGGTCAATAAAAAATCGGTCGCCACTCCTTCATCACGCGACAGCGGCTGAAGCGAATACACGCCGGGCAAGTCGACCACCGAAACCCCGTGCTGGCGGAGCACTCCGATTTTTTTCTCGACCGTCACCCCGCTCCAGTTGCCCACATATTCATAAGACCCAGTTAAGCAGTTAAACAATGACGTTTTGCCGGTGTTTGGATTGCCAAATAAAGCGATGTAGGACATTTATTTCACCTCGATCGATGACGCCTCTTTGCGCCGCAAGCCGATCGCCTGTCCATCGATTTCGATCATCACCGGTCCGCCAAACGGCATCGCGGCTTTCAACCGCACCGTTTTCCCTTCTTTCACCCCTAGATGAAGAAGACGCTGTTTCAGTGCCTCCTGCTCAATGGCCAGACGGACGACGACCGCTGTTTCCCCTTTATGCAAATCAGTCAGCACCATGATCATTTCCCCCTGTTTTTCTATCCGTCTCTCCTGTGATTCAATAATGATTCTTCTTCTCAATTCCAATCATACCATAAGCAAAGAAGAAAGGAGTGACTTTTTTCACAATCATTCCTCATTGTCATCATTTCTTCAAAATTCGCCACCTCATCAGTTGAATTTTTCTGAAAAGTGTATATAATCTTTTGTATATCTTTCCCATCTTTGCTCAAGGAGGAAGCTCAATGAACACACTAGGAAAAATCAGCAACTTTGTCGGCAACACCTTTGCCATCTGGGTGCTTCTGTTTGGAGCGCTCGCCTTTTTCGCTCCCAGCGCATTTACGTGGATCGCTCCGTATATCGTGCCGCTTCTAGGCATCGTGATGTTTGGCATGGGATTGACGCTGTCAGCGAACGATTTTAAAGAGGTGTTCAAGCGTCCGCTTGATGTGTTAATCGGCGTCGTTGCCCAGTTTCTCATCATGCCGCTTGTCGCGTTTTTGCTCGCTTACTTTCTGCCGGTTTCACGTGAGGTGGCGCTCGGCATTATTTTAGTCGGCTGCTGCCCGGGCGGGACGGCGTCCAACGTCATGACGTATTTGGCGAAAGGGGATACGGCGCTGTCGGTCGCCGTCACTTCTGTTTCGACGATTTTAGCGCCGATTTTGACGCCGTCGCTCATTTTGCTTTTAGCGGGAAAATGGCTGTCGGTGTCCGCTGCCGCCTTGTTTTGGTCGATCGTTAAAGTCGTGCTGATTCCGATTGTTTTAGGGCTCATCGCCCAGGCGCTGTTCCAAAAGCAAGTAAAAGCGTGCATCCCGGCGCTGCCGCTCGTTTCGGTCATCGCCATTGTTGCCATCGTCGCCGCCGTCGTCGGGCAAAACCAAGCGGCCATTGCCAAAAGCGGGCTTCTGATTTTTCTTATTGTCGTTGTTCATAACGGATTGGGCTTGCTGCTTGGGTATTGGTTTGCCAAACTGTTTCGCCTGTCGCCGCCAAAACAAAAGGCGATTTCCATTGAAGTGGGCATGCAAAACTCTGGGCTTGGTGCGGCTTTAGCGACCGCCCATTTTTCGCCGCTCGCCGCCGTTCCAAGCGCTATTTTCAGCGTCTGGCACAATATTTCCGGCCCGATTGTCGCAACGTACTTCCGCAAACAAGCAGACCGCCAGGCAACGGATGAACAAACGATTTCCGCTTGACCTCTCTCACGCTTTGTTTAGCCGCAAAAAAGCTGTCTCCCGAAATGAAACGACCGTTTTTCGGAGACAGCTTTTCTGCCTATTATCACGCTGTTTTTCCGCTCTCGGACGATTAGGCGCTCTTTGGAAACAAAAAGCGGACATCCGCCCTCAATCTCATTTCACAGCGCCCCCTCAAACGGAAACACCATCCTTCCCGCTAGTTCCGGGAAATCAATGAACGGATTGCGGTTGCCTTGGATGAAGAAAATCGCGCTGTTGCGATGATGCTCATACACCGTTGGCGGAAATTGTTCGTGCCAACGGACAAGGAGCGGAATATCGATTTTGCGCCGGAATGATTTCGCGATCGCCTTCGGGTAGCGAAGCAGAAAGTAAAGCATCGCCCTTGCCGCCGTCCCTTTGCCGTATTCCGGCTCGAAATAGCCGTTATGGACGACGCCGCAGCGGTTTTGGATTTGCTCGTCGGGATCTTCCGGATTGTAAAACGGGAAATCCGCGTACGGAAAATTCGACCGCATCGTATTGCACTCCGGCTGGCAAACGAATAAATGATGCAAATCGCCTTTCATCGGTTCGCGGGCGCCAAACCACGACTGCGGGACAACATGTTCCGCATTGAATTTCCATTGCTGCTCGATCGTGTTCACCCGCTCGTGCACATCGCCCCATCCATTTTTCGTCCTTCTCAACAGTTGACGAAACTCTTCATAACGCCGCTTCATCGTTTCCACATCTTGAACGATCAGTGTTCGTGGATCTTTCCGCTCGCCGGAATACAAGCTGCGCACCGTTCCGTCCGGGTGCAAGTCGACCCATGTGTACAAATACTCATCCTTGCTGAAAAAATACGGCAGCCGCCGCTTATGGGTGTGCGCCGCCAGTTCATGATAGCGGACAAACAACATCAATCCGTCCCCTTCAAGCGGCAGATGGCGGTAATACCGTTCGCGCGCCCTCTCATCTTCTGCGGCCCGATAATACGCATCCTCCACCGCGAGCCGCTCATTCAGCTGCTCGAGCCGTTCTTTCGGATCTTCCTCCCGCCATTGGCCGAGCTCCTCAAGCCGCCGTTCCGCCTCTCCCATCAGCGTTCCCCTTTCTTTTTTCTTTTAGTGTATCACGGAAGGCGAAAGAGGGCGATAACGGCGTTAATGCAAAAGAAACGATGTCGCGCCGAACAAAACGGCGGCGATGCCGGCGGCGATCAACGACGGAATCAGCTTCGTTCGCGCGTATTCCATCACCGGCAAATCCAAAATGGTGCAAAGCGTCACCGTATTGTCGCTAAGCGGCGACGCAAACGCCCCGAACGTCCCGCTCGCAAACACCGCGCCGATGACCGGCAAAATGTTCGTTCCCGACTGGCTCGCTAGCGTTACGCCAAGCGGCATCAACATCCCCCACGTCCCCCACGACGAGCCGATGAAATAGGAAATGACAGCGCCAAGCAAAAACAAAATCGGGGCGACGAAAAACGGCGGAATCCATTCTTTGACATGGCCCGTAATGTATTGCGAAAACCCTAAATCCTCCGCCACAGCCGACAGCGCCCAAATGAGCGCCAGCATTAAAATGACGGAAATCAGCTCATTGCCGCCTTTGACAAAATGCGTCAACAAATCGTTCAATTTAAATCGCTGCCAAAGGAAGAAAGCAACTGTAATGATGACGGTAAACAACAGCGCCTCCAACATCGCGCCGAGCGCATCGCTTTGCAAAAACGCCTGCCAAAACGTTCTTGCCCCCCGGCGGCCGTCCCACCAGCTTAAAAACAACGTCAAGACAAGCACGATCGAAAGCGGAACGATCAAATTCCACGGCTTGACCGGCGTTTCTTTTTGGTAGGCGCGCGGGCATGTCTGCATCGCGTCCCCTTCTTCCCCTTGCGCTTCATTGGGTTCATGGTCAGCCGGCCGCTGTTCTTCCGCCATTTCGAGCGCCAACCGCTCGTTCCAGCTCCGAATCGGCGCCTCTTTCCGCTTTTCGCTTACTGCTGCTTGTTTTTGGCGCGAATAGACAAAAAAACTGTAGTAGAGCCCGACGGCAATAATGGCATACGAGAAAAAGTTAAACGGAATGCTTCGGACGTACACGATGTACGGCTCCGCGCCGATGCCGGCCGTATCAAGCGCCTTATCGATGACCGACACCATATAGCCGACAAACGCGGTGGCAATTGGGATGAGCGCGACAACCGGGTTGGATGTCACCTCAATGGCAAAGCCGATTTGCTGGGACGACAGCCCGAGCCGTTTGCGCAGCGCCTTCATGATCGGCGCGACGGTGACGATGCGAAAATCGGGGTCGCTAAACGTCACCATCGTCGAAATCCACGTCAGCAGCATAGCGGTTTTGGCCGATTTCACTTTTTGGCTGACGAGATGGACAAATCCTTTGATTCCGCCGGTGTATTTGATCATGCTCACAAGACCGGCGAACACATACAAGAAAATGATGATGCGAATGTTGTTCGTCTGCATTAAGTTGTCAACAACGTAATGAAGCATCGTCCGCAACCCGCCAAGCAAGGACGGGGTCATCAAATAACTGCCAACCAACAGCCCGACAAACAGCCCGGGGATGACTTGCTTCGTCCAAATCGAAATCGGGATGACAACTAAAAATGGCAAGAGAGCTTTCCACGACGGTTCCATTGGCCATTCACTCCTTTCTTTAAAAAGTATGGCGATGGTTTCCCTTGTCTATGCAAACTGTCATTGATTTTCCCCCAACAACGGGGAGACGAGTCTACACAAAAAGCGCGCCGCATGGTGGCACGCGCAAGCGAAACCGCTTTCCTACCTAAAAAAATAAAAAGCTGCCAATTAGACAGCTTTCACCGCTTCTCTTCGGGACGGCAGCGCCAACAAGTGGAGCGTCACTTCCGGCTTCGAGCCGATCCGGATGTTCACCCCGGTTTGCCCAAGCCCTTCGTTGATATAAAACGGTTTTCCCTCCCATTCATGATAACCTTTGATCATGTTCCGCTCGGTGAGCGTTTTGCTCATTTTCGCCAAATGGTACGGCTTTGGCCAATGAATTTGTCCGCCGTGGAAATGGCCGGACAACAAGTAGTCAAAATGATAGTCTTTCATATGCGGCACGATGTCCGGATCGTGCGTCAACACAAGGTTGATGCCGTCTTTCACGCCCGCATACGCCTTTTCGATGTCGCTGCGCCCCGTGTAAAAGTCATCGATGCCGATGATATTGACGGTTTGACCGTTGACGGTGATCGTTTTCGTCTCGTTTTGCAAGACGACGCAGCCGTGCGCCTCAAGCGTCGCTTTCAAGCGCGCAAACGGTTCGCCTTGCAGCACGTAATCGTGGTTGCCAAACACCGCATACATGCCGTACGTCGGTTTCAATGCATTCAGCGCGGCCAAATACGGACCGAGCTTGGCGATGCTTTCCTCACGGTCCAAAAAGTCGCCCGTCAACGCGATCAAATCGATCGCTTCCTCTTTCAGCTTTTCGTATAAATCGTCCGGGGTGATCGACAGTTTTTCAAGATGCAAATCCGATAGCTGCAAAATCCGAAGGGCTCCATCTCCATCCTCTGAACGACCGACTTGGACTTTATGCAAAACCGCTTCATACGTATTGCGGTGGGCTTTGCGAATGACCAAAGCAAGCAATGACAAGATTGCAAGAAAAACAAAAAAGAATGTCATCGTCTTCTCTCCTCCCTCGATACCCATTATAGTGAAATGGAGGAGAGAAGAAAGAGGGAGTTAGTGGATGAGATGGCAGCCGTACAACGAAAACAATTTTCCCTTTGACATCACCAAATATTTCGGCGGACGGACAAGCGGCATGAGACGGTGTTGGGCCACTGTCATCATCGGCCAATGGGATGCCATTTTAAACCAACGGTAAAATGAATTGCCAATGTTAATGACATCAAATCCGAGTCTCTCACAACCTTTGTTTAACATCGTCACGCCGATAATCCCTTTTATGCTGGCGGACTGTTCGTGATGGTAAAGATAATGGGCAACATACGGCAAACTGGCCTTCACTTGTTCGAAAATATAACGTCCTTTTTGAATATCGCTTCGATACTGCATCAGTTCGCGAAGCAGACGAACATTATGAAGGTGAATTTTCAACAGCCAGTCATTGGCCGCAATCGTCGTTCCGTCCGAAAGGTGAATGGTTTCACCCTTGTATCGAAGCAAACGGACGCGAAAAATGGAACGACAGCCGTTCTCTTTCCCACCAGCATATTCAAGGCGGGAACATGCATAATAGAGTGGATCCATCAGTCCCCATACAGACAACAGCCACTGCGTCGCTTTGCTTCTCATTGGCGGCATCCTTCCCCTGCTCGTTCTATCCATTTACATTATGGAATCGATCGAGCGGCATTATAAATGGAGAAAAAAGGAGAAAAGATCGCTGCATGACCAGTCGGGAGACGCGCGTACTGAGGTCCAGTTCCATTTCGTCCCCTGCTCGAGGCTTTATCAAAAAAAAGCGCGCACGAATCTCTGTGCGCGCCAAGCAACTATGCTCTTATTATTGGACAAACGCCGCTGTGTTTACATCCTGTTGGCACACGGCCAGGCGGTTTTCCGCATGCTCTGCTTCCAAGCAGGGATGCATCCAAAATTCGAATCTGTCCGAACCCCTAGAGGGCTGGTGATTTAGTACAAAAAGTTGCTGATCCCAGACGTTTTTCAATTAGAGAAACCTTGCGAGGCCATCTTTCTTTTTTGGCGAAATGCCGCTGATTTGCGCGTGACAGCCATTTTTCACCTGCCTTCTAGGAATGCATCCGAAAATGCGCATTCATTTGCCCTTTCAACATCCGCTCACGCAGCTCTTTCGTCATTTCCTGACGGATTTCCCACGTCGATACCCCTTCCTCGCGCTGATTGGCGATTTTCATCAACTGCTCCACATCAGCGAACGAATATTTGCGAATTCCTTTGGAACGGTCAGGGAACACCAGCTTCCGTTCCTCGTAATAACGAATTTGCCGCTGCGACAGCCCGGTCAGTTCACTGACAACCCCGATCGAAATGACTTTTTTGTATTTGTAGTGATCTTCTTGCGGATGAGCTGTCATACTCCTCACCTCAATTCGTTATATTTTCTAACGTAATTATACAAAAAATGATGTTAGCCCGCTAACTTTTGTAAATAAAATTAACATATTTTTTAAATTTCCTGTAAATGTGCTTAACACATTTGCTGTATGCTGAAGAAAAAGATGATATGGTAAAGGTAAAAACAGGGAGGGAATCGAATGGGGACATGGATGAGAAGCGCCGTGCGGAAGAAAAAGCAATTTTACATCGAACGACTGATGCAGTTCGGCTTAGCCGCCGACCGCGAGCGTCTCGAAGAGTGGACAATGGCCGAACTGCGCCGCGAATATGAACGATTCCACCCCGCCCAGACGATCGAAGGAGGACGCCGCCATGGACAAACAAGCCCTCGAACTGGCCAAGCGCATCATTGAACTTGACCTCGAGCGCGATGCGATGTTTGAACAGCTGATCGCCCTCATCGGCAATCAAGCGGATGAGCTGCTTCGATTTTTGCAAAATCGATTATAAAACGATCATGCGAAAGTGCCCTGAATTTCTTCACGGGCACCTTTTTTCACCCTCATTCTTCAATAGAAATCCTTCCGAAATCAGCGCCAAGGCTGGAAAAACTTAAGAAACGCCGCGAACCCCCCCTCTTTGTCAACCTAAAGAAAGGACTGTGTTCCACCAGTTTTTTCGTTCAATCAAACGATTTCCTTTGAAAGTTTGCAGCGTCTCTTTGGGTTACCCTATTCATTCTGCTGCTTTTTGAGAGAACGATTCGACCGCAACCGTAGTTCCTTGAAGGCGGCGAGCAGCCATTACCGCGGCCATGAAAACGAAGACCAGCATCCAAAACCCATACGCCGAAGAACCGGTCCACTGCTTCATCACCCCGAGCACGTTCGGCAGCAAAAACCCTCCCAGTCCGCCAGCGGCGCCAATGATGCCCGTCAACAAGCCAACCTCTTTCGGAAACCACGTCGGAACAACTTGGAACAACGCACCGTTCGCCGCGCCAAAACAAAGGAAAAGAGCAACCATCAATCCGAACAGGACGAAAAGAGACGGCAATGTACCGATGCAAGCCAGCAACAAAGTCCCAGCGGCAAACAACAAGGAAAGAAGCCGCATTCCCCCGATCCGGTCGGCGATATAGCCGCCAATCGGCCGGATGAAACTGCCCGCAAACACGACGGCGGTGACGAAATCGCCGGCCGTGACTTTGCTGATGCCGTATTCATCAAAGAAGAAAATGCCCAAGTAACCCGTCAGCCCCACAAATCCGCCGAATGACAAGCTGTAGAAGAAACAAAACAGCCATGCTTCTTTTCGCTGGAGGACTGCTCGGTATTCACGCAAGGAAATGGGCTTCACCGCTGTTGGACATTCACGCGCCAGCCAAGCGAACAAAAGGAAGACGACAACAAGCGGTACGAGCGCCAACCCGAACACCGCGTTCCAACCATACATCTCCGCCAGGCGCGGACCAAACAGCGTCGCCAGCACCGTCCCGCTGTTGCCGGCCCCGGCGATCCCCATGGCCAGCCCTTGATACTCTTTCGGATACCAGCGGCTCGCGAGCGGCAAGGCAACAGCGAAGCTGGCTCCGCCCACCCCTAATAAAAATCCGAGCGCATACACATCCGTCATCTGATCTGCAAACCGCCAGCCCCACACAAGCGGCATAGCCGTCACCGCCATGCCAAGCAGACCGGCCCGCTTCCCGCCCCAGCGGTCTGCCAAAAGCCCCATCGGAATGCGAAGCAGCGCCCCGCCCAACACCGGAATGGCGACCATCAGCCCTTTTTCCGCCGGTGTGAGCGCAAACTGTTCAGCGACAAACACCCCGAGCGCACCAAGCAAGTTCCAAATCATGAAACTAATATCAAAATAGAGAAACGACGACAATAGCGTCGGCGCATGCCCGACGCGCCAAAACGATTTTCTCGCCATCTTCCCCCAACTCCCCCTTGGCACAGAATGTTCGTTATGCTAAAATGGAAATGAAAGCGATTTCTCCACCTACTTCCCGCCGTATTGCCGGGAAGTTTTTTTTCTTATGGCGCGTCTCGGTCCGCGCGCCCCGCTGGGGATGATTCCCCGCCGCGGACGGAAAAGAGAGCGCTTTTTCCGGCGAAATGAACCACACAAGTCAATTTCTCCCTAAATCGACCACTGGCCGCACCCGAGCTGCGCACCGCTTAAACGCCGGCATGCGGCAATGCGGATCGAGCTCATCGGATGTGACGTTGTTGATTTGCCCAAGGCCGCTCCAGTGGAACGGGACAAAAATCGTATCCTCGCGAATTTGGTCATTGTATCGGCTGCGGACGACCGCCGCACCGCGGCGCGTTTCAATGCGCACAAGCATCCCTGGGCCGATCCCGTATCGTTTGGCCGTCCTCGGGTGGATTTCCACGACCGCCTCCGGCTGCCGCGCCGAAAGCGCCGGGCTCCGCCGCGTTTGCGTTCCGCTCAAATAATGAGCAAGCACCCGTCCGGTCGTTAAATAAAGCGGATACCATTCATCCGTCTCCTCTTTCTCCGGCCGAAACGGCAAAACCGCAAACCGAGCCTTGCCGTCCGGATGAGCAAACCGTTCCGTAAACAACCGAGGAGTCCCAGGATGATGCGGATCGGGGCAAGGCCAGTAGACACGTTCGCGCCGAAGCCGCTCATACGTCACACCGTAATAATCTGCTTTGCCGCCGCGGCTCGCCAACCGCAGTTCGTTGAAAATCTCTTCGGCTGACGTGAACGGGAAGAAGCGGCCTTTGCCAAGCTTGCAAGCGATATCACACAAAATTTCCCAATCGTGCTTCACCTCTCCCAGCCGTTTTCGCGCCGCCGGCCGAAAGCACACCCGCCCTTCGACGTTCGTCACCGTGCCTTCGTCTTCCAAATACGACGAAACAGGCAGCACGAGATCGGCCAGCTCGGCTGTTTCGGACAAAAACATATCCGCAACGACAAGAAACTTCAGTTTTTGCATCGCTTTGGCCACAAACGCCGCATTCGGGCTCGAGACGACGGGGTTCGACCCCATGACCAACAGCCCGGTGATCTCGCCCGCATCGATCTTTTGCATCATTTCATACGCTGACACCCCCTTTCGCGGCAGCTCATCCGGCGCAACGCCCCATACGCTTGCGATATACCGCCGGTGTTGCGGATGCTCAATGCTTCGGTAGCCCGGCAGCTGATCGGCTTTTTGTCCATGCTCGCGCCCGCCCTGCCCGTTCCCTTGTCCGGTGATCGAGCCAAACCCAGAGCCAGGACGGCCGATGTTTCCGGTTGCCAGCACGACGTTGATCCACTGTCTGACCGCCGCATAGCCGTCCGTCTGCTGCTCCAAGCCGCGCGCCGTGAGCACGATCGCATCGGCCGCCTCCCCGTACTTTCGCGCCGCCAAGCGAATCTTCTCTTCCGGCACGTCAGTCAGCCGGACGATCTCATCCATCTCCACTGCTTCTATGTGCTGTTTCCATTCGGCAAACCCAACCGTCCGCTCGCGCACAAACGCTTCATCGATATATCCTTCGTCAAGCAGCACTTTCCCGATGCCGACGGCCAGCGCCGCATCCGTTCCGGGCTTGAGCGGCAGGTGCAGATCCGCCAACGCCGCCGTTTTCGTTTCCCGCGGATCCACCACGATGATAAAAGCGCCGTTCTTCTTCGCTTCGTAAACATACGGCATCAACGTCGGCTGGCATTCGGCGACATTGGTCCCAGCCAAAATGATCGTCTGGGCGAGTGGAATGTCGGAGAGCGGATTCGTCAACCCGCGGTCAAGACCAAACGCGTCGTTCATCGCGGCCGCGGCCGCCGACATGCAAAAACGGCCGTTGTAGTCGATGTGCCGCGTCTTGAGCGCCACGCGGGCAAATTTCCCGAGCAAATACGCCTCCTCGTTCGTCAAGGATCCGCCGCCGTAAACAGCAAACGCATCGACTCCATCTTCCTTCTGAATGTAGATGATTCGTTCCGCGATCAGCGAAAGCGCCTCCTCCCAACGGACCCGCACAAACCGGCCGTCCACTTTCGCAAGCGGAACCAACAGCCGCTCGGGATGCAAAGCGTGCTGGTGGGCGTTCATCCCCTTTAAACAAAGGCGGCCGTTGGACGTCGGGTTGTCGGTCGGGACCGCCTTGTAGCGGCGCCGCTCTACAATCCGCTCCTCCACCAGCTGAAGCGTGCACTGGACGCTGCAAAACGGACATTGCGTCGCGGCAGCCGTTTCTGACGCCCGTTCTTTTTCCTTGGCGCGAAAGTAGCGCAGCAATTCGTTCGTCATCGCCATTCCCCCGCTTCCTACAGCTCGACATATACCAAGCCGTCTTTCACCGCCGCGCGGTACGTTTTGACACACCCTTCATCCGGCGCCTGTGCCTGACCGTCTCTTAAGCAAATTTTCCAATCATGAAGCGGACAAAACACATACTCGCCGCTGACAATGCCTTGCGACAGATCACCTCCTCTATGCGGACAGCGGTTTTCAACGGCAAATACTTGATCGTCACCCGTCCGGAACAACGCCAGCTCACGATTCCCGACCCGCACGCATTTTCCGAGCCGCTTCGGCAGCTGTTCCAATGTTCCCACTTCCACCTTCATCCTCTCTTCGTCCTCCCCCTGCATCGATGTCTGATCCTGTTTGGCCATTCCTTTACAAACTTTCATGAACAACAACGTAAAATCGTCGTTTCGCAAACGAAAACCTCGTTTCCGGCTGGACGATGGCCATCATTTCCCTCTCTTCGTTCCAGCATTGATCCTAACCCATGATCAATCCAGGCGGCGGAACATCAACTTTTTCCGCCCGCCGTCATCCCCCTTCATTCCACCGGCACCGGCTCTTTGTCGCCGATATCGCGGAACAACAGTTGCTGCAGTCTCTCGTTTTCGACGATGTCCCGCCACGGATCTGTTGTCGCGGAAAGAGCTTTGTGAAGCCGCTCAAGCAGCGCGCGGCGCGTTTCCACATCGAACAACACTTCGCGGATATGCTCGAGCCCGACGCGCTCCACCCATTTGGACGTCCGTTCCAAATAATGCGCGGACTCGCGGTAATATTGCAAAAAAGCACCAGTCATCTCGATCACCTCGTCTGCCGTCTTGACCGTGCAAAGCAAGTCAGCTGCACGCAAATGGGTGCCGCCGTTGCCGCCGACATAAATCTCCCATCCGCCCTCGACGCCGACGACGCCGACATCTTTAATGCCCGATTCCGCACAGTTGCGCGGGCAGGCGGAGACGGCCATTTTCACTTTATGCGGCGTTTTCAGCCGCTCAAATGTTTGTTCCATCCGAATGCCAAGCCCGGTCGAATCTTGCGTCCCAAAGCGGCAAAACTGCTTGCCGACGCACGTTTTCACCGTCCGAAGCGCCTTGGCGTAGGCGTAGCCTGACGGCATGCCGAGATCGGCCCAAATGCGCGGCAAATCTTCTTTTTTCACCCCAAGCAAGTCAATGCGCTGCCCGCCGGTGATCTTAATCATCGGCACGTTGTATTTTTCCGCGACATCAGCGATGTTCCGCAGCTGTTCGGCTGTCGTCACCCCGCCATATATGCGCGGCACAACGGAGTACGTGCCGTCGGCCTGGATGTTGGCGTGCAGCCGCTCATTGACAAACAACGATTCCGCTTCTTCATCGTACTCGCCCGGATACAACATGCCCAGGTAATAATTGAGCGCCGGACGGCATTTGGAACAGCCTTCCTCGTTTTTCCATCCCAATACACTCATCACTTCTTTGACCGTCATCAGCCGTTTTTCTTTGATCGCTGCAACCACTTCCTCGCGGCTTAGGTCCGTGCAGCCGCAGATCGTTTCTTTCACCGCATACCGGTTCGCTTCTTCACCAAGCATATGCTCAAGCAGCTCGGCGACAAGCCCTTTGCATCCGCCGCACGAGCGAGACGCGTTCGTATAGTCGCGCACCTCGGCGACCGTCTTAAGCCCGTGTTCGGCAATCGCCTGACAAATCGCGCCTTTTGTCACCCCGTTGCAGCCGCAAACCACATCGGTGTCGGCCATCGCCGCCGCAAGGCTTCCCTTCCCGCCTAAAGCGGCTTGGGCAAACAGCGACAGCGAGAGCGCCTCAACCGAATCGCCGCGCTGGATCATATCGAACAGCTTTCGACCTTCGCTCGTATCGCCAAACAGCACCGCCCCAACGATTTTCCCTTGGCGAACGACGACTTTCTTGTACACCGAGCGTGCTTCGTCATACAGTTTGATCGACTCCGTCCCTTCGCCATCCATAAATTCACCAGCCGAGAACACGTCGACACCGGACACTTTCAGCTGAGTCGCAACGACCGATCCTTCATACGGCTTTCCTTTTCGGCCGCAAATCGCCTCTGCCAGCACTTTCCCCTGCTCATAAAGCGGAGCGACGAGCCCATACACAACACCGCGATGTTCCGCGCATTCACCGACCGCGTAAATGTGCGGCACGCTCGTTTCCAAGTAGTCATTGACAACGATCCCTCGATTCACTTCAATGCCGCTTCTCCGCGCTAAATCAACATTCGGACGAATACCGACCGCCATCACCACCAAGTCGGCGGCAATGGACGTACCGTCCTTAAACCGCACTCCCTCCACACGGCCGTTGCCGAACAATTCGGCCGTCTCCTTGCGAAGCAAAACGTTCATCCCTTGTTTCTCCAGCTCCCGCTGCAGCAGCTTGGAAGCGGTCGGATCAAGCTGGCGTTCCATCAAATAGTCGAAAATATGGATGACATCGACATCCATTCCTAAGTGAAGCAGGCCGCGCGCCGCCTCCAAGCCAAGCAAGCCGCCGCCAATGACCGCCGCTTTTTTGTACGTCTTCGCATATTCGATCATCCGCTCGCAATCTTGGATATCGCGAAACGCCGTCACCCCGGGCAAATCGGCTCCCGGCACCGGCAAGATAAACGGATTCGACCCTGTCGCGAAAATCAATTCATCGTATTCGACTACCCGCCCACGGTCGGTCCGAACAAGCCGCCGCTTGATGTCGACTTCCGTCACCGTTTCGCCGGCAAACAGCCGAATGCCGTTTCGTTCGTACCATTCCCAACTGTTCAACGTAATGTCATCAAGGCGCGTATCTCCTTGCAGCACCTTCGACAACAAAATGCGGTTATAATTCGGATGCGGTTCGCTGCCAAAAATCGTGATCTCAAACGCCTCGCGGTCAAGTTTTAAAATCTCCTCGATGCAGCGAACCCCTGCCATGCCGTTGCCGATTAACACGAGTTTTCGTCTCACGTCGCCATCCCTCCATCTTCGTTACCTTGTTTATCGTCATCGATGCAGCCAAAGCCAAATCGTCATCACCAACAGCTCCCATAATCCGACCGTTCTTGTTCGCATCACCCTCACAATTTCCCCTTTGCCTTGGCTGTGCCCATCATATCACGTCAAACATGAAGCATGCATTTTTTATGTGATATTATATAACGCGATTTTAACAAAAAAACATATAAAAAATCAGATTAATATACGTATTTGTCGGAAATATGTAACTTTTTATAACATAAAAAAGCGACCTTCCGCTTGATGGAGCGGAGGCCGCTTCTTGTTGGAGGTTTGCTCGTTAAGGGGATCATCAGTGAATCGGACGGGATTCCAGCAGTTCATCGATGATGCGCGCGTAGTGGTCAATGCGCCGCTCCAGCTCCTCCATCTGCCGCTCAAGGCGGGTGACGTATTGACGGAAGGTCATCGGAGCGCCGAATCGCTGTTCGAGCCGCTCTTCGATTTTCTGCCGCTCGCCGTGGACAGAGACGAAGATGCGCATCTCGCGGCCGAACACTTCGCGGACGGTTTCACTGATGAGTTCGCCGTATCTTGTTTGCAGCCATTCACATTGAATGTCGTTGAGGCATTCGATGATGAGCCAATCGTCATCCACCGTCGCCGACGTCGAGGCAAACCACGTGTCAAACGACGGGCCGGGCAGCTTTTGCGCAAGCTTCGTTTTCACTTGCTCCCAAAGATGATGCTCCTTCACGCACTCACCCCCTTTCGTCTACTCGCCTGGCTGCCATACATGTTCGCGCAATTTCGCCCGAATGTCATCCGGAATCGGTTCAGGCCGCCCGGTGTCAAAATTGAAATTGACATACACCGCCCGGCCTTTCGCGCACACCACCCCGTTTTGGTGGATTTCTTCATAAATCGTAAGGCTTGTGTTGCCGATGCGTTCAATGCCGGTATACACGGTCACATCTTGCCCATAATACATTTGGTTGACATAATCGACTTCCATGCGGATGATCACCATTCGCCAACGTTTGAATGACAAATCAGGCGTAAACAGCTTGAAAATTTCATGCCGCCCCGCTTCAAACCAAACGGGCACGGTCGTATTGTTAATATGGCCGACGCCGTCCGTTTCTGACACGCGCGGCGTAATGACAGTCGTAAACACGAACGCCCCTCCTCCACAAGAACTGGAATCGTCTTTTGTCGAATTTCGGCGGCTGATGTATATGTGTTCGCTTCACGACGTGGAAATTCCTGCTTCACCATCAAGAAAACATGAAAAACGTCGCCCCTTGAGCGGAAGGGGGATCCAACCTGAGGAGCGAGACCCTATTTCCAACAGCCAAAGAAAAAACAGGAGCCTGAAGCAGCCCCTGTTTTTGTGTTCTCACTTGTTGTTCGGTTCCACGATCGCCCCGGCAAACGCGGCTTGGTAAATCGCGCGGATGTCGGCTTCCAAAAGCGGCATCGGGCTGCGGGCGAGCAGCCGTTTTTGCTGGACGGCGTCTTTCGTCAGACTTTCTAACGCGCTTTCCGGAATGCCAAAACCGCCGAGCGTCTTCGGAATGCCGACATCGGCGACGAGGCGCTCGAGCTCCTCGACGCAGCGGTGCGACGCCTCCTCCTCTGATAAAAAGCTTGAGTTGCCGCCAAGGGCGTTTAACATGTCCGCCATTCGTTTCGTGCAGCTTTGGCGAATGTAGCCCATCACATATGGCAAGAGCACGGCATTTGATTCGCCATGGGCGATATGAAACTGTCCGCCAAGCGGATACGCGAGCGCATGCACGCCGGCCACCCCGGCGTTGAAAAACGCCAACCCAGCCAGGTAGCTGCCGTTCGCCATATCGATGCGCGCCTGTTGGTCCGCTCCATGTTCCACCGCCTTGCGCAATGAGCGGGCAATGAGGCGCATCGCCTGAAGCGCCAAGCCGTCCGACGTCGGGCTCGCATTGACCGACACGTACGCCTCGACCGCATGGGTGAGCGCATCGATCCCAGTCGCCGCCGTCACCCGCGGCGGGACGGAAACCGTAAGCTGCGGGTCGACGATCGCCACATCGGCCAGCAAGTAGTCATGCGTCACGACATCTTTCGTCGTGTCTAGCGACAAGACGGAGATGTTCGTCACCTCCGACCCGGTGCCTGATGTCGTCGGAATCAATATTTTCGGCAATCCTTTTTTCTCAAGCGTTCTCGTTCCCGTCAAGTTTAAATACTCGGCGACCGAACCTTCATGCACGGCCAACACAGCGGCCAGTTTCGCCAAATCCATCGCGCTGCCGCCGCCGACGCCGATGACAAGGTCAAACTCTCCGCCGCGGGCAAACGCCACCGCCTTTTCCCCCGTTTCAAGCGGCGGCTCCGGCACAACATCCGTATACACATGCACGCTGCATCCTGCTTGCCGGAGCGGGGACGTCACTTGCTCGACGAGGCCAATTTTTTCAAGCGCTGGATCGGTGATCACCAACACGTGTGTGCCCCCAAGCCTTTTCACTTCCGGAACTAACTGCGTAAGCGCCCCCCAGCCGACATAGCTGAGCGGCGGAAAGACGATGCGGGATGCGGTCATGGTTTTCTCTCCCCCTTATTCAACATTTTTTCGGAAGAATGAACGCGTTTTCTTTCCATCCGCATAACCAAACTCCTATGCTCGCCAAGCTTCCTCGAGCTCCCTCTTCAGCTCTTCGACAAGCTCCGCCGCCGGAAGCTCCCGCGCCAGCCGATATCCCGTCCCGGCCCAAAGCGACATTCCCTCCGGGTCGCCCGCCTTGGCGGATGCGGCGCGCAGCGGCTTCGTCATATGGTGCACATGCGGATACGCTGCCGGCGCCAAGGCGCGATACTCCGCCATAAACCGGTTCACAAGCCCGCGCGCCGGCCGGCCGGTAAACGCCCTCGTCACGGCCGTCTCCACAAACCGCGGATCGGCAAGCGCCTGTTTATGAAGCGGGTGCGCCCCGCTTTCCGGGCAGCGCAAAAACGCCGTCCCGAGCTGCACCGCGCTCGCCCCGGCTTTAAGAGCCGCCGCAATGCCGCGCCCATCCATGATCCCGCCCGCCACCACAAGCGGAACCTGAACCGCCGCCCGCACTCGGGCCAGCAGCGGAAACAACTCAAGCGCCTCATCCTGTTCCGGATCGTTGCCAAACGACGCCCGATGCCCGCCCGCTTCCTCCCCTTGCACACAAAGCGCATTCGCCCCTGCTTCAGCAGCCATGCAGGCTTCTTCCCTTGATGTCACCGTCACCATGACAAACGACCCGGCCTTTTGCAAGGCGGCGATCACTTCTTTGTCCGGGCAACCAAATGTAAAGCTCACAACCGGCACTCGCTCCTGAAGAAGCACATCAAGCTTCGCCGCCCAGTCGTCGTCCTCCCATTTCGGCTCGCCGACTGACGCCCCAAACCGCTCCGCCTCCGCCGCCAGTGCTACACGGTACCGTTCGACCGCCTCCTCATCCACTGTTTTGTCCCCCGGCACAAACACATTTACCCCAAACGGCCGATCCGTCAACGTCCGAAGCTCGTGAATTTCCTTCCTCATGGCCTCCGCTGTCTTGTACCCGCCGGCCAAAAACCCAAGCCCTCCGGCGTTCGACACCGCCGCGGCCAGTTCAGGCGTCGACACCCCGCCTGCCATCGGCGCTTGAATGATCGGGATGGGAAGTGTAGAGAACATGGCAATACCCTCTTTCTGCATTAGCGGTTGTCCTATCCTCATTTACGGTTTCTTAACTCTTTCGCGTTTTACTCAAGAAATTCCTTCATCGTTGCGTATAGGAGCATTTTGATTCTCCTACAAAGGGATAAAAAACTGATACGGCGAAGAAATAACGAGACACAGGCTGTCTTTATGAAAGACTATGACGGGGATCAAATAATGAAGCAACTAAAAACCAAAATCGAAAACAACGAGGAACTAACAGAACGAGATGAGTTGAATCTTATCTTTTTACCCTTGATGAAAAGTACTGTAGACTGTTCAGAACGAGCAATTGAGGCAGTAGAATTAGCCCAAAAGATTACAGATCCAGAAAAACAATTCCGCTTATTGTCAACGATTATTGCTGTGTCGGACAAATTTATCGATGAGAAATACGTTGAAAGACTAATGGAGGCGATCAAAATGGTGAGAGTACTTCGGGAATTGGAAAAAAGAGCAGAGCTGAAAGGGAGAATTTTTGAAAGCCAACAAGCCATCAAAAAATATATGAAAGCCCGATATGGAGTAGCGGCAAAAGAAATACAGGACAAAGTAGATACGATCACCGATTTGTATATATTGACCCATCTGTTAGATGACATTTTCGGAGCTGAAACACGTGAAGAAATCGAACGACTAATCGACGAAGCGATCACAAAACAATCACAGATGAACAAAAGCACAAAACAGCTGGGAAAATAAAATGGTTTCTCCCCCAATCCGCCAGCCGGTTTGGGGGAGAGAAGTCACGGCCGAAACGCCTTTAACTGTTTCGCCAGTTCTTTCGTATGCGGATATACATCGCGATAAATCGCAAACAGCTCTTTGTATTTCGCCGCCGCATCCGGCCGCGGTTCGAAGACGGATTCGACTTGTTTGAACGCATCCGCGCATTGCTTGAGCGAATCGAACCAACCGACGCCGCACGCAGCGATCATCGCGGCGCCGAGCCCCGGCCCCTGTTCGTTTTTCAGCTTCTCGACCGGCAGACCGAAAATATCGGCTTGGATTTGCAGCCACTCGGCGCTTTTCGCCCCGCCGCCGATCGAGACGACCGAGTCGATCGTTTTGCCGCTCGCTTTGATGATCTCCACCGACTCGTTGAGCGAGAACGTAATCCCTTCCATGACCGCGCGGGCGAAATCCCATTTCGTCTGCCGCGAGTCGATGCCGATAAACGACCCGCGAATATCAGCGTCCGCATAAGGCGTCCGCTCGCCGACCAAATACGGCGTAAACAACAACCCGTTCGCACCGATCGGCGACTCGGCAGCGCGCTGGACGATCTCGGCAAACGGCACGTCTTCCGCAAACGTCCGCTTCCACCAATCAAAGCTGTAGCCCGCTGCCAGCGTCACGCCCATGATATAGTAAGCATTTGGCTCAGCATGGTTGAAATAATGCACTCGTCCAGCGAAATCTTTTTCCCCGCTTTGTTCATAGGCAAGCACAACACCCGATGTGCCGATGCTTGACATCATGCGGCCTTCTGCCAAAATGCCCGCGCCAACCGCGCCGCAGGCGTTGTCCGCCCCGCCGGCGAACACGTTCACCGATACCGGCAGCCCGGTCTGTTCGGCCACCTCCGGACGCAGCGTCCCGACGAACGCCGTCGCCTCGACAAGCGGCGGGCAAAGCGTGAGATCGACGCCGACCGCCCGGGCGATCGCCTCGCTCCACGTTTTCGTTTTGATATCCAACAGCAGCGTCCCCGCCGCATCCGATACATCCATCGCGATGTGCCCGGTCAAGCGGAAGCGGACGTAATCTTTCGGCAACAAAAACACCCGCGCCCGCTCGTACAGTTCGGGTTCATGATTTTTCACCCACAGCAGTTTCGGCAGCGTAAACCCTTCGAGCGCCTCATTTTTGGCAATGGAAAGCAGCTGGTCGCGGCCGACCTTCTCTTCAATTTCCCGACACTCTTCCGTCGTTCGCGTATCATTCCACAAAATCGCGTTGCGCACGACATTCCCATCGCCATCAAGCAGCACAAGCCCGTGCATCTGTCCGGAAAAACTAATCCCCACGATCGACTCGGGGGAAACGCCCGCCGTCTCCCACACGCGGCGGAGCGCGACGATCGTTTTTTTCACCCAATCGTCCGGGCGCTGCTCACTATAACCGGAATGCGGCTGGTAAAGGGGATAGGACTCGGTCCATTCCCCTTTCACCACGCCGTGTCGGTCGACAAGCAGCACTTTGACGGCACTCGTTCCTAAATCGACGCCAATGACGTATTCCATCCTCATCCCTCTTTCACGAACGGGATGCGCTCGGCACGCTGACTTCCAACAAGTATTGATTCAACAGCGTTTTCAAGCGCTCAAGACGGCCGGACGTATTGCGAATGTCGCCAAGCTGCAAGGCGTACTGCTCCAGCTTGTGGAAGTCCGCCGTCCCTTCGACGATCTCGCGGCCGATGCCTTCCGTATAGCTTTTGTACCGCTCTTCGATGAACTGTTCAAATACGCGGTCTTCCAACAAGCGATGCGCGACTTTCAAGCCGATCGCAAAGCTGTCCATCCCGGCAATATGAGCGTAGAACAAGTCTTCCGGTTCAAACGAGCCTCTTCGCACTTTCGCGTCAAAGTTCAAGCCGCCGCGCCCAAGGCCGCCGTTTTGCAAAATTTCATACATCGCCAACGTCGTCGTATACAAATCGGTCGGGAATTCGTCCGTATCCCAGCCAAGCAGCATATCGCCTTGGTTCGCATCGACCGAACCGAGCATGCCATGGATGCGGGCGACGCGCAGCTCATGTTCAAACGTATGGCCCGCCAACGTCGCATGATTCGCTTCAATGTTGAATTTGAAATAATCCTTGAGCCCGTACGTTTGCAAGAATGCCAACGCTGTCGCGACATCAAAATCGTATTGATGCTTCGTCGGCTCTTTCGGCTTCGGCTCGATCAAAAACTGGCCGTCAAAACCGATCTCTTTCGCATAGTCGACCGCCATGTGCAAGAAGCGAGCCAAATTGTCAAGCTCCAACTTCATGTCCGTGTTCAGCAGCGTCTCATAACCTTCCCGGCCGCCCCAGAACACGTAGTTTTCCGCTCCGAGCCGCTTCGCGATCTCCAGCCCTTTTTTCACTTTCGCCGCCGCATAGGCGAACACATCGGCATTGCATGACGTTGCCGCCCCGTGAACGAAGCGTGGATGGCTGAACAAGTTCGCTGTATTCCACAGCAGTTTCGTTTTGCTTGTTTTCATGTATTCTTCAATCATATCGACAATTTCATCCAAGTTTTTGTACGTCTCGCTGAGCGTTTCCCCTTCCGGCGCGATGTCGACGTCATGGAAGCAGAAAAACGGAACGTTTAACTTTTCAAACAGCTCAAACGCCGCCTCCACGCGCGCCTTCGCCAAATCCATGCCGCTGTACTTATTCCATGGACGAATCATATTGCCGACGCCAAACGGATCCGATCCATCCCCCGTAAACGTATGCCAATACGCCACCGAAAAGCGCAAATGCTCTTCCATTGTTTTATCGCCGACTTTTTCTTCCGGATTGTAAAACTTAAACGCAAGTGGATTTTTCGATGTTGGACCTTCGTACACGATCGTCTCGATATTTGGGAAATAAGCCATATCTAACTCCTCCTTAACTTTTAGTAGATTGTCAAAAAGAAATACTTGCTTTTGATTTAATTATAACGCTTTCAACTTTGTTTGTCTATCATATAAACTAAGTTTTTTATAACTATTTATAAAGTAATCGAAATCCGCTTAGTTATTTTGCCCATAGCCATCGCAGCAAGGCATCCTGACAAACGCACCTATAAAAGCAGCTCGGCTTTTGATAATTTATATTAAATTGATTTTTTCAAGCTGATTCATCAATTTTGCGGAGATTTCCTGTATTCTTTGATTCAATCAGCTCATTGACCAAAGCGGCTGTTCGATAAAATTTCACTCTTTTCCCTTGATGGTTACAGGATTCTACACCAATCGCTGTAGCTAAATGCGTCTTGCCTGTGCCTAGGTCAAGTCCAAATTATTATGTAAATTCTTCTTTGATAGAAAGCATGGAGTTGAGACTTGACAACGCTCGATTGCTTATTGGAATTAATGAAACTGTACATTTATAAACTTATACTGGACTGATTTGCATATTTCTTCAATATATCAAGCAGACCATAATTGATTTTACAGTTTTTAAACGCGAACGATTGCATAATATCGTCAATTTTTTCTTCCGATAAACCTTTAAAAAGTTTTGCATATGCTGGCTGAATCAATGCCCCTGTATAGACTGTTAAAATGGCTTGAGAGAGACAAGCAACATTATGACTATGCACAATATCGGGATCTCCAATCACTTCTTCCAGATGAGCCGCCAATTCTTCAACCGCCTTTCTTGCCTTAAAGCCCGGAAGCCAAACCATCCAATCATCCGTATTTAGTGCATGTTTCAGCTTAATAATCGGAGCGATTCGCTGCATATATTCCGATTCCGGATCCAGCGTAACAAGCCCCATTACCCCGACATCTTTATAGGTCCATGTGGTCCAATGCGCCCCAAACTCTTCGAAAATACTAATTTGATCGTCTATAGCCCGCAAACGGTCAGGAATTTCATTGGCCGGTCCATTATACACTGAACCAAACTCCCCTACCCAAAGCGGAACATGATATTTTTCGGCAAACTTTGTGCCTTGGTGATTTTTAAATTCCTGCCTTTGCACTTCTTTATCCCAATATTTTCCCCCTACAACACGGGCATTTTTAGCATCTGCCACTCCCGGATATGGTCCTGGTCCAAATCCTGCCGCCGTATAGTTATGGCTGCTGTAGACCAGATTATCTGCAAACGGTGCTTCCAAGCCTTCGAACAAAGTCGAATATTTATCCCCTTCAAGAAAAATAATATGGTCAGGATCGATATTGCGCACAGCCTCGACCGTCCGTCTGTAAATGCGATTGATCCTGTCCCAATCCGGCTTGTAGTTGTTGAAAAACGTATGTGGGTAATCTCCGTGCGGTGTATTCACGCAAGGTTCATTCATCAAATTATAGCCGGCAATGACTGCTCTTCCCCGATAACGCCGTGCGAACTCTTCCCACAATGCGACAAATCGATCTTGATATGTCCGGTCATGCCAAAATAGGCTATGGCGGATATCATTATCTGAATGCCAGTGAGTATTTTGATACCCTTGCACAGCGTGAAGATCTAAAATAACGTACAACTCATGTTTCTCACACAAATTGATGATGTGATCCAAACGTTCAAATCCGCTTTCCTTGTAAGTAAACGGACGCTCATCATCCTCAAAATGCCGATAATTCAAAGGCAGACGGATTACATTGGCCCCCCAGCTCTTAATAAACCGAATATCGTCTTCTCCAAAGAAATAATGTCGCATTCTCTCAAACAAAAACTCTGCCTTCCCTTTTCCAATAACTTCAGCAACCGTATGGCGCAATGTATGCTCTGAACCCGTATAGCCGTTAATAAAATCCTCCATATTCATCCAGCCACCGATGCAAGTGCCTCTTAATTGAATAGGATTGCCTTTTTGGTCTGTAATCTTATTTTTAGTGACCTTAAGCATTTCCATATTTATCTCATCCCTTCTTCTGATCTATTTTTTAGTAAAAGGGGTATCATATTGCCGTCAGACGTCATTAATTCTAATCAAGATCAATAACCGTCTCGGATTTTGGAGCAATAAACATCCTCTTGGCATTTTCGATTAAGTTCAGAACAATATCGCCGCTTATACCCTCTTGTTGACAACCCGGAATGCCAAATTCTTAAAAACCGCTTACAAAAAGTTACCCAACAAATAGGACACATAGCTCTTACCTAAGTCAATTTTCGCCCTTAACCTATTTTTATTTTTCTCTCTCACTTTCGGACTCAGTCTAAGGTGTGAAGCTT
This sequence comes from Geobacillus sp. PK12, assembly GCF_004123125.1. Classification (NCBI taxonomy): domain Bacteria; kingdom Bacillati; phylum Bacillota; class Bacilli; order Caryophanales; family Anoxybacillaceae; genus Geobacillus; species Geobacillus sp. PK12. The sequence continues at coordinate 28,270 of NZ_SDKL01000007.1, forward strand.
TTTCCAAAGAGCATCACCGTTTATGCCATTTTGTATTTCCCCCCTTCTAGAAGGCTGGTGAAAAACGGTGATTTCTTCAAAACACCTGTCCGTGAATACAAAGAAGGACTGTTGTTGTGCTGTTTTTCTATTTGAGCAAAGCCCCTGTTGGAGCGTTTCCTACATTAAATCACCAACCTTCTAGAGATAGCCCTCTTTAATCTATGTCTTTATCCTTCTGTATACAAAAAAGCAACAAATACTTTTCTCAGCTGCCTACTGAGTATTAAATCCTATCAATTCCGATTAACATTTAAATAGTTTGTTTATACTATAAACTATTCATCTTTATTTTATCACTATTTTAAGAATATTATAACTATTTGTTTATGAATTCCAGGAATTGTCTATCATTTTTTTGGGTTAGAAGTTCAGTGAAAAAGTACACCCCAAGGGGGATGACGAGTAGATTCAGCCAGTAATGGCCGGTCAGCCCGATCGCCATATCCCCCTTATCTATTGGACTTATCCCAATCAAAACCGATCGCCTTCAAAAAAGCCCTTGCCAAAATCATATGCCCTGCAACGGACGGGTGAACACGATCCCAAGCTAATGCTGCAGGATAAAGAGTTTTCAGTACTTCATTAAACGCTGATTGGGTATCAACGAATATACTGTCTGTTTCTTCGGCAATCTTTTTGACGACTTTGCCATACTGATCCATCGTCCGGCGCATCGGGTCGTGTTCATTGCCTTCTATATAGAATGGAGTCATAAGGATTATTCCTGTAACGAGCGGTTTTGTCTCGACCACTAGGCTACGGAGTGTTTCCTCGTATTCGTCCAAGTACACATGCTTTTCTTTTATAAACGGCAAATCGTATTGCCGCCAAACATCGTTAATGCCAATCATGATTGATACCCAGTCTGGTTTTTGGGCAATGACATCTTCTTGCCATCTCGCTTTTAAATCCCGAACCGTATTGCCGCTAATTCCTTTGTTGACAACCCGGATGCCAAGTTCCGGATAAACCGCTTGCAGAAGACCATTGACATAAGAGACATATCCTGTGCCTAACGCTCCGAATAATCCTTCCCCCTCTGGCTTGGCGCGGTCGCAGTCTGTTATAGAATCGCCAATAAATAACAGTTTTTGTCCTTGGCCGATTTTCATTTTCTCTTCTCCTCCTTGAAAATTGCTAAATTAACGCTCCAACTAAATTACATGAAATATAGGCTTTTCAGGGATAAAATATATACATGCACAATGAAACATTAACGTCCGTATAAGTTGTTCCCACCCCGGTTATACTGCTCCTAGGAAATTTACGGAAAAAGGAGCGGAACAAGGATGAAACGGTTAAAAATTACCAACGACCACGGATGGACATCACGCACTCTCCGAAAGCAAGAGAGGAAAATCAAAAATGTTGCCCTGCGCCAACGCGTCATGGCTGTTCGCTTGGTCATGGAAGGATATCTGGGAAAAGACGTCGCTGCCATGCTCCATCTATGTCGCCAAAGTGTCGCCTTTTATGTGTCCTTATTCAACGAAGGTGGGCTCGATCTCCTGCTCGATCGGAAATCTCCACCAGGCCGGGAACCGTTTTTGACACCGGAACAGCAACAGGAACTGAAACAGACGATCTTGACCCGAACCCCGGCGGAACTCGGTTGGGACATCGCTGCTTCTTGGAATACGCGGATCCTTCAGTCCTATATCCGTGAACATTACGGGGTGACCATGTCCCGGGAAGGAATTCGGAAACTCTTGCATCGAATGAGACTGTCTTGGACCCGCCCCACCTATACCTTAGCCAAAGGCGACGCCGAACAACAGCAGGCGTTTAAAAAACAAATGGAGCTGATAAAAAAACCTAATCACTCCCGATATGATTCTTTTGTATGTCGATGAAACGCACATCCGGTCGTATCAAATCCTGCGAACCACTTGGTCGGAAGTGGGCCAACAAAAGCAAGTGCCCACCTATGGCCACCATGCCCACGTTTCGCTTTTTGGGGCCGTGAATGTGCTCAATGGAGAAACCATTCTTCACCGGGTGGCGGCCGCCAATGCCACCACGTTTTTGGATTTCTTGAGAATCCTCAAAAGCCATTACCCTGACAAATTGATGGTGCTCGTACTGGACAATGCTCGCATCCACCATGCCAAGATGGTCAAAGAATTCTTGCGCCAAGAGGAGGAATCGTTTCACCTGATCTTTCTGCCTCCATATTCCCCGCAGCTCAATCCGATCGAACGCTTGTGGAAATGGATCAAAGAGACGGTCATTGCGAATGTGTTTCATAAAGATCAAATAGATATTGATCGAGCCATTGCCCGGTTTATGGAATATATTGATCAACAACCGGAAGAGGTGCTTCGACGCTTGGGGTGTGCTGCGTGATGCAAAGGTTAACTTTTCAAGGTGCATTTATATAGATAGGTATATTGAAAAAACCCGTGGTGCTAGTTGAGTATTAAAGCTCAACTAGCCCAAGTGTCACCAACGAATACGCTAATAAGATGCCATCCAGCGCCACTTCAAATCCAGTAATGGAATTGGCGCGAATCTCCGTGATCCGATACTGGTCGACGAGAATAGAAAACACCGTCTCGATCACTTTGCGTTTCTGTTGAATCCACTTCTCCCATGCCTTGGACGGGCGATGTTTCTGTTTTTTTCGAGACGGAGTCCAAAGGGCCATTTGGTATTCTTCGTACAGCCTCTTTTGCAAGTCACAGCTAATGAACCCTTTGTCCCCGAGGTTATAGGGATGAGGAATTTGGGTCATCACGCTTTCGGCTGCGATTCGATCGTGACAGGATGCTTCGTCACCACATATCCCATGGGCAAACCTTGATCGGTCACTTGAAGGTGCAGCTTCAACCCGTAGTACCATTGCTTTTTGGAAGCGCAATACCCGATGTCGGCGATTCCTTGAAACCGTTTTGCACGGTGTATTCTCGCGGCATGGCACAACTCTAACCGCCAAGCTATCGACCACGGCATAGGCATGATGTTGGCCGCGTTTCGCCAGTTCATAGCGGATCCATTTCATCGCCCAACGCAGCGCCCGGCAACGACGGTTGTATCGGGAACGTTCGAGGAACTGCCCGTTGGTAAACAAATTTCCAGTGACCAATCGATGCCATGCTCGTTCGGAGGAAAAGCCGAGCAGCTTCCCTAAAATGTGAATCGCTATAATCACGTCATCTTCCTACTTGACTAAATGGCGGTTGCGGTGTTGAAGGTGCATCTGAATCGACGATAGTTGGACAGAGACAAAAAAGAAAATGGCGGCGTATTGCTTTTGAATCTTAGCTCGATCTGTAGTAAAATGAAAGTGCTCTTGCATGGGGATTCTCCTTTCAATGTTTGGTCGCACTTTCATTTTAAGGAGATCCACCAGCAAGGACTATTTTTTTGCTTGACCGGGTGGTTTATCTAGCACCACGGGTTGATAAAATAAAAAAGCTGGGCAGTACGGTTCGTAAACATTCCGACCAGCCAATCCATTTGCCTTGCCGTTTCATTTGGTCCGTTTTTTATACGTTCACACTGATCACTGTACGACGATTCCTGTTTCCATCAGAAAACGACAGGAGCCAAGCGACGGTTTGATTACGTGCTCTGTCGAATATACGGGAGACGTGTTCCTTCAAGGATGGTGTATAAAAAGCGCTTGATGCGCAACGTTGTATGGACACCTAAAAGACGTTTCTTGGCTTTGCTTGTCATCAGCTGTTGCAATCACAGTTCGTCCCTCATAGTTTATTCCAAACTTAGTACAACTAGCAACGAGAGTTTTGAAAATTCCCACACTGATCCTTTTTGTGGGCTCGCTCAATAAAGTATACCCTATTTTTCTTCGTTTCAAAAATAATACAACTGTTTTCATTAATGTTAAATTTTACATCCTCCCCTTCCTGATCCGTAACCTTAAACCGTCCTTGGATATAAATTTTGCAATCATTTCCCTTTAGCGACCGTATTTTAGCCTTTACCAATTCACAATCCTCCCAATATATATCTACTTCAAATGCTCCCCTAGCGCGCAATCCTCTGACAGATCCGCTCTTCCATGATCGGGGTATAGCGGGCAACAAACGGATTCCGCCATCGTGGCTTTGCAGAAGCATCTCGGCAATACCTGCTGTCCCCCCAAAATTCCCATCAATTTGGAAGGGAGGGTGGGTATCAAAAAGGTTGGGCAATGTAGACCGCTTTAACAATTCCAATATATTCTCGTAAGCCTTTTCGCCATCCCCAAGCCTTGCCCATAAATTAATAATCCAAGCTCTGCTCCAACCGGTGTGCCCGCCGCCGTGTGACAGCCTACGCTCTAACGTGACCCTCGCTGCTTTTGCAAGCTGCGGAGTGCGTTGCGGCATAATTTGCTGGCCTGGATAAAGCGCGAATAGGTGGGAAATATGCCGGTGGCCCGGCTCTGCTTCCTCATAGTCCTCCATCCATTCCATTATCTGTCCGTATTTTCCTATCTTTGGTTCCGGAATTAGTTTGATTACTTCTTCTAGGTGGCGGCGAAAGTGTTCGTCAATGGAAAGAGATTTGCTGGCTTCGATACAAGCCGTAAACAGCGCGTGCAAAATTTGATTATCCATGGAAGGCCCCATACACAATGTGCCTATCTCGCCATTTGGCAAAATGTATGAATTCTCTGGTGAAACAGATGGATTGGTTACTAAATACCCATCTTCCGTTTCAGATAGAAAATCAAGGAAAAAGATTACAGATTCTTTGATCGTTTCATAACTTTTCTTTAAATGCTCATCATCCCCTGTAAATTGATAATGCTCCCACAAATGCAAGCAAAGCCATGCTGCTCCCATCGGCCAGTATGTAGCGGGCAAATATACATCTTGTGGTGCAGTATCGCCCCAAATGTCTGTATTATGATGGGCTACAAACCCACGGCAACCATACATCACTCTCGCCGTATGACGCCCATTCGGGCGCATCCGTTCTATTAGATCAAAAAGGGGTTGATGACACTCAGAAAGATTGCATACCTCCGCCGGCCAATAGTTCATCTGTGTATTAATATTGATCGTATATTTGCTGTCCCATGGCGGCAACATCTGATCGTTCCAAATTCCTTGCAAATTGGCCGGCAAAGAGCCCGGGCGGCTGCTTGAAATCAACAAATACCTGCCAAATTGAAAATACAATTCGATAAGTCCAAAATCTTCCTTTCCACTCTTTACCCGCTCCAACCGTTGATCAGTCGGAAGCTGCTCAAGCTCTCGTTCATAATGATTTGTCAAATGAAGGTCCACTCGATTATATAAAGCTGTATAATCATGGATATGTTCGGCTTTTAGTGCATCATAATCGAAAACACGCTGCAGTTTCATCAAACAGGAATTTTTTGGATCTTTGGAACGAAAACTAGTTTCAGCCGCCAACAACAACGTGACTGCATTTGCCTTCTCTACAATGATATGTTCACCAATAGTCTGAACGCTCCCCCTATCCGGAATGGCTTTCAATGCCGCCGAGAAATCGGATCCACCTTTTCCGCCGCAATTTCCATACATGAAAATGCTATCTTGGTTCATGCGTTTTATTTCGTCCATATATCGGCCATTTCCTCTTGTCATTCTAACTGTAAACGAAATAAAACCATCCCGGTCGGCCGTTAGACGAATGACTAAAAGGCCCGCTGGGTAACTTGAAAAAATCTCCCTTTGATATCGGACACCGTTTGCGGTATACCGAATCGTTACTATCCCATTGTTTAAATTTAACTCCCTATGGTAGTCTTCAACATTGTGATGCCCAAAATCAATATATAAATCGCCCAAAGGCATATAATGCCGCTGCGTCTCAGGTACACCAGACAAGGCGAAAACGGCTAATTTTTCAGCCTCTTTAATTTTCCCCTCCTGTATTAAACGCCTAATTTTTGGGAGATAAAGGAGGGCATCGGGGTTGTTTCTGTCTACAAATCCTCCATACCAAACAGAATCTTCATTCAACTGAATATGCTCAACATCAGTCTTCCCGTAAATCATGGCACCTAACCGGCCATTTCCTATTGGCAATGCTTCATTCCACGTCATCGCAGGTTGCTTAAACCAAATTTTTCTCAATCTGTCCTTGATCACTTATTCCAACTCCTTTACTGCGAATATGTCCGCAAAAACCTCTGTTTTGCAGGTATCTGCCGCCTGTTGAAAAAACTTCAACAACTTCCTGCTATTGATTATTGATTCATTCAGCAAATGCGAATCCAATCTAACTGGACTGTTCCGCTGAACGTTATATAAATATCGTGCAGCCCTTCTATTTTCTCAAGCAAAGGAACCTCTATCACTTGAAAGGATGCTGTTTTCGAAGCAGCATATTTTCCAGCCAAAAGCCCGTCGGGAGACTCGATTCGCACCTCAATAGAGGCCTCATCCACTTCAACGCTCAAACATGCTAGAAATGTTCGACCGGCTTTGTTCATATCAACTCGATGGAAAGTAATCCAACTCCTTGGACCGTTGCTTCTTACACAATAACCATTTTTTTCCTTGATATAAACAATATCTACAGACTGATAGTCATCAAAATGAACAGCTTTAGTATCGATACACAAAACATGGGGAGGAATTTTCTCTCCTTTTACAGTAAAATCTGCCTCTGCGTAAATACACTTGGATGAACTCCCTACCATCACAGTATACGTTCCTTCTTCAACTAAGTACCTTTCTTCCGACACGTTCCATATGGCCAGATCTTTAGCATACAAGTCGAAAGAAACCTCTTTACTTTCCCCTTTTTTTAAATGGATCCGTTTAAATCCCTTAAGCGTCTTTAGCGGTCTTGGCACTGCTGATTGGTTGGCGCGAACGTAAAGCTGCACAACCTCATCCCCATCATAATCGCCGCAATTCTCAACCGTTACGGTGACTCTTATGCTTTCATCAAGCTCTATACAATGCCTGTCTATCCGAAAATCTCTATATTGAAAGGTTGTATAAGACAGCCCGTGCCCAAATGGATATAATTCATCACCATCAAAATACTGGTACGTTCTTTTTCCTTTAATGATGTCATAATCCATGATATCGGGAAGCTGGTCTGCAGAACGGTACCATGTCATGCTTAGTCTTCCTGCAGGATTGTACTCCCCAAACAATACATCTGACAATGCCCTTCCTAATTCCTGACCAGCATGAGAAGTATAAAGAATAGCCGGCACATGTTCATCTGCCCAATTCACCGCAAATGGATAACTGCCAACAATCACAACAATCGTATTTCGATTTGCTTCGAACACCTTTTGAATAAGCAGTTCTTGAGCTGGCGGGAGTTGAATATCAGGACGGTCGATACATTCTTTTCCGTTAATAAAAGGATTGTTGCCGACAAATACAATCGCTGCCTCAGCTTGTTTAGCAGCTTTTACCGCCTCGTCGATCCCACTGGCAACGACGTCGATCTCAAAATCATCAGAGGATGGAAATTGCTCCCGAACAGCCAGGGCTCCATCATTTTGTACGAACACATCATTTCCATTCCACGATTTCATCTGTACATAGTTTCCATTTTCATTGATTTGAAAAACCTCTTTCACAAACCATCCTTTTGCCTCCTGCGACACCGCTGCTAAATAATTGTCATTATCAACCGCAACAAACTTTTCATTGCTCGCAGAATGCAGCGTATGACTTCCCCATCCCCAATCAGCATGAATAAATACCTCTCCCTGATCAGCCGTCTCCCCGGTCGCATACAACAAATGCGTTTTTTCATCCAACCGGATATATTTCCCTGTTAAAACTGAGCGAATTCGGATGCGGTCAAGCCCATCCGCATATATTACTTTGTCTCCTGCTCTTTCTACAATGCCCTGCAGAGGGGTGATTTTGTATGGCGGTGTGCCGCTGTACCAGTCTGTATGCACCTCGTTCGCTAAAGAGCCGATGACCGCTACTTTATCGATCTTATCGATTTTTAAGGGAAGAATCCCTTCATTTTTTAACAAGACGATAGATTCTCGTGCTGCACGCAAGGAAAGTCGGCTATGTTCTTCGCAACATAATCGGCTCTCAGGAATAAACGAGTAAGGATTTCGTTGCGGCGGATCAAATTCTCCTAATCGAAAACGAACACGAAACGTATTTTTTAGTGCCTCATCTAAATCTTTTTCTGTTAACAATCCCTCTTCCAACGCTTGGCGAATAGCTGGGAGAATAATATTTTTGTCATCCGTAATGCTGTCAACCCCGTTTTTAATAGATAATGCGACAGCTTCTGCATATGAATCCACATATCGATGCTCCCGAACCGTTCCTACCACGTCACCCGCATCGCTGACAACAAATCCATCCATTCCCCACTGTTTTTTTACTACATTTTTTACATCGCCACGCACATTACAAGGCACTCCATTCACCGCATTATAAGCGGTCATAATTGATTGCACTTTACCTTCTCTCACCTGCATTTCGAACGCCTTATAATAATACTCTCTCATATTACGCGGAGTTACTGTAACGGAACACTCCCCACGATCTTTTTCATTATTGTTAGCGAAAAAATGTTTTAGTGTTGCTGCCGCCTTTAAATAATATTGATCATCCCCCTGTATTCCTTTAATAAGCGCCGTTGTCAGTTTTCCGGTTAAATAAGGATCTTCACCATATGCTTCCTCTGTCCGCCCCCATCTAGGATCTCGCACCATATCGACAGTCGGCGCCCAAATCGTCAGGCCATTTAGCTCTGGATCTTTTTGATAATAAATCCTCGCCTCGGTCGCAATCACATCTCCGATTTGCTTCATTAATCCTTCATTCCATGTACATGATAAACCGATATTTTGCGGAAACACAGTCGCCTTCCCCAACCAAGCAACGCCGTGTGCGCCTTCCGTACCATGCTTATATTTCCTAATTCCCAGCCGTTTTATTTCGTCTTGATATTGGCACATAAGATGGATCTTTTCTTCTAGCGTTAAGCGGGAAATTAAATCCTCTACCCTTTCGTCGATGGGGAGTTCGGGATTTTGAAAAGGATAAGAAACCATCACAAATAAACACTCCTATTATTCAATTTTTTCTTTAAGTCGGAATCCTACGACTCAACTCGTCCCGTTTTAATGACATTTTGATACCAATAAAAACTATCTTTCTTTACCCTTTCCAATGTATCGAAGTCGACAAATACAATTCCGAACCGTTTGCTGTAGCCTTCCGCCCATTCAAAATTATCTAACAGTGACCACGCCATATATCCTTTGATCGGTATCCCTTCCTCAATACATCTCTGCACTTGAATAAGGTGCTGCTTCATATATTGAATTCTCCGCCGGTCATGAACTTGGCCGTTTACCGGTTCATCGTTGATGCATGCTCCATTTTCTGTAATATAAATAGAAATATTAGGATATTTATTTTTAATGTAACATAAAGATTCATATAGTCCTCTTGCATCGATTGGCCAACCGATATCCGTCTTCTCATATCCCACGTCCACCGCTTCACTTTGGAGAATCCCTGCATCTTCACGGAATCGATTGACGCTAGCGGAGTAATAGTTTACTCCTAAAAAGTCAATCGGCTGCGATATTGTCTCCATGTCTCCCTGTTGAATAGGCACCGTTACACCAGCTTTTTGAAAATGAGTCATCAAAACATCTGGATACTTTCCAAAAAATATAGGGTCCATGAACCAATCCCCAGTCCAAGCAATGGTGCGCAAACAAGCCTCCACATCTTCCTGCTTAGATGTAAACGGAACGGCCCAGCTAATGTTTGGGGCGATTCCAATTTCACCATCTATCCCCATTTCTCTAAACTTTTGAACCGTTTTTCCGTGCGCAATCAACAAATGATGGGCAACGTTTGTTGCCAACTGTAAATCTTTATACCCAGGAGCATGCGCTCCAAAATAGTTCGATAAATAGGAAATGCACCATGGTTCGTTAAACGTAATCCATTTTTTAATTTTTCCGTTGAACTCGGAAAACATTAAGCTGGCATACTCTACAAAATCATCAATGGTTTGGCGGTTATTCCACCCCCCTTCTTCTTGCAACACCTGTGGCAAATCCCAGTGATACAATGTGCAAAGAGGCTCGATTTCATTTTGGAGCAATTCATCAACCAACCGGTGATAAAATTCCAACCCCTTTCGGTTAATATCCCCCCTTCCTTTTGGAAAGATGCGGGGCCATGAAATAGAAAAGCGGTACATATGAACACCGAGTTCCTTCATTAACGCAATATCTTCCGGGTAACGATGGTAACTGTCGCACGCAATGTCGCCGTTATCCCCATTCAATACATTTCCCGGCGTATGGGAAAATACATCCCAAATAGACAATCCTCTCCCATCCTCGTTAAATGCTCCCTCAATTTGATATGCAGCTGTTGCCACTCCCCACTTAAAATCTTTCGGAAATTGAAAGGTTGTCATTCTCCATCCCTCACTTACAATAAAATTTCGACTTCCTTTGCATACGGTTTAGGAACTACCTTCAGTCCGAGGGGTGTGCTTTCACAAACAGCACCTAGGAGGCTGGAAAATTGATCGATCCCCCTTAAAACCACTGACCAATGTTTCGCCGTTTCCTTGCCCGCTGTAATAATTATTTTGTTTCCTTCGCGTCTCGCCAGTACAGACTGTTCCATTTCTCCGTCTGTATTGTAAATATGTGTGCTTGCCGTTTTTCCGTCTTCCAGCTCAAAAACATGAAATTCAACATGATCCATATAATCGTAAACCGGAGTCGTATCATTGCTTCCGATCGCAATGATTGAGTTGGGCCTTACAAATAAAGGCAGGCTCATATAATCGTAAGTTTCTTTCAACCATCTTCCACCTTTTATCTGTTTGTTAGATAATAGGTGAGTCCATACCCCTTCCGGTAAATAATAAGATGCAATGCCTTCCCCATTAAAAATTGGCGCAACTAATAGCGAATCTCCAAACATGTATTGACGATCAAGATAGTCGCAAGACGGGTCATCTGAAAACTCGAGAACCATCGCCCTCATCATCGGTATTCCTTCATTAGCTGATTTTACTGCCTGGGCATATATGTACGGCATTAATTTATATTTCAATTTGGTAAAAAATCTTGTGACATCGACGGCTTCCTCATCAAACAACCATGGAACCCTGTACGATTGATTGCCATGCAAGCGGCTATGGCTCGACAATAGCCCAAATGCCGTCCAACGTTTGTACAAGTCCGCTGATGCGGTATTTTCAAATCCTCCTATATCATGGCTCCAAAACCCAAACCCTGATAATCCGAGAGATAATCCGCCGCGCAAGCTTTCCGCCATTGATTCGTATGTCGCATAGCAGTCCCCACCCCAGTGAACAGGAAACTGTTGGCTCCCAACTGTGGCGGACCGTGCGAACAAAACAGCTTCATTTTTCCCTCTCTTTTCAACTAGCACTTCGTAAACTACTTTATTGTACAAGTACGTATAATAGTTATGCATTTTTTGCGGATCGGCTCCATTGTAATAAACGACATCGGTAGGGATTCTTTCTCCGAAATCTGTCTTAAAGCAATCGACCCCCATATCCACTAACCTTCTCAAATGGTCCGCATACCACCGGCAAGCTTCCGGATTCGTGAAATCGACAATCCCCATCCCCGGTTGCCATTTATCCCATTGCCATACATCGCCGTTCTCTTTTCGCAACAAATACCCTTTTTCACACGCTTCTTGAAACAGCTTGGAACGTTGGGCAATGTAAGGATTGATCCAGACGCATATTTTCAATCCCTTTTGTTTAAGTCTTTCAATCATTCCTTCCGGATCAGGAAATATATCCCGATCCCACTCAAAATCACACCAATGAAACGCCTTCATCCAAAAACAGTCAAAATGAAAGACACTTAACGGAATGTCACGGCTTAACATTCCGTCTACAAATCGGTTCACCGTTTCCTCGTCATAATCCGTTGTAAAGGAAGTCGTTAACCACAAACCGAAAGACCATGCTGGAGGCAAAGAAGGTTTGCCAGTCAGTATCGTGTAATTATTAAGCACACTTTTTAATGAGTCTCCTCCAATTATGAAATAGTGAAGCGACTCTCCCTCGACACTAAATTGCACTTTCGATACCCTCTCGGAACCGACTTCAAATGATACGTTTTCCGGGTGATTAACAAATACACCATACCCTCTGTTTGAAAGGTAAAACGGGATATTTTTATAAGCTTGCTCTGTGCTCGTTCCTCCATCTCGATTCCATATTTCCACCGATTGCCCATTCTTCACAAAGTGGGTAAACCGCTCTCCAAGGCCATAAATGTTTTCTGCCACAGATAAATTTAGTTCTTCCCGAATATACGTCTTTCCATCTGGCCCAGTAATATGCGCCATTGACTTATACTCGCTGCCTGTTAGTCTTTTGTTATCATAAAAATATTCCACTTTCCAATTTCCTTGTTTAGGGATATGGACAGCCATCTTTCCGCTTTTCATGATAACCATGGAATCCGAATCGATAATTTCAACAGAAACGTTAGCCTGTTCATTGATATGAAAATGAGGGAAACGTTTTTTTCTTCCTTGATGCCGATCAATACGGACGGAAATTACATCCGCCATCGGTGAAGAAAACGTAATGGTTAATAACGGTACATCGAGCTGGGCTGACCGCTCTGTCACATCTTTAGGAGCGACCAATACTTCAACCGCACGATCTTTAATATAAGTTCGATACGGTTGAATCGCATAAATGAAATGAAATCCCTCACGTGTTAGCCAGTTGCCATCAATAAACTTCATCTTCTCACCTCTTGTTCTATGAAGGGGAAGAAGGAGCCGGTTGCTAATCTTCAACTGCTCCTTAACCCCTCTTCCCATTTGAGAGTTGAACGTTAAATTTAATTGTCCTGCCACAGTTTGACTCGTTCTTTAACTAGTTTCGTATACTCTTTCTCAGCCTTTTCGACCCCTGCTTTTTCTAAGTCTTCCATAAATTGATCCCATACTTTATCAAAATCAGACGGTTTTGCCAAAATCGCTTCTGGAATCCGTTTTTTCACAATGTCAAGCAATCTTTGATTGATGACGCTTAACTCTGAATTAGCAGGAACTGGTATATTCCAAGCAGCTCCCCATGGTTTCACTGGAAACTCTTCTTTTTGCGGATATAAATCTTTCCACATTTCTACCCCGTAATGTTTAAGTACATCTTTTTCTACATCGGTGTAAGATGCTTTAACTTGTTCCGGAGACGCAATCGTATATGTTTGCCCAGTAGAATCTTTCACACCATCTCCATAGGACGGAGCAAACCCTTTTAATACACCAATTCCTGTTTTCTTCGAGTAGTTTGCATCATTATTTCGTTTTTCCATTTCTTCTTTCGGAATGACTCGTTTTCCGTCAACAACTTTATAATGGACGCCTTCAATCCCCCAGTTTTGTAAAATTTGACCTTCCTCGGATGCCAAGTAGTCAATAAATTTAATAGCACGGACTGGATCTTTGCAGTCGACACTAATGCCGATTCCCCATCCTCCTAAATACCCTGTATCTTGGAAATTATGATGTTTATATTCCTCGGTTAATGTTACTGGATACATTCCGTACATTCGGTCATATTTTCCTGCCTCGCGCAATGCTCTTTGGGCATCGGCTACTTCCCAATCGGCATCGATCAATCCTAATACACGACCAGACGAAATTTTCGCCAAGTATTGATCATATTTTTGAACAAAGCTTTCAGGATCCAGCAATCCGATGTCGTTCATATGATTCAGCCACCGGAAGTATTCTTTTTCTTCTGGCCGGCGATAATGCAAAGTCGCTTTGTATGTTTTTGGATCAATATAGTATTCTCCGTCATCAGGCGCGCCCGTCGCCCAGAAAGCAGGGTTGGTCGTTGAGATCATAATGCGCCAATCGTCGGCTAAAAGCGATAACCCAATCGTCGGCTGCCCATCAATCGTAGGATGTTTTTCTTTATATGTCTTAATGGCATTTTCGAAGTCTTTGACTGTTCTGATTTTAGGATAGCCTAACTCCTTTACAACAGCATGCTGGAGCATGAACCCGTTTCCTGGGCTCCAGTAAGTTTGATCAATCGGAGCTGTAGGCAAGATATAAATTGAAGGGTCATCTTTGCTCCATTTCAAACGGCTTAAATACTTTCCATATATTTTCTTCAGATTAGGTGCATATTTTTCAATCAAATCTGTTAAGTCAATCAGAGCTCCTGCTTCTACTAATTTATCAGCATTCCCTTTCGGCAAGATTAAGTCCGGGTACTCGCCGCTTGCGACCATAAGGGCGATTTTTTGCTGCCCGCCATTCACATCAAATTCGGCTTTTAATTTTATGCCTGTTTTTTCTGTCACTTTTTTGCTAACCGGACTTTCCATATTATCCCATTGGGAATGTGGGTCTGCGCTGAATAACGTTAACGTAATGGGCTCATTTGACCCTTTTTTGTTTTTTTCGTTGGCAGTTTCCTTCGAGGTGGCACTGCAGGCACTACTCACTAAAAGGATCAATACAAACAGCAATGAAACGATTTTGTTTCTGAGCTTGCTCATTTCCTTGTTCCCCCTCGTATAGTATGTTTAGAAAGATTTTTTAATCGAATTTCCAGTTGGATATGCTCCTTGATAATCGCATATTCTTGGGTGACTTGCCCACGAGTGAGGGGCGCGCCCCTCACTCGTGGGTCGCACCACATCGGGGTTGGACTTTTCGCGATGTTCCTGGATAATGGTCTTAAGGATCATCGGGGACACTCTTCTTCCCCCTGTAGCTTTGACTACTTTCAAAGTCTGTCTCCCCGGCTCCTGTTCGGACTTCTAACCCGCAGGCTGTTCCCGTTGGTTTCCCATGCTGGAAGGAGCAGCTTCCAGGCAGCCCATGGCCCAACGTGAGTTCTCATACGCGAGGGTGACTGGTCAACAGGCGCAGTCCGGGGGCATCCCGAAGAGTCCCAACCCCTCGATCCTATCATGATTGGAGGTGATCTCATGAAACTCTACGTCGGGATTGACGTGAGCTCAACGGACTTACACACATGCATTATGGATCAAGAAGGAAACACATGCGCCCAATTCAAGGCGGACAACCATCTCCTTGGCGCTACCTTCCTTCGCGATCAAATCCTCCTGTGGGCAAACAAACGCCAACCATCCGAAATTCTCATCGGGATGGAAGCCACTTCGGTCTACAGCTGGCATCCGGCGATGTTTTTCCACCAACAGGAGGAACTCAAGCAGTGGAATGTCAAGGTGTTTACCATCAATCCAAAGCTCATTCGCAAGTTTAAAGAAGCTTACACCGACTTGGATAAAACGGACGGCATCGATGCGTGGATCATCGCCGATCGGCTTCGCTTTGGTCGCTTGAAAGTGACGGCTGTCATGCAAGAGCAGTTTATCGCCCTTCAACGGCTCACTCGCATGCGCTATCATCTCGTCCATCAGCTGACTCGTGAAAAGCAGTACTTCCTCCAACACTTGTTTTACAAGTGCAGTTCCTTTACTCAAGAGGTGGACAGCTCCGTTTTCGGACATGCCATCTTAGAGCTTCTTCTCGAGTCGTTTAGCTTAGATGAAATCAGTCAGATGGACGTGCAACAGCTTGCCGATTTCTTGCGCCAAAAAGGACGCAATCGCTTTGCCGATCCGGAATGCATTGCCAAGTCCATTCAGAAGGCGGCTCGTTCGTCGTATCGGCTTTCCAAGTGTGTCGAAGACTCGATCGACTTGCTTTTAGGGCTATCGATTCAATCCATTCGTAGCCTTCAAGCGCAAATCAAAGAGCTGGACAAAGCGATTACTCGCCATTTGGAAGGCATCCCGAATACGTTACAAACGATTCCCGGCATTGGTCCGGTCTACGCCGCTGGCATCTTAGCCGAAATTGGACAAATCGAACGCTTTGACAACCAAGCTGCCTTAGCCAAATATGCAGGTCTTACGTGGTCGAAGCACCAGTTCGGTCGGTTCCAAGCCGAGGACACTTCCCTCATTCGTTCCGGTAATCGCTATCTCCGTTAATACCTAGTGGAGGCTGCCAACTCGGTACAACGGCATGATGCGACGTTTCGCGCGTACTACCGGAAGAAGTACGAGGAAGTGCCAAAGCACCAACACAAACGAGCCCTCGTCCTCACCGCTCGAAAACTCGTGCGTGTGATCGATGCGCTGCTACGCAACGGTCAAATCTACACGCCAAGAAAGGGGGAAGATCGATAAGGGTATCGATCTAACTGATTTTGTATCAAAACCCAGTTAATGACATCAGACAAGACTGGGCTTCTTAAGTATTGCCTTTTTTCGGGTCATCGGACAAATGAATTTCCAATTTCGATGATTTTTCACCTTGACATATTACCGCAGGACTTTGACTAAATTTATATAAAAATTTATATTGCTTCTAACTTTTGACTGCTCCTAACGTCATCCCTTGGATAAAATACTTCTGTAAAAATGGATATACAAACAAAATAGGAATAATTGTTATCATTGTAATTGCCATTTTAATGGATTCCGGAGAAACGCGCTTCGCTGCCTCCTCACCATTGATTCCTCGAAATACGTTTGGATCCGTCGAACCCATCGTCGTATTTTGTAAAATTTTCATTAATTCATATTGCAACGTTGTCAGCTTTGGATTGGAACTGTTATAAAGATAAGTATCAAACCAAGAGTTCCAATGCCCCACGGCAATAAACAAGGCTATTGTAGCTAGCACAGGAGCGCAAAGAGGTAAAATCACTTTAGTAAATATAGTGAAATCGTTGGCCCCATCTATTTTGGCAGATTCCTGCAAAGAATACGGTAATGTATCCATATAAGAACGAATAATTAAAATATTGAATGCGTTTACCAACCCTGGCAAAATATAAACCCAAAATGTATCGACTAAATGCAACTTTCTGATTAGCATATATTCCGGAATCAACCCGCCTGAAACATATAAGGTTAAAACTAAGACGATAGAAACGAACTTGCGGCCTTGGAAATCCTTGCGGCTTAACGTATAGGCAACCATCGCTGCTGAAATCACGCCAAGCACTGTCCCAATGACCGTGCGCAATACAGAATTAATAAACGCGGTAACTAAGTTGTTATATTGAAATATGGCTGCATAGTTATCGAGCGTAAATTTCCGCGGCCAAATATATATGCCGCCCCGAACAGTATCAATAGAGTCATTAAGAGAGATCGCCAGCACGTTCAAAAACGGGTATAGTGTAACAATAAACACAAAGGTTAGAAACAAGTAAATGCAACCGTCAAATATCCAATCTTTCCAATTTTCTATTTTTAGAGATTTCTTTTTCCTCATTGTGAATCTCCCTCGGACAAATAAAGTTGATTGAACAAAGGAATCCCTATATAACACTTTGATTGGTAAATTTTTTAGAAAGCCTATTAGCTAATAGCAACAGTATAATGCTCATTGCAGAGTTAAAAATCCCAACGGCTGTACCGTATGAAAATCTTCCTAACCCAATCCCGTAGTTTAGTGCATATAAATCCAGCACTTCGGAATAGTCGATAACTAACGGATTGCCTAGTAAAAATTGTTTTTCAAAACCAATGGAAATAAGATGACCGATTGATAAAACAAGCAAAACGATAATAGTAGGAGTCATTCCAGGCAATGTGATATGCCATATTTGTCTTAATCGACTTGCCCCATCCACTTTCGCCGCTTCATAAAGCTGCGGATCGATGCCGACAATAGCGGCTAAAAAGATAATAGAATTCCAACCCATTTCTTTCCACAAATCAGACAATGTAACAATGATCCAGAAAATCTTTCCATTAGCCATAAATTGGATAGGCTTATCAACGATATCCAACTTCATCAGCAGGTCGTTAACGATTCCATCAATCGATAGCATTTTTGTCACAATTCCGGCTGCGACAACCCATGACACGAAGTGGGGCAGATACGAAACAGTTTGTATAGTGCGCTTAAAAAATTTCAATCTAACTTCATTCAACAAAATGGCGAAAATAATCGGGACAATAAACCCGACAATAAGCCCCATAATGCTCATGGCCAACGTATTTCTCAACGCAAGATAAAACCGGTCGTCTTGGAAAAGTTCGATAAAGTGATCAAGTCCTACCCATTCTTGTTCCCAAAAAGACCGCTCAGGCTGATAATTTTGAAATGCCATGGTCCATCCCCATAGGGGAACGTACTTAAAAACGATCACCCACGCAACAAAGGGAAGAGACATCATATACAATAGTTTTTGCTCTTTAAACGTTTTCCAAAATCGTTTTCTAGGCTTAATACCTAAACCTTTATCGCTCTTCTTTATGTCTTTAGGATTAACATCTAAACTCACATCCCCTTTTCCTATTGCTGGCTGCATACTTACTGTCCCTCCTTTTTCTTTTATCATATATGGACTGAAAGCGTTAAGGTACCGCCAAAATTAGTAGAAAATTCAGTTCTAAATTTTACACGTCCCTAAAAACTAAAAGGGGTTCCCCTCAGAAGAACGCTCAACATCCTTCTAGGATACCCCTCGCACATGTAAAGAGAGAACTGCACAAGGTTTACCACGTACTAACGCTTGCATGGCTTTTACGAAATTGCGCCGGAGACATTCCTGTATATTTTCTAAACTTTTTGTGAAAATAATCGACATTTGCATATCCAACTTGTTCAGCTACCTCATACACTTTATACCCTTCAAGGAGCAATCGTTTTGCATGGTGAATTCTTACCTTATCGAGATAAGTATTGAAATATTCTCCCGTATAATTTTTGAATAGCTTGCCTAAATAGGCGCTGTTGTAATGAAACAGCTCAGCCAGATTCTCTAGCCGCAGATTTTCATTATAATGTTTATCGACAAAGTCAATAATTCTCTTCATATTACTATTGCTTTTTCCGTCACAAACAATTTCTATGATTTTTTTACATAATTCTGCCATGTAATCTTGAATATCCGGTAAATTTCTTAAACTATATATCGCAGTTATTTCGGAAAAATATGTCTCCAGTTTTGGTTTAACGGTTGGATTTGTATGATCAAATTTATTGAGTACTTTTGCCATTATTTTTACAAAATCGTTTTTTATTTGTTGCTCATCGTAGTCAAAATGAATCATATGATGCCCTATTTCTTGCAATATAGTTTTGCAAGTATATAAATCCCCTATTTCCAACGCATAAAATAACTTTTCACTATATTCTCGAGCAGAATACGAACTTCTTAACAAATGGGCGGTCGTGGAAGAGCAGGAACGGCTAGTTAACAGCCCCTCGCGGAAATAGAAGCTTTTTTGAATGAAACGATATGCTGTTTGAAACGATTGTGCAATTTGTTTGATGTCGTAAACTGCTTCTCCTATTGCTACGTAAATCTTTGAATCGCCTACAACCTCCTTCACTTGTTCATAAAAACAGATCTCGCTTTGGTATGATTTTAACCCTTCGAATAACAATACAACGGCCCATTCTTTATACGGGATAACAAGACCGCGATCAGATCCTTCAATAAGCTGCACGATAGGCGCCTGATCGCCTCTATCATTAATTATTCCGGCAATCAAAGCTACTTGATAAGAAGGATAAGATAAATGAAACTCTTTACACAATTGTTCAATTTTAGAATCAGAGTAGCTATGCCCGCCCAAAAGCAACACACGGACAAATTCATTACGAACTTTTTTTCTCTCATCCTCCCAAGCTCGCAGCATCATCCTTTCCTTTTCAATTTTTTCGACAATTGTTTGTAAATACTCTATCAACTCCTCTTCGTCCAAGGGCTTCAACAAATAACCATCCGCGTGGAGATCAATAGCCTTTTGCGCATACTGAAAATCCGCATATCCGCTTAATATAAGGAAGTGGGTTTGTTGATTCTCCTCTCTAATTTTTCGGATCAAATATAGTCCGTCCATCTCTGGCATTCGAATATCAATAATCATTAGCTCCGGTTGAAGGGCTTTAAATTTCTCATATCCCTCTTTCCCATTACTGGCCGTTTCTACAACCTCGAACCCATATTCATCCCATGAAATCAACGCTTTTAGCCCCTCGCGGATCATCGGCTCATCATCAACAATAATCACCTTATACATTTGTTTCACTCCCCATCGGTATTGCAAAACGAACGACCGTTCCTTCTCCTTTTTTACTTTCAATCTGAAGACCGCTTCTTTTTCCATATGCCAACTGCAAACGCTGGTGGACATTACATAACCCAATTCGGTTCAACTGACTTTCTGTTTGATCTTCCAAACTTCCATAAATCTCTCGCAGTTTCGTTTCTTCTATACCGACCCCATTATCTACGACTGATATATGCAATTCTTTTTGCTCATATATTTCAGCTTTCACAATAACTTCACCTCCACTTCCCTTATTTTCAAGGCCATGGATGACAGCGTTTTCAACTAATGGTTGAATAATCATAGGGGGAACAAGTATGTTCTCTGCCTGTGAATCGACGTCCAATCGATAACTTAATCGATCGGAATATCTAAACTTTTGAATTTCTAGATACCACTTTACGTTTTCCAGCTCGTCTTTCAACGGTATACTTTTTCCTTCCACTTCTATACTTCTTCTTATCAGTTTGCCCAACACTTTTACGATATAGGCAATTTCCTTTTCTCCTTTCAAATAAGCCTTCATCCGAATAGCTTCCAATGTATTGAATAAAAAGTGAGGGTTGATTTGACTTGCAAGCATCTTAAATTTTATTTCACTCTGCCGTTTGGCCAGCCTGTTTTTTTCCTCATTCGCCCGTTGAGTTTCCTCGATAAGACGACGAAGGTTGCAAACCATATGATTAAATTGCTCAGACAACTGTCCGATCTCATCTTCCCCATCTACTTCAACCATTGTATTTAAGTTTCCAGCTGTCACATGTTTCATCTGCCTAGTTACAATAGATAATCGTTTCGTAAGAAGCCATGAAAACCAAATAGTTAGGACTAGTGCGATTCCCATTCCAATTAAAACGATGATGCCCCCCATTATGCTCAGCCTCTTTGCCCCCTGCAAAATATCACTATTGCTCACCACAGAAACGACTTTTAAATGTTTTAAACTTGTATTTGGAAGCAATGTATCGATAATAACTTGTGAGCGTTTTCCAGCCACAATCCCTTCTTTTACAAGCGGAACATCATTAAAGGATGGCGACCATTGAATGAGTGTACTCAAGTTTTGGCCTATGATTTCATTTTGATTGGCCGCAACAATACGATTGTTTTCGTCTACGATCATTGTTAAGTACGGTTCTTGCTCAATAATCCATTGGAGCTGGGCAGGATTCACTGTGATCACAAGAATCCCGTAAGTCTTGTAATCAGGAAAATCGATTCTTTTCACCAAACTTAAGTACCAACGGTTTCCTTTTGTCTCATCAGGAATATAAAACCAATGGGTTAGGCCTCTTTGTTTTTCGGCTTGTTGGTACCAAGTTGATTGCTTTATTCCATCACTTGTCGGTATAAAACTCCAATTATTGAGCATCGAAGGATTATCAATATAAAAACGAATGTTGGAAATCTCACTGTTATAATATTGAAGATAATACTTAAAATCCCGGTATTCTTGATAGGCCTTAACCACCTGATAAGTCGTTTCATATGATCTGTTCACTAAATCTTTTAACCTATCATCAAACTGAAGCGTATTTAAAATGTAAACTGGCGTTCGCAGCACTTCAACTATTCTTTTTTTAACTCTTTCTATATTACCTTTTGATTGGACAACCGCTTGATCAATGGCACTTTTCCGCAGTTCGTAAGTTAAAAACATCCCAACAATCATAACCGGTATAAATACAACAATAATAAAAGCGATGATTAATTTGTTTCTTAGCTTAAAATTTCTGAATCTTGCAATTCCCTTGAAGTACAGCTGCACGATTTGATCCCACCATTTTTAAACACGAGTTTGTGTACAGTTCATGACGTCTTTTGCAAACGGAAAATATCCATTAGATTAATGCTTTCCATCTAGCGAGGAAAATTGACGGACCGTGAACCGACAAAAGCTTAGAAAACTTTCACGGCCAAGTTTTGCCCCGTCAAGGCATAAAAATCGCCGTCCAAAGCCCGTCCATTTCCGCAGAAAACGTGCGATGAACAAAAAACCTAGAGGTATAATCTCTAGGTTTCGGAATATTCAAGAATTGCAACGCCATATCGAGGCAAGTTTATTTGTTCGGCGACTGTTCGTCCCGTGATGATATCCCGCGCCTCCATCTTTCCAATCGGAACCACGACTTCGTGAGCATTATGATTTAACAAAAACAGGTAAGCATATCCATTTTTCACCCGTTTTGAGACTTCTACACCTTCTACTTTTTCGATTAATGGTTGAATCCCTTTTTCAGCGCAAATAAACATTAACAATTCTTCTAAAAACTGATCTTCTGGGCTCGTTGCTATATACCACGCTTCCCCATGATAAAACTTATTTCTCGTTACCGCGGGCATTCCTTTATAGAAATCCTCGCCATACTCGGCTATCACTTCGGCCCCTTCCGAATGAATCAAATCAAATAAGAGATTGCACGAATAGGTTTTTTGTGATAATCCTATTTCCTTTTTCATTTCGATCGTATTTTTTCGTTCTGGCGGCAAGGCGTCAATCTCTTCGGACCAAATGCCGAGGATAGGGCGAAGTTCCCCAGGATACCCCCCTAACACAACTAAATCGTTTTCATCAACGATTCCACTAAGAAAAGTAGTAATGAATACTCCGCCATTGCGAACAAACTCTTCAATCTTTTGTGCATATCCTTTTTTTAACATATACAAAACCGGAGCAATGACTACCTCATATTGTTTTAAATCCGTTTCTGTATGGATAAAATCCGCCTGAATATTTTGTTTAAATAAGGCGCGATAATATTTGTGCACCTCGTCGATATATTTTAAAGCAATACTTGGCCCGCTTGAATACTCAACAGCCCACCAGTTCTCCCAATCAAATACAATTGCCACTTTCGACGGCACGGTTGCGCCAAGTAATGTATTTCCCATTTGCTTTAGTTCCGTTCCAAGTTCCATTACCTCTTTAAAAACGCGTGTACGATCATGGCCTACATGATCAATCACAGCCCCGTGAAATTTTTCGCACGCCCCTCTTGATCGTTTCATCTGGAAAAATAAAACAGAATCCGAACCTCTGGCCACAGCTTGGTAACTCCATAATCTCATAACGCCCGGGCGCTTGAGGGAATTGTATGGTTGCCAGTTTTGTTGGCTAGGAGTCTGCTCCATCAGCAAAAATGGCTGCCCATCTTTTAACCCTCTCATTAAATCATGCATCATCGCCGTATAACTAACCGGCGTATCGATGGACGGATAGTTGTCCCATCCTATTACGTCCATATGCTTAGCCCATTTGAAATAATCGAGCGGTTTATACGCCCCCATAATATTTGTAGTCACAATCGTTTCCGGCATCTCTTTTTTTATCTCTTCATATTCTAATAAATAGCATTCTAGCATACTATCGGAATTGAATCTTGCATAATCTAACGATATGCCTTGAAACATCGTTTGGTTTTCCCCGAAGTGCTCGCTTAAAAGGTTGGGAGCAACGATCTCATCCCAGTCATAGAACAAATGCCCCCAAAACATTGTATTCCACGCGCGGTTTAAGTGATCCAACGTTTTATATTTTCGGCGCAGCCACACTCTAAATGCCTTTTCACAATTTTCACAGTAACAAGCTCCGCCAAATTCATTTGAAATATTCCATAGTATGAGGGAAGGGTGGTTCTTATACCGTTGCGCCAACTTGCGAACGAGCTGTTTTGCAAATCTTCTATATGTCGGGCTATTTGGACAAGAGTTATGTCTTCCGCCAAATTTCCTCTTCTTTCCGTCAAACTCTACACGCAAAATATCTGGATATTTCTTTGCCATCCATGCTGGATGCGCCGCCGTACCTGTACCTAAGCCAAACCAAATTCCATGCCGGTCTAATAGTTCAATCACCTCATCCAACCATTCAAAATTGTATGTAATCTCATCCTTTTGATTTAATGCCCATGAAAAAATATTTAGACGTACAAAGTTAATATTGGCTTTTTTTAACAGTTCGATATCCTTCTCCCAATCATTTTTGTCCCATTGCTCAGGATAATAGTCCCCGCCGTAAAGCATATTCGGCAACCGAGAAAGCGTATTCATTTCTATCTCTCCTATACAAGTTAATTATACTTCTTTCTACGTCTAAACAGTTCTTATTACGTAATGATAGCACTCGCATTTTTATTTGTCTATATTATAAACAAAGTTTTTGTATAATTGATAATCAAGAAATTCACATCATTGCACAAATGCGTTGCAAAACAGGATGCCTCCCCTCGATTGCCATTTTCCTCATGTGCTGGCTTTATTCCACTTGTCGCATCGCAACCTGTTTTTCTTCTGTTTTGCGGAACACCTGCAGAGCATTGCCCATGACGATCAGAGCGAGTAGGCTAATTCCAAAAAACGGAATTAATCCTGGAATATATACTAAAGCAATAAGCAACGCACCGATGCTGATCATCACGCCAATGGTCCTAAACGGATTGACCATGCCGATGAGGAAAGCGTATTTGATATATTGCCAAAATCGCAGCTCGTAATGCACATAAAGAGGGAATACGTATAACAAGGCCACTGTATAAAAAATCAAAACGAGAGGCAATATTGCAATGAACGGGAATCGCCAGACGGCTGGCAGATGCCCAATATAAAGCACATCAATCGAGAAAACATAAGCCATTGCCATAAGCAACAGCCCGATCCGATTTGCCCTCCAAAATTCTGATTTATATGTTTGGATAAACGTTTTAAATATCGGTACATCATCATCGTGAAACAGAAGCCACTTCCTGACGATTGTAAATAACGCCACCGTTGCTGGGGCGAAGCCAAGAAGAACAAAACCGATGATTGTAAAAAGGATCCATAGAATATTAATATAGGCTAGTCTAGAAATCCACTCGCAAATTCGGTATAATTTCCCATCTAGCAAACCGGTACGCATTATTCATCCACCCTTATTTTGGATTTTAATTTTAGTATACCATAAGAGGAAAAAAGAAGGGAGGCTTTGTTTATCCTCCCGTTCAAAGAGCGGGAATAAAACGGCCGATTGCTTGACTGCAAGAGTGTTTGTGTTAAATCATTTAACCTGTGAAAATGACCTTAAACTTTTCATGTATTTTCTCACAGATTTTTTATGTATTAGTAGACTGAATTATATGATATTTTTTACTTGTAAGCGATTTATCAAAAAGGGGGAGTGTCATTTGAAACGTATAGGCAGGATTTTTTTATGCGCAATGCTTTTTGCTTATGTATTTTTTGCCGGCAAGCCGTTGCTATCAAAAGCAGAAGACAATAAAGCGTCGGCATACGACATCAATGAATATGCAAATAGTATGCAACCGGGGTGGAACTTAGGAAATACATTTGACGGATTTGATACAGGAAAGATCGTGCTTGACGAAACTGCTTGGGGAAACCCGCGGGTTACAAAAGAGCTTATTGACAAAATTGCTGATGAAGGGTTCAAAAGCATTCGTATTCCAATTACTTTCGATACGAGGTTATCCGATGGGCCAGACTATACAATTAATCCTGAATTTTTAGCCCGGATTGAACGAGTAGTCAACTGGGCGCTTGAGGCCAATCTCAAGGTAATGATCAACATTCACCACGATTCGTGGAGATGGATTGCCGATGGAATGGTTCACGACCACGATAATACAGTAGCTAAATTTAAAGCAATTTGGACCCAGCTTGCTGATCGTTTTAAAGATTATAATTTGGACCTAATGTTCGAAAGTCTTAATGAACCTCAATTTTGGGGGGCTCCCGAAGATAGCCAACGCTACTTAAATGAACTGAACTCCTTGTTTTACTCGATTGTTCGTCATTCAGGCGGCAATAACGACATACGGCCTCTTGTTTTGCCTACATTAAACACCGGATCAGAGCCCGAAAAACTTGATGCCCTATATAATTTTATTACACAACTGAACGACCCGTACATTATTGCAACGATTCATTATTACGGATTTTGGCCATTCAGTGTCAATATAGCTGGCCTGACAAACTTTAATGAAGAGACGAAAAATGACATCATTCATGCATTTGATCGTGTTCACGATAAATTTATTAAAAACGGCATTCCAGTTGTTATTGGGGAATACGGGCTGCTCGGATTTGACCGAGGCACCGGAACAATTCAGCAAGGAGAAAAGCTCAAATATTTTGAGTTTATGATCCACTATGCACAAGAAAAGAACCTTATCCATATGCTGTGGGACAACGGCCAACACTTCGGAAGAACTTCATTTAAATGGTATGACGCGGAATTCGGCGAAATGCTGAAAGCTAGCTGGAATGGCCGTTCTGCAACTGCTGATGCAAACTTTATCTATTTAAAACAAGGAAAACCTGTTCAAGATGTTACAAGGATCTTGCAGTTAAACGGAAGGAAATTCATTTCCCTCCAATTGAATGGAAAAGACTTAGTTGCGGGGAAAGATTACGAGATTAACGGCAAGTCCTTAACAATTAAAGCAAGTCTGCTATCAAAACTAGTATCGAATAAAATCAGGGAAAAAGCAGTATTGACTGCCACATTCGACAAAGGTGCAAACTGGTATTTTCATATTTTCAATTATGATACACCAAGTTTGTCAGATTCTACTGGAACAGTCAGCAACTTTACGATACCTATAAAATTTAATGGCACACATTTAAAAACGATGGAAGCGAAGTATGTCGACGACGGTAGCAACGCCGGCCCACAAAACTGGACTTCGTTCAAAGAATTTGGCTATGCATTCTCGCCTGACTATGAACATGATGTCGTTACGTTCCCGTACGGAAATGAACGTTTCTTTAAAGAGATTGAAGATGGCCGGAAAGTAGAATTAACTTTCTATTTCTGGAGCGGAGAAACTGCAAAATATTATATCACCAAAAATGGCGAGAATGTTGTTGGTATTGCCGTCAAAGATCAAAATTCTAGCAGCAAGATTCCGCCGCGAAAAGTATATTGGGACGGTGCGGATCTGAAAAAAGGGCAGATAGGCCGTCTGACAGTGCAAAAACCGATCAACCTATGGAAACGGACGGCAGATGGGCGTCTGCAATTTGTCCGCATCTTGAAACCGGGGGAAGTCTACCGGGTATACGGGTATGACACGCGTTTTGGCGGCCAGTATGCAGTAGGCGCCGGGTATTATGTGACGAACATCAAAACGCATATCCGCTATGAAACACCATCGAAGCAAAAGTTAAAGTTGGTCAACGGTCAGTAAATAGTGAAAAAAGCACGGCTGTTTGCTAAGGGGAGAACTTCCCCTTGGCGAACAGCCTTTTAATTGAAGTGGTAAAATGAACTTTTCTGTCCACAGCTATGATTACCCAAAATTAGAAATATTTCTCGAAGTGTCATTTTCTAAGATCCTCTACCAAAAATATCAGTTAGAGCGACTTACACGATTTGCTCAACCATCACTATCGTTTTCTACCTTATTTCTCATTCACCCACACCACCATCTCCCCTTCTCCCCGATTGCACCAAGCGTAGTAAGGAATCGCGCGAAACGGAACTTTATATGTTCGGGGTTCAATAGGCCGATACAACTCATCATTCCATGCCGACTCATCGACCCGCTCGGCGATGCCGGTGATTACCACGACCCCTTCCAGCAAGTCCGGCTCAAAGTGCGCCTCAAGCTTGGCGTCGCGCGGGAGGAACAAATTTGCCAAATTCGGTCCGTTATCAATCTCTTCCAAACAATAGACGATCGGCCCGCGCTGCAACGCAACCTTGCCGGCGTTGGCACGCACTTGGGGATGAGCCTTGATTCGTTCGATCGGCATCGGGAAATAGAGCTTGATTTCATCCCCTTGTTGCCACACTCGGCGGATATAAGCGTACCCTTTTTTGATCAGCGGAACAATGTCTACTTTTTCCCCGTTGATCGTTACCTCCGCTCCCCGACACCATCCAGGAATGCGTAGTCCAAGCGTGAATTCTCCAGCCGATTCCGGCGAAACCGTCAATCGAACCGTTCCATCCCAAGGATAATTCGTCTCTTGCATGATTTTGACCGAACGTCCGTCGATTTCTGTCTGAATGTCACTGCCGACATAAAGGTGGACGAACAATGCGTCCGATGTTTGCAAATAAATGTAATGACCGATCGATGCAATGAGCCGAGCTAAGTTCGGCGGACAGCACGCGCAGCTGAACCATTTTTGCCGCACCGGTTTCACATGGCGTTTGTCATGGCGTTCGCATGCCTTCGGCCACACTTCGAGCGGATTGACGTAAAAGAACTTCTTGCCGTCCAAATCCATGCCGCTGATCGTTCCGTTGTATAGCGCCCGTTCCATCACATCCGCGTACTTCCCGTCCATCTCCAGTTCCAGCATGCGACGGGCCCAAAACACTAAAGCGATCGATGCACACGTCTCGGCATAGACCGTGTCATTCGGCAAGTCAAAATCAAACGTAAACGATTCGCCAAAAGCGCTTGAGCCGACGCCGCCTGTGATGTACATCTGCCGTTTCGTCACGTTTTCCCACAACGTTTGGCATGCTTGTTTCAACGACTCGTCTCCCGTTTTCGCCGCCAGTCCGGCCATGGCGGTATACATATAGAGCGCCCGCACCGCATGCCCGACGGCTTGTTTCTGTTCCCTGACCGGAATGTGTGCTTGATGATAGCGGTATCCGCCATCATACCAAAACGGTTGCGTTTCCCCCCTTGCTTCTTTTTCCTGATCAAAATAGTGCGGCTGTTGCCCGCGCTGGTCAATAAAATATTGGCTCAGTTTAAGATAGTTCTCATTTCCAGTCACCTCATACAGTTTCAACAGCGCCAACTCAATCTCTTGATGTCCGTCGTATCCAGGAATTTGGCCTTCTCCCCGGCCGAATACCGTGCCGATATAGTCAGCGTATTTGCACATAATGTCTAAAAAGCGACGTTTGCCCGTGGCTCGAAAATAAGCGACAGCCGCTTCGATCAAATGGCCGGCGCAATACAACTCATGGTTGTCGCGCAAATTCATCCAACGCTTGCCAGGCTCCTTGACCGTATAATACGTATTAAGATAGCCGTCCGGCTGCTGAGCCCGTCCTAACAATTCAATTACGTCATCCGCGAGTTTTTCCAATTCCGGATCGCGCTTCGTCTCTAACAGGTACGCCACCGCCTCCAACCATTTTGCCACATCGCTGTCTTGAAAGACCATACCGTAAAACTCCCCATCTGATTCACCGGCGGCGATGCGAAAATTTTCGATCGCATGGCTCGGTTCGGCATCAGGAATGCGGTCGTTCAGCGCTTCCCATTGATACGGGATGACCTCATGGCGCACGACATCGATATACCGTTTCCAAAACTGATCCTTGAGGTTCACGTTTGTTGCTACTTTTTCCACTCCCATCTCCCCCTATCATTCCACAAAAATCAATTCGTTCAAAAAATAGAGCATCGTGAAGCGATTCAGGCGCAATCGATGTGCCTCCCGCAAACTCCGCTCGACTAATTGTGGATCGATTCCGAGTTGTTCCGGAGCGATGGCTCCTCCTACTTTCGCTAACATTGTCCGAATACGCTCTGGGGAGGGCAACGATTCGAGCAGTTCCCGAATAGAAGCCGTATTGGCTTTGAGTCGTTCCCATGTGGCTTCGTCCATTGATTTCGGTCGTTTTTCTAATTCGTTCAACAACGGCCAAAACACGCGTTGATAGTGCTCAATGATGATCGGAGTCGATACGCCTACTTTCGCCCCGTGAAGCACTTGCCGTTTTTTCTGACGCAAAAACTCCATTTCCCAGTAGTGGGACAGATGGTGTTCGGCGCCGGAAGCCGAGTACGATTGCCCCATCAGCAACATGGCAATGCCTGACTGCAACAGCGCATCCATTAAGACACGAATCCCTTGTTCACCGCCAGCGGCAATGTCATCGATATGATCGACACACGTTTGCAACGACTGTTCCGTCAACTGATGAACGAACGGGCAATACGGCTCGTCCGCCATCCAATGGGCAAACTGCCAGTCAGCCAATGACGTATACTTCGCCACCATATCACCGAACCCAGCAGCGATCATCTCTTTCGGTGATTGGCACAACACACCCGTATGGGCAAACACTGCGATCGGCGCCTGTGCTTGAATGGTCTTTTTCACCCCACGAATGATGAGCGGAGCGCCCATCGACGTAAATCCATCGACTGATGGAGCGGTGGGAACGGAAATAAACGGAATCCTCATTTTATAACTGCTAAAACGGGTGATATCATGAATCGTTCCCGCTCCTACAGCAATCAAAGCGTCGACATCGTTTGGCGTTTCCAGCAACACTTGCACGATCGAACGTTCATCGGCGATGACATCCCCATTTTCGTCGGGTTGAACAAGGCATACCGTGTAGCGAATCGATCCATTTTCCAACTGATCGCACAATGAACGTTCCGCCGCCGCAAACGTATGATCATCAGCCACAATGGCCACCCTCTCATACCGTTTATGGCGCAAATAGGCAACAAGCCGCGCAAACGCCTCACGCCCCACAACCATCTGTTCAATCGGAATATCATAATGGCGATGTCCACAACCGCACTGCCTCGCCAGTGAAACAACCTCTTCCAGCGTTTGATTCACCACATGACCCCCT
Organism: Geobacillus sp. PK12; assembly: GCF_004123125.1. Lineage (NCBI taxonomy): Bacteria > Bacillati > Bacillota > Bacilli > Caryophanales > Anoxybacillaceae > Geobacillus > Geobacillus sp. PK12. The sequence continues at coordinate 58,920 of NZ_SDKL01000007.1, forward strand.
TTCCCAGCCCGATGATGTCATAAATCGAATCAATCACATAATCGGGCCGTTCTTTTTCCCGCAACATATCCAATTGGCTTCGCTTTGTATTTCCTGTCAACACAAGGGCGGTTTTCATGCCATACATCCGCCCCATGCGAATATCCGATTGCACACTGTCGCCGATGACAAGACAGAGGTCGGGCGGAACTTTCAGCTGCCGCAAAGCTGCTTCAGCCATAAAGCAAGAAGGTTTTCCTAGCACGACTTCCACTTTTCGGGCTGTCGCCGCCTCAATCGCCCCCACCATCCCAGCGACATCAATGGCATTTCCATGTTCGTTCGGAAACATTTTATCGATGTTTGTCGCAATCATTCGCGCCCCGTGGTGGACAGCGCGAAACGCCAAATCCAAATCTCGGTACGTCATCGTTTCATGCAACGTGATGACAAGAAAATCCGCTTCTTCCGGAACTGGCGCCAACGGCACCTGGTAATGCTGCAGCTCTTCGTGCAGCCCTTCGTCGCCTAACGTCCAAACTTGGCATAGCGGATAATGCGCGCGCAAAAATTGGGCCGTTACCGTTGAGGATAAAATGATTTCCTCTTCCGCCGCCGCAATCCCGAACCGCCTAAGCTGTTCATGGCACATGCGCCGCGACCAATTGCCACGGTTGCTGACGAACACAAGGCGTTTTCCAAGAGAGCGGAGATAGGCAACCGCCTCATCCGCCTGGGGAATGAGTTCATTTCCCCTCCATATCGTCCCATCAAGGTCAATCAACACCCCTTCGATTTTCTCCATCAAGGGCAATCCGCCTCCCATCCGCCTATGATGTCCGCACGCCAAACCGATAGACCGTCGTTGATACTCGCTCCTTGCCAGTCGGCAATACGATCGAGGGAAACTGTGGATGGTGAACCGCATCCGGCAACCCTTGCGTTTCTAAGCAAATGCCCAAATATTTCCGCGACAGCACACCACCTAAATCCAACCCTTCCGGCAACTGGTTCGACGTGTACACGACGACGCCGACTTCATCCGTCTCGACGGTCAATATCCGCCCACTCTCTGGATCGGAAAGCACAATCTCTTTGTCATGATGCCGGTCGAGCCAAAACGGATGGTCATAGCCTCCGCCAACGAGTTCGATTTGCGGATGCCCGGATTCGACCGCCTCCCGTACCGTCTTTCCTTGCCGCAAGTCAAACGGCGTGCCAGCGACATCCAAGACGCGCCCGGTCGGAATCAGTTCCTCATTCAGCTCCAACACACGCGAGCTTTGGATCGTCAGCATGTGATCCAAAATATCCCGCTTGCCGTTGCCGCTTAAGTTAAAATACGTATGGTTCGTCAAATTGATGAGCGTCGTTTTGTTCGAACGGACCCGGTACGTGACGGTCCATTCGTTGTCATTGTTAAGCCAATATTCCACCTGAACATGAACCGTTCCCGGATATCCCTCCTCCCCGTCCGGGCTTGTGTACGAAAAAACGACCCCAACCACATCATCGCGCTGAACCGGTTCCGCCTCCCAAAGCACGCGATGGAATCCATTCGGGCCGCCGTGCAAGTGGTTGTTGTTCTCATTTTTCGCCAACCGGTACGTGACGCCATCAAGCTCAAAACTCGCCCCTTGAATGCGCCCCGCCACCCGGCCGATCACCGCGCCAAAGTAAGGCGCATTCTCCACATACGGCTCAAACCGATCAAACCCAAGTACGACATTTTCGATGTTGCCGTTTCGGTCGGGAACGCATAGCCTCGTGACAACGCATCCATAGTTCATCGCTGACAATTCTACATCGTGGTCATTGATCAATGTAAACAAAAGCACGTCTTTTCCGTCATATCCAGCCCATTTCTCATATGTCACTTTCATGTTGCTTCCCCTTCTTCCTTATAACCTTACGATGTTTCCTGTCTTCATCGATGTGCGGCAAGCGTCGAGCGCCCGCGCTTGTTTGATCATGCGCTCTGGCGAATACAACAGCGGTGTGCCTTCAAGAATGGCGCGCGAGAAGTGCTCGATTTGCAACGCGTATTGATCGCCTGACACCATCTCTTCCCTTGCATTCCCGTCATCGGCCACAACGGTGATTCTGCCCTCACCGCCATTGACATCCGGCCGATACGCCCGCGAGACAACGATTTTTCCCTTTGTGCCGACCACTTCGTATTCATTTTGCGGAAACATCTCAAAACTGCACGTGAACTGCGCAAGGACACCGTTGTCCATCTTCATCCATCCATTCGTCGTCACATCCACCGAACGGTGCGGATCAAAACGGGACTGGATAAACAGCTCGACCGGCTCAGCATCAAGTATATGTCTGGTCGAATGGACGCAATAGCAGCCGACATCGAACAAGCTTCCCCCGCCAAGCTTAGGGTTCATGCGGATATTCGTTGCCTGGTCTTGCAAGTAAAAGGAGAAATGGGCGCGCATGTACTTGACTTCACCAATCTCGCCAGCTGCCAGAAGCTGTTTGACTCGCTCATGCTGCGGATGAAACTGGTACATGAACGCCTCCATGAATAAAACGCTGTTTTCCTCGCATACCTCTATCATACGCCGGACATCCTCTTCACATAAGGCGGCCGGCTTTTCACAAAGCACATGCTTTTTCTTCTTTGCCGCTTTGATCGTCCATTCGGCATGCATACTGTTCGGAAGCGGAATATACACCGCATCGATGTCACGATCATCGAGCAGCTTTTCATAGCTATCATACGCCTTAGAAATTCCGAGCTCCTGCGCTACCTGATCTGCCCGCCCGCTTTCACTGGCGATCGCCACCACCTCGGCATAATCCGCCCGATGAATGGCAGGAATCATCACGTCTTTCGCAATGGCGGCCGTACTTACGATTCCCCAGCGGGCTTTGCGTTCCATTTTCGGCCCTCCTTCCTGTTTCTCAAAGGGATAGGCTGGCCCTCAGACCAGCCTTCATTTCCTTATCGTTTTCCTAAACGAATAACATTCCACGATAACTTCGGCAACATGGCCGACATTTTCCCACCGGACAGTTGGGCATCGCCGTTATGATGTGGGACAACCGGGGAAGATTGGGCCGAATTCGTTTGTTTCACGTTGTCATGTTCCAAAACGATATGTTCAATGACACGGTAGTCTTCAAAGCTGCGAACATCGCATTCCAGCAACAACGCGTCTTCCATATCACGGTTGACCGCAAAAATCGTCACTTCTTCTTTTTCTTCATTGTAAACAGCGATCGACTCTAAATACGGAACATCTGTGAAGTCTTTGCTGTCGTATTTCGGACTTGAAATGACTGGGTGCAACGCCACTCCTCTGCCGTAAACCGAGGCATGCATAAACGGATAGTAAATCGTTTGCTTCCATGCCGGACCGTTCTTTTCCGTCATGATCGGTGCAATGACATTCACTAATTGAGCCAAGCAGGCAATTTTCACCCGATCGGCATGTTTCATGAGCGTAATAAGCATGCAGCCGACAAGAAGCGCATCTTCAAAGTTATAAATATCCTCCAACAGAGGCGGCGCGACGGTCCATGGTTCAATTAACTTATCTGCCTCATTCGAGTGGTACCATACATTCCATTCGTCAAACGAAAGGTGGATCGTTTTTTTGCTTCGTTTTTTCGCCTTCACATAATCGGCGATGGCGACAACCGAACGGATAAAATCATCCATTTCCAGCGACAACGCCAAATAATTGGCCGTATCATTGTCCCGGTTTCCATAGTATTGATGGAGAGAAATATAGTCGACATGGTCATACGTATGGTCAAGAACCGTCGCTTCCCATTCCGCAAACGTTGGCATATTTCGGTTTGAGCTTCCACACACAACAAGTTCAATCGTCGGGTCGACCCACTTCATCACTTTGGCCGCTTCACAAGCGATTCGTCCGTACTCAACCGCCGTCTTATGGCCGATTTGCCACGGACCGTCCATCTCATTGCCCAAGCACCACGTTTTAATTTTATGAGGCTCTTTGTAGCCGTGGGCAATGCGCAAATCGCTGTAGTAGGAGCCCGACGGGTGGTTGCAGTATTCGACTAAGTTGCGCGCCGCATCAATGCCACGCGTCCCTAAGTTGACGGCCATATTCACTTCAGCTCCGACCATCTTGGCCCAATCCATAAATTCATTCAAGCCAATTTCATTCGTTTCCACCGACTTCCACGCCAAATCAAGCCGACGCGGACGCTGCTCTTTTGGCCCCACTCCATCTTCCCAGTTGTAACCGGACACAAAATTCCCGCCCGGATAGCGGATGATCGGCACTTGCAGCTCTTTGACCAGCTCGATGACATCTTGCCGGAACCCGTTTTCATCAGCTTGCGGATGGCCCGGCTCATAAATCCCTCCATATACAGCGCGGCCGAGGTGCTCGATAAAAGAACCATAAATGCGTTTGTCGATGTCAGCGATTTTGAAGTCTTTTTCGATGATCATTGTTGCTTTTTTTGCAGCCATCTGCCACTCTTCCTTTCTATTTTTTATCAACTTGTCAATCTATTCTTCCCTTCCCCATTTCGCCCTTCCTGGAAACGGGCAACATTCCTGCTTCCATTTTGCCTGATAATGGACAAGATACCCGCTATAAGCGCAAGTTGTCCCATATTGGAGAGAGGAACAACTTTGGCATATATTAACCCTTTTCTCATATATGTCATCGGAAACGAGTGATGAATGATCAATTTGTTTGAGGAGCTGATCCATCATTTCCTGTGTGACGATGACGCTGCCCGCGCAGTCTTGGCACCAATTTTTTTCTTCCATATTTTCCGCCGCCTTTGTCTTCATTGTCGTTCAATCAAAGCCGCTTTATTTTCAACAATCGCTAAAGTGACGACAGACATGGGCGGAAGTTTGGCCATCAGTGTATGTTGGCCGAGCTCTATTTGACGGAACGGTTCGGGCTTCACTGCATCCGGCTTTTCAAATGTATTATGGGCATTCATCTCATTCGCTGTTAACATCGTGCCGAATACTTGCTTGCGTGCGAGGCTGTCTCCACGAAACTCTAAATCTACTACCGCCTCATTTCGATGATCAATATTGCATAAACTGATATGGACAGTTCCTTCCCCGTTCTTGGATGCAGTGATGCTTACTTGCGGCAACGTTTCCCCGCGATGCTCATACTCGGCACATGAAGACTCTATTGCCAACAACTCGGCATCTTGGTGAACCTTATACATGTCAAACACATGATACGTAGGCGTGAGAATCATTTGTTCCCCTCTTGTCAAAATGACCGCTTGCAAGACGTTAACCGTTTGCGCGATATTCGCCATTCGCACTCGATCACAATGGTTATGGAAAATATGAAAATGGAGAGCTGCGACAAGCGCATCACGGATTGTATTTTGTTGATATAAGAATCCCGGATTCGTGCCCGGTTCTACGTCATACCACGTTCCCCATTCATCCACAATGAGCCCGACGCGCTTTTCCGGATCGTACTTATCCATAATCGTGCTATGCCTCGTAATCAATTCATCTATATATAATGCTTTTTTCAATGTAATAAACCACTCATCTTCTGTAAAATCCGTGGCGGAGCCTTTCCCGAGCCAAAAGTCCCCTGGAATTGTATAATAATGAAGGCTCAACCCATCCATAAAGCGGCCGGCATTTTTCATTAAAACTTCTGTCCAGTAATAGTCATCTACATTCGCACCACAGGCAATTTTATAAATTTGATTGTCCCCGTAATTTCTGACATATGTTTGATAGCGGCGATACAGGTCGGCGTAATATTCAGGGCGCATATTCCCTCCGCAGCCCCAGTTTTCATTCCCGACCCCGAAATATTTCAACTTCCACGGCTTCTCCCGCCCATTCTCCTTGCGCCAATTCGCCATTGGCGATTCTCCATCAAATGTCATATACTCAATCCATTCTGACATCTCTTGAACCGTGCCGCTGCCTACATTGCCGCAAATATAAGGCTCGCATTCAAGCATTTCGCATAACATCATAAACTCATGAGTGCCGAAATGATTGTTCTCAATCACCCCTCCCCAATGGGTGTTAATCATTTTTTTGCGCTGCTCCCTTGGGCCAACCCCATCCTTCCAATGGTACTCATCCGCAAAGCAGCCGCCCGGCCACCGCAGAACCGGAACTTTTATGTTTTTCAACGCTTGCAATACATCGTTGCGAATCCCATTTGTATTCGGAATCGGAGAGTCTTCTCCGACCCAAATTCCTTCATAAATGCAACGCCCAAGATGTTCCGCAAAATGGCCGTAAATGTTCTTGTTGATGGTTCCTTTTGGCATGTCAACGTTTATTACAGCTCTGTTTCTCACAATACCCCTCCCATTCCTTTCATTAATGTTATGTAGACATTTGCTTCACCGGTGTTAGATTATAATTTGTACGTACCATATAAGACATTAAACAAAGTTAAGGTATATTTGTACGTATAAATTTCAATTCAATTGTATCACAACCTTTCTTTTTTTCAAGGGGGCTTTCAAAATTTTCGAATCGTTCGCAACACCTCTGCTTTGCCGCCCTATCCATCGATGGAGATGTGAACCCCCTTGGAAAAAGCCAAGGGGACTTCGCTGATTTATTCACTCGTTTGCGCCAAGTCAGTCACTTGGGAAGGAGTTAACGCGCCCTCGTAAATGCGCAGTTCGTCAATCAATCCTTTGAATGGAGGGTCCCACCAGTTTACCCCTAGAGCGAAGCTTGCGTTTGCGCCGGTGAAGACATCCGGAAAGTTTGTGCCGCTGAATTTTTCCACGCCGTTTATATAAACTTTAACCGCGCCGTTATCGACCGAGAACGCTAAATGTGTCCACTGACCCGTTGGGATTTTCCAAAAAGTTCGACCATCATACCATGGCGAGCTTCCTGACCATAGCATCGTATTGCCGTCCCAACCTTGCGGAACGAGGCTTATCCAATGGTTAGGATCCTTGGCGCCAAAGAAAGTTGTCGTATGCGTGGTTAATTGTTCCGGTTTCACCCAAAGCGACACCGAATATTGGTTGCTTGAGACCAAACCGTCCGGCAAGCGGATGCCAGATTGTCCGTTCAATACGGCCGCTTTCCCGATCTTGCCGTCTGCATAAGCGATCGTGCCGCCCTCGTTATCGATTCTATTGCCAGTAATCGTACCTGGTCCAAAATTGCCCGTACTATCGCTTAAGTCATTGTTATCAAAACTGTAATGCGCAGTTAACTTCGCTTCCTCGTAGGGCAGTACAGTAATGTGAAACACTTTCGTCGCTGTGGCATCTCCTTTCGTAATCGTCGCCGTAAGGGTAGCCGTAACAGGGGCTGAGCCGACTTCCGGACGATGAACGACTCCCGTCTCGGAAACCACCTTTGCGTCCGAAGTGGTCCACGAAATTACCGTATGCCTTGTTCCCTCGGTGGGAAGATGTAAGTTGGAAACCACGTGATCGGTATCACCAAGATCCAAGTCACTCGCGACATCCTCTACAATTTCCTCATCTGTTTTATCAGCCAGTTTGCTCCCCCAGATCGAGACACCTTCATTTGAAAGAGCGGTAAAGGCCATGACATAACGTTTGGAAGTGGGATCCCATTGACGTACAAATACCCCGTCATACGTTTCTCCATCGATTGTGATTTCTGCTTGATTATGTCCGATTTTTCTCCACGTCCCAGTGGCATCCCCGGAAATGGTGTTATTTCTGTTCAAGCGTACAAATATTTGCTTTTTTATGTCAGCCGAATAGTCTTTCCCGTGATTGATCAATTGATATTCCCCAACAACATCTTGCTTGTTGACTTTTTCAAGCTTTTCGCCTGCATACCGATATGGAGCTACAACCGGCCATCCATTTTTATTCATAAACATTTGATGGACCCGGACTTCATGATACTCACCCGATTGCGGAAAACGAGTATGAAAAACTAAAAATTGCTGGCCAGTTTTGCGGTCCAAATAAACAGAGTTATGCCCCGGAGAGACATACCCTACGCCGATTCCCGTCCCAGGATCCCCTACTTTTCGTTCGAATAAGAAGTTCCCCATAATTTTATTGCCATAAGGGGAGTTATCAACTTCTCCGGGCAAAACGGCACTTTGCCCCTTTGCATCTACGTAAGGTCCTGTCGGGCTAGTTGACCGAAACTGTCTCATGTTATAGCCGCCGTCCGCTCCTAACCAACCGTATGTGACATACAAATAATAATAGTCTGTATTTTTATCGTAGACGATGTACGTCCCTTCTCCTGATTGATAATACCCGTCCGCGATCTTTATGCCGAAATATCGGTCAACAAGCCGTCCATCGGGAGTTTTTCCATCTTTGCCAGGATAGATCGGCTTGCCAGTCGTTTTGTCCATCGGCAGGACAAAAATACCGCCAGACCATGATCCGTAAGCCATCCAAAGGTTTCCTTTCTCATCATAGAACAAATTGGGGTCAATAGCGTTAGGAAAGTCTCGATTATTATACGATCCATCATTATGAAACCAATCGGCCCGCACCCCTTTCAATTTTCCTTGCTCGATCAATTTAGGAATATTCGTATTCGTCCATTTTTTATTGATTTTGCTGTTGGCATCATATGCTTCCTCTTTAGTAAATCCGGAATATACAATTGTATCCACATACTTATATGGGCCTTCGATATGCTTAGACACCGCATATCCGATGGCTGACCGAATGTAAGTGGACGAAACCGAGTAATAAATCATATAGGCTCCTTTTGTGCCGTCTTCATTGACATAGTCTTTGTTCCAAAAAACATCCGGAGCCCAAACCGCAAAACCGCCCTTGCTGTCGGCATCATTTTCACCCGCCCATTTAAACGAACCAGCCAAATTCTTTGATAAATCGCCATATAGCTTATTATTTGGTGTTGTGTAGCCATTAGTAAACTTCTCCCAATTCATTAAATCTTTTGACTTGGCGGCCTCAATATGGGAACCAAAAATGTAATACGTATCACCGTCTTTCACAATCGATGGATCATGGACAGATACATTTGTAAATTGGGGATCCTTTACCTTTTGATTTTGCCGGACATTCTCTCCTGTATGCTTCTCTTCTCCCCTCCCTAGCGTTGCGCTGGACAAACATACGGCAACAATTAAAAGAAACAGAGCGATTCCTTTCAAACTTCTCCTTTTCATCCTAAGCACCTCTTTTTCATGCTAAACCTCTATCCTTTAATCCCTGAAATAGCAATCGATTCAATAATTTGTTTTTGGAAGATGACAAACACAATAATCATAGGCAACAGAGCGACTACGGAAGCCGCCATAATTAACGGATAGTCACTTTGAATTGCAAAATTGGCGTTAAAGCTAGCAATCACCAATTGCAATGTTTGCTTTTCCGGAGAATTCAGATAAATAATAGGCGCTAAATAGTCATTCCATATCCCCATAAACCATAAAATCAATTGTGCAGCAACAGCCGGCCGAATTAAAGGGAGAACAATTTTATAATAAATTTGGAAATATGAACATCCATCAATTTTTGCCGCTTCAATAATGGAATCAGGTATGCTGCTTAAATATTGTCTGAGAAAAAAAATCATCATAATATTTCCAAACAATCCTGGAACAATTAATGGCAATAGCGTATCCGTCCACTCAAGGCTAGAAAACATGATAAACTGCGGAATCATAACCACTGGATAAGGAATCATCATTGAAGTCAACAATAAAAGAAAAATTTTATTTCTTCCAGGGAATCGCAACTTGGCAAATGCAAATGCCGCTAAACTGGAAGTAAATGTTCCGACTACCGTTACCGTGACAGCGACAATCAAGCTATTGATCATCCCCGAAAGCAAAGGACCTTTTTCCCATATCTCGATATATTTTTCAAAATGTATCGTTTCCGGAATCCACTTTGGCGGCAAAGAAAATACATCCTGCTTATCTTTCAAGGACGTCGATACCATCCAGAGCAAGGGCGCGATCATAAAAACGGCTCCCACAGATAAAAGGAAGAAAAGCACTAAGTTGATGATGCGGTTTTTTTTCGCCACCGTATTTACGTTAAGTTTCGCATTTTTTTGCACAACTGCTTCCATAACGATCCTCCTAATAAGAAAATGCATTAATCCATATCAAATCTTGACCGCTCATTCAACCGGAATTGAATATACGTGACGATAAATATAAAGATTCCGAGGATTACAGCCATAGCGGATGCATATCCTAATTGGAAATTCCCAAACGCTTTTTGCCAAATATACCAAACAATCGAGGCCGAGCTAAACTCCGGCCCTCCGTTTGGCGTCATCACGTCAATTTCCGTAAAAATTTGCGCCCCACCAATTACTGAGGTGACAATAATAAAGAAGGTTACGGGCTTCACCATCGGCAGCGTAATATACCAAAAAGATTGCAACGCGTTAGCCCCATCCAGCTTTGCCGCTTCATAAAACGTTTTTGGCACGCTTTGCAAAGCAGCCAAATAAAGCAACATAGTATACCCTAATCCTTTCCAAACGGCCATAATAATTAACGCAGGTTTGACAGTGTGAACATTCTGAAGCCAGTTAGGCCCTTTGATGCCAAAAAAACCTAAAAACTGATTAACTAATCCATAATCCCCATTATACGCCCATTGCCACAATATGGATATCGCAGCAATTGAAGAAATAACAGGAATATAATAAATCACGCGAAAGACATTGGTTCCAGGAACCCCTCTATTCAGTGCCAAGGCCAGCAGAAGAGACAGCACCACACCGATAGGGATGCCAATCATCATAAAAATCGTGTTATACATAGCTTTGTAAAAATATTCATCTTTAAACAAGGCTTTAAAATTGTCCAGCCCTATAAAATTCATTTGCCCAAGCCCGTTCCAATCGGTAAATGCCCCATATAAAGAGTAGATAGATGGAACAAAAGTAAAAACAAGGAATCCTATCACCGGAGCGGAAATAAACAAGTATGCATAAATTTTTTCCTTTCGATACAAGGACGATTGATGGCTTCTTCTCCGCTTCACGCCTCTCCCCTCCTTCAATATCATAAGAGTATTTCATCCGCAGGCTAATAAACAAATACCGGTGTTATTGGCACAACACCGGTATTCACCTGTTTTCTCTTGAACAATTGTCATTTTTTGCTTGCTTGTTTTTCTTGTTCGATTGCCTGATCCAACAGCTTTTGCATTTTCGGCTTTGCTTTCTTTACGTACTCTTCAGCGGACATTTTTCCATCTAAAACTGGTTGCAGATTGCGATAAAACTCGTCGTACCATTCACCGTTGTACGTATATTCTGTCGGAAATGAATGCCCATAATCATTAATGATATCCAAAAATTCCTGCTTGTTTGCCGGCTTAATGGAAGGATCTTTTGCCCACTCTTCAGCTACTTTCACAGAGTTCGGCAACTGTACACGCTGGTCAACAAGCGCTTTCTGTCCCTCTGGATCAGCGGACAAATATAATGCTAACTCTACTGCCTCTTTTGGATGCTTGGTCATGCTTGACACCCCGATTCCAAGCGACCCAACCCAAGTAGCCGGTTTGCCAGTCGAACCTGCAGGCCATGGAATCAAATCATACTCAAATTTGATTTGTTGGTCAAAAGCAGCTAAATCCCAAGGACCTACAGGGAAAAAGCCAAGTTGCCCTCTCAACCAGCGTTGATACGTATCCAATGTCTGCGCCTCCGCAATCGATGGGGTGACCTTATATTTATTCTGCATGTCAGCAAAGAATTGGAGGGCTTCGATAAATTTCGGATCGTCAACGGTAACTTTCGTTTTGCTTTCATCAATCCAATCGGCACCATTGCTCCAAACAAACGCTTGCAACGTCCATGTGGCATTTAAACCTGTTCCCCATTGGTCGAGCTTCCCATCGCCATTCGTGTCTTTGGTTAGTTTCTTACAAACATCAATAAATTCTTGCCATGTATATGGTTTATCTTTATCTGGAAGAGGAATCCCTGCTTTTTCAAACATCGTTTTATTGTACCCGAGTGCAAACGGTCCTAAATCTTTCGGCAGCCCATAAAGATTTCCCTGACCGACCTTTTCTCCATCAAATCGATATTTATTTACCCCTTTTTCCCAAATATCTTGGAGATTAACACCTTTTGAGTTTTCTACATATTTTGTGATGTCTAATAGTACATTGGAATTCACATAAGCGCGAAGTTCTCCGGGGTTGAAATAAAACACATCAGGTATTTTTCTTCCCGCGATCGCAGCCCGTAGTTTCGTAGCATATTGATCTGGCGACGTAACAACAATATTTACTTTTACATTCGGATGTTTTTCTTCGAATTTTTTCACTACGTTCTTATAAGCTGTTTGCTCTTGGGGCTGTCCCCTAAACATAAACGTCAGTTCTATTTTTTCCCCATTGCCATTGCCGACAGATGCGTTTTTGTCCGAACACCCTACTAAAGCAGAAATCACGGCAAACGCTAGAGCAAGAAAAAGCGTTTTCATTTTTTTCGTCCTCATCATCCAAATCCCCCTTCGACATACTCATTTGCAACCATACTTCACGCCAATCCAAATGTACGAACAAAACACCTTCATATTTCTTAAAATAATGAGCCCCCCTCCTAAATATGTAAGCGTATTCTTTATTCAATTTACATATTAATCTAATTGTTCGTACATGTCAATGATTTTTTTAAATTTTCAACTTATTTTACTTAATTTGTTCGTACATATTATTACATTCTTTGATCCCATCCGTTTATAAAATGTATTCTTTCATAAATCCCTTTAAATACCGGTTGTTTTTTTGAATGGAAGCAAATCCTCTCTCATATGTTTTCTCTGCCTTCAAACTGACAAATACGGCCACCCTTCATCATCCCAATACAAAGGCCGGATTTGCAACGTTGGCTCTCCGTTTTTGAGAGCGTCGTACGCATGGTTTACAAGAATGGCGGAAACCCCCGAGAAATAAACGGCGCAATGCCCTGGTCCTATCCAACGGTCGTTCCCTTCGTCAAGAATCGTGCCGCCTCCCTGCATCATCGATACACCATTTTTGTCTACGTATGGCCCTGTAATGTCCTTTGACCTACCAACGGCGATTTTATACGTGCTTTCAATACCGCGGCAGCAAAAATCAAATGATACAAACAAATAATAATATCCGTTCCGGCACACGATAAAAGGGGCTTCGATCGCATTAGGCTCCTCACCCCTGCTGGCAATCGTCAGCAACTCGGCCTGCGCGGCAGGTTTCATTGTTTCAGTGTCAAGCTGAATCAACTGAATTCCCGACCAAAAAGAACCGAAACTTAACCAAGGTTGCCCTTCCTGATCAAAAACTACATTCGGATCTATCGCATTATAGTTATCGGAAGCCGTTGAATGAATAACGGGACCCATGTCTTTCCATTCATAGTCAGGATCTCGCGGGTCAAGGGTCTGATTGGTCGCCAATCCAATCACCGATGTGTTTTTTCCAAAGGTAGAGACTGAATAATACAGATAGTAAATTCCGTTATAAAAACATATATCGGGCGCCCATAAATGATCTTCGTCTTTTTCTGGAACATACTGCTTGTACCAATCCGGCAACGATGGAAATACCCAGCCCATATTCTCCCAATGAACCCCATCTTCAGATGTTTTGATTTGAATGCCGCTTCCGGTGTGAAAAACATACCATCGACTTCCCTCTTTTGCGATGACTGGATCATGAGCCCATAAATCTCCCTTAAGACTCCAATCCATTTCGTAAAAGTTAACATTGCCAAAGGGGTGAAAATGAACCATTTGCTTAGTCTCCTTTTAATTTGGATTATTTTCAGAACTTTATAACATATTGTTTTAAGCCCAAAACCATTGCTGAGATGGAACATGCCATAGTTTCTCAATTCTTTAAGAATCAAAAAAACAAAGTCTATAACCCTTTCCCTACAGCTGGGGATAATTTCACCAATATCGACTGATGGGGACCTAATTCAAATGCCAGTTGATGTTTAACTAATCCTAGATCCTCTTTGGCCCACAAATCCCTAGCCTTCATAGGTTCCATACATCCTAGATCTTTTAAAGAAACAGAAACAACTGATCGTTTTTCACTAATGTTAAACATGGCGACAAATTGATTTCCTTCAGCATCCTGTGAAGTCCAAACGACATGATCATTCTCCCGATATACTTGCCGTGCTCCGTAGCCATTTTGATGAACGTGTAATACTTCTTCATTTGTTAAAAGAGAAAGCGTCCACTCATCATTATCTCTTAATTCACCGCCAAACATCAGCGGAGATCGAAAAATTATCCATAACGTCATCATCGTACGCTGTTCATCTTTGGTAAATCGGGTCATACGGTCGGTACCACCGCCATCTACCGAACGAATGCCAATATGACCTAATGGCAGCATATCCGCATCTGGCCAATGCCCTAGACCAACAAGTTTACACCATTTATAACATTGCTCAAACATATCATAAAGCAATTCCCATCGATCCCAGAAATCATCAGTCATTCGCCACATATTAGCATTTTCCACAAACAACGTAGCATGATCAAGCGGAGCTGGCCCAGGTGACAGGCTAAGAACCATAGGGCGTCCGCAGCGATCAATTGCCTTACGAATCATTTTGATTTCTTCCGTATGGGTACCATAAAGTTTTGATGCAGCAATGTCATCGACTTTTACAAAATCGACTCCCCATTGCGCATAAAGCTGAAATAAGGAATCGTAATAAGCCTGCGCCCCTTCTTTTCGATGGTCTACTCCATACATATCAGTGTTCCAAGGGCAAATTGAGTTCGTATCCGCAATATCGCGCGCGCCTACATTCGTACCCAAAATTGGTGTATTTTGATGAACAGCTTGACGTGGAATTCCCCGCATAATATGAATACCAAACTTTAGTCCAAGACTGTGGATGTAATCGGCCAGCGGTTTAAATCCCTTTCCTCCCTTGGCCGATGGAAACCGATTTACCGCCGGCATCAAACGTGAATATTCATCCATCTCTAATGGGACAAACGGACGGTAAATTGACGAATTGGCGCCGGGTTCATACCACTGAATATCGACCACAACATATTCCCATCCAAATGGTTTTAAGTATTTTGCCATATATTCCGCATTTCCTTTTACTTCATCTTCCGTAACTGATGCCCCATAACAATCCCAGCTATTCCATCCCATTGGTGGGGTTTTTGCCCACTGATAGTGATGCATACTTGCATCTCCTCTCTGCACATCCTTATTAGAATAAGAGGACATGAGCCCTCCCCTCAAGTCAGCCCATGTCCCCGATGCCACGTCATATTACGGATCTGCACATGAAATCTTACCGTCCCCTCCAAACCACCTCATTCCACCTCAGCTCGTTTTTGAACGACGAGACGGATGTCTGTTCATTGATCACGACACATTCAATCCTTGCCATTTCCGCAAAGTCTTGCAACTGTTCCGTTGTAACCGCAAACGAGAAGCACGTATGATGCGCGCCGCCGGCTAAAATCCATGCTTCGGCCGAATCGCGGAGCGACGGGCGCGGTTTCCATAAAATGCGGGCAACCGGCAATTTCGGCATGTCGTGTTCTGGTTTCACCGCATCGACTTCATTGACGATCAGGCGGAACCGATGCCCTAAATCGATCAACGAGGCATTGACGGCTGCGCCCTCGCCGCCATCAAACACCAAACGGGCCGGGTCTTCTTTTCCGCCGATCGAAAGCGGGTGCACTTCGATTCTCGGCCGGGTTGCCGCGATGGTCGGGCATACTTCGAGCATATGCGCGCCAAGAATCATTTCGTTACCCGGCTCGAAGTGATACGTGTAATCTTCCATGAACGACGTCCCTTTGCCGTCGGCCATGACTTTCATCAACCGGACGAGTGCGGCTGTTTTCCAGTCGCCTTCGCCGCCAAAGCCGTAGCCTTCCGCCATGAGCCGCTGAACGGCGAGTCCTGGGAGTTGCTTCATGCCATGCAAATCCTCGAACGTCGTCGTAAAGGCGGTGAAGTTGCCATCTTGCAAAAAGGCTTTTAAGCCAAGCTCAATCCGAGCCTGTTCGCGGATTGATTCGCGAACCGGTCCATCTTGACGGCCGGCGGGCACAATGTCATACAGCTCCTCGTATTCATCGAGCAACTCATTCACTTTTTGTTCGGAAACATCGCGGATGGATTGGACTAAATCCCCGATGCCATAGCCGTTGACCGACCAACCGAATTGGATTTGCGCTCCGACTTTGTCCCCTTCGGTCACTGCCACTTCACGCATGTTGTCGCCGAAACGAGCAACTTTGAGATGGCGGCTTTCCGCAAAGGCGACAGCTGTTCGCATCCATTTCGCCAGCCGCTCGCGGACGCCTGGATCTTCCCAATGGCCGACGACCACTTTCCGGGCGACTCCCATTCTCGCGCCAATAAATCCGTATTCCCGGTCGCCGTGGGCGGATTGGTTTAAGTTCATGAAGTCCATATCAATGTTGTCCCACGGAATATCACGGTTAAATTGAGTGTGAAGATGCAATAACGGTTTTCGCAACTCCAAAAGGCCGCCAATCCACATCTTCGCTGGCGAGAACGTATGCATCCAGGTAATGACTCCGGCGCATTGTTCGCTCGCATTCGCCTCAAGGCAAACGCGCCGGATTTCCTCTGGCGTTGTGACAACTGATTTGAAAACAAGTGGGAACGGAAACACCGAATCGCGATTCCATTCATTGACCATGATTCTTGAATGTTCTTCGACTTGTTTTAACGCTTCTTCTCCGTACAAGTGCTGACTTCCTGTCACAAACCAAAATTCATAAGGACGTAATGACAGCATCATTGCTCCTCCCTGTTCACGATAAAGTCACAGATTCTTTCGCCGCTCGTGCGGTTTCTTTCCAATGTTTAAGCCGTTTCATGACATCGTTTTCCCCACGGCCGAAGTAGTCATGCAACTTCGTATATTCTTGGTACAACTGCTCGTACATCGCGACATTCTCCGGAATCGGTTTGAACGTCTCTTCACGCACTTTTCCCATGTTTCGCGCCGCCTCAACGATTGATTCATAACCGCCGTTCTCTTTGCCGGCCGCGACCGCCGCGAACATGGCAGCCCCCACTGCCGGGGTTTGCTTCGACGCCGCGATTTTGATCTCGCGGTTGGTCACATCGGCATAAATTTGCATGAGCAGCTTATTTTTTTGCGGCAATCCGCCGCATGCGTACAACTCGTCAACGTTGACACCGTTTTCAACAAACGCATCAATAATTTTGCGCGTGCCAAATGCCGTCGCTTCAAGCAGCGCACGGTAAATCTCTTCTGGTTTCGTTAGCAACGTATAGCCAATGATGAGCCCTGTTAAATCGGTATCGACCAACACGGAGCGGTTGCCGTTCCACCAGTCCAACGCAAGCAAACCAGTTTCTCCCGGTCGGTAGGCAGCAGCTCGTTTTTCCAGCCACTCATGAACGCTGACTCCTTCTTTTTCTGCCGCTTCTTTCACATAAGCCGGAACGCCTTGTTCGACATACCAAGCAAAAATGTCCCCCACCGCCGACTGGCCGGCTTCGTAACCGAAATATCCGGGAATGATGCCGTCTTCCACAACGCCGCACATGCCTTCGACGTATTTTTCTTCTGTGCCCAGCAGCATATGGCAAATCGAGGTTCCCATCGCCATCACCAGTTTGCCTGGCTCGACGACTCCGACGCCTGGTACGGCCGCATGGGCATCGACATTTCCGACGGCGACAGCTGTTCCCGGAAGGAGGCCCATCATAGCGGCCATTTCGTTCGTCAGCACGCCTGCTCTCGTACCAAGCGGAACGATCGGGCCGCGCAGTTTCGTTTCTGTTAAGTGTTCCAGCCGCGGATCAAGCGACCGAAAAAACTCCTTGCTTGGATAGCCGTCCTGTTTATGCCAAATGGACTTATAGCCCGCCGCACAGCTATTCCGGACGATATTGCCGGTCATTTTGAAAATGACCCAATCAGTCGCCTCGAGGAAAAGATCAGTTTGTTCGTAAATCTCCGGATCTTCGTTTAGAATCTGCCAAATTTTCGCAATCATCCATTCGGATGAAATTTTTCCGCCGTATCTCGGCAAAAATGCTTCGCCTCGTTTGGCCGCAATTTCATTGAGCAAGTTCGCCTCATCTTGAGCGGCATGGTGCTTCCACAATTTCACCCAACTGTGCGGACGGTTCCTGAATTCTGGCTTTAGACAAAGCGGCTCGCCAGAAGCATCGACCGGCAGCATCGTGCATGAAGTAAAATCAATGCCGACCCCGATCACATCGGCTGGGTTGACCCCTGACTTTTGCAATACCGTCGGGACAGCGGTCGCCAATACTTCAATATAATCAGCCGGGTGTTGCAGCGCCCAGTCTGGCTCGAGTTGTACGTTCGATTCTGGCAATACTTCATCAATAACTCCGTGGGGGTACGGAGTGACATGGTCCGCAATTTCGTTTCCTTCTAGATCAACAAGAACGGCTCGTCCCGATTCGGTGCCATAGTCAATGCCAATGACATACTTTTTCCCCATCTCGGTCTCCCTCCCTTTACTGCCCATAGTAAGCGTTTGCGCCATGCTTGCGCAAATAGTGGCGATCAAGCAGCGTTTGGCTGATCGGCTGTGCATCTGGATTGAGCATGAATGTTCTTGCCGCCATTTTCGCCACTTCTTCCAAGACAACGGCATTATGAACCGCGTTCGCTGGATCTTTCCCCCAAGCAAACGGGCCATGGCCGTGCACCAAAACACCTGGCATTTGCAACGGGTCGAGAAAGCGGAACGTTTCCGTAATGACCTTTCCAGTCTCTAGTTCATAGGCTCCTTGAATTTCTTCATTGGTCATTGGACGGGTGCACGGAATTTCCCCATAGAAATAGTCTGCGTGTGTCGTTCCTAATGCCGGAATTCCTTTTCCGGCCTGCGCCCAAACAGTCGCCCAAGTCGAATGGGTATGAACAATTCCTCCGATCCCCGGAAATTGCTTATACAACCAAAGATGGGTAGGGGTGTCCGACGACGGTTTTAAGTCCCCTTCCACCACATTTCCAGTTAAATCCACGACCACCATATCATCAATGGTCAACTTGTCATACGCCACCCCGCTTGGCTTAATGACAACCAACCCGCGCTCCCGATCAATCCCGCTCACATTTCCCCACGTAAACGTCACGAGGCGGTATTGCGGGAGCTGCAGGTTGGCCTCTAATACGGCTCGTTTCAATTCCTCAAGCATCAGCCTCCACTCCCTCTATAAAAAAACTCCTCACCTCCATTATATTATTGTACGTACAATTTTTCTATAACTTTTTTTGATGCCTCGTACATTTTTTAAATTTCCTTTGTTGAGTTACGGACAATTAGCTCTGGCCGATAAATGATATCGCCCATTTTATCGACTGATCGTTGTTCGATCATTTGAATGAGCATCTCAGCCGCTTGAACGCCCATTTCTGTTTTCGGATGGCGAATCGTCGTCAATTTCACCTCCGTCGCTGTCGCAAACGTCGAATCATCAAACCCAACAATCGAAATGTCATCGGGAACCGATAACCCTTGTTGGCGAATAACTTCAAGAAGCAAAATCGCCAGCTCATCGTTGTAGCACACAAAGGCTGTCGGGCGCTCCTCTTTCGGCCGTTGCAAAAACTCTCGCGCCATCTCAGACGGCTTTGTCCATTTCTCCTCTGTTGCGTAGGAAAGAAGATACTCCGTGGCCACAGGCACCTCGTGTTGCTGATGGGCGCGAATAAAGCCGCGCAAACGATCCACCCCTTGCAAATCGTCAGTTTTAAAGAAACCGGCAATTCGGCGATGCCCTAAACGAATGAGATGATCGGTCAATAAAAATCCTCCCTGCTCATCGTCCATTTTCACGCATGGACAGCTCACTTCCAAATAACGGGCGTTAATCATAACGTACGGGATGTGAAGGTTGTTGAGCGACAAGTAATAGCCAAGGTTCGGATTCCCTTGTGCGCTTTTAGTCGGCTCGATGATCAGTCCGCTCAACGGCTCCCGGATCATCTCCTCAAGCTGCTCTTTCTCTCTCTGTTTATCGTTATTCGTGCTGGCAAGCAAAAGACGGTATCCTTTTTCCCGTAGCGTCTCCTCCGCTCCTCGGACGATATGGGGAAAAATATAATCGGAAATATAGGTCGTTACGATTCCGATCGTTTTCGTATCCACCTGTTCTTTCGGCTTCGGTCGGGACACAAATGTGCCGCTCCCTTGGATTTTGTACAGCCATCCTTCCTTCTCGAGTTCCCCGAGCGCTTGCCGAACGGTATGTCGGCTTAGTTGAAACTGGTTGGCGATCTCATGCTCGGTCGGAATTTTCTCATCCGGCTTCATTTGTCCGGAAATGATCCAAGATAAAATTTCTTGTTTTAATTGCAGATATTTCGGCAGCGTTTTCTCCTTCATAGTCCACCTCAACGATAAAATAATGAGATACAAATTAATTTTATTATAACAGTTTTTATTTGTCCGTATCATTGCGCTAAGAGCAGACGGCGGAAAATATATGAGGCATCTGTACACGCCCTTTTTCGAGCGAAAGAGAACAATGGGAGAAAACGCTTCAACCCCAAAACCACTTGAAATGCGACTCGTCATATGGATCATATGAACCGATCGAACTCTTTTCGAGCATAAAAGCCCTGTGTCCATTTTTTGACCATTTGACAAAAAAGCCAAGCAATGCGCTTGGCTCTTCACTTTTGCATTAAGCAGCTTTGTTTTTGTTGTAAATATCAAAAGCGACAGCAATAAGCAATACAAGCCCTTTAATGGCCTGTTGCCAGTCAATCCCGAGCCCCAACAAGGACATCCCGTTGTTCATGACACCCATGACTAGACCGCCAATAATCGCTCCGCTAATCGTGCCGATTCCTCCATAAGCGGATGCGCCTCCAATAAAGCACGCCGCAATGGCATCGAGCTCAAACAAGTTCCCCGCTTTCGGCGTCGCCGCATTGAGGCGAGCGGCAAAAATCAATCCGGACAAAGCAGCCAGCACACCCATGTTGACAAACACCCAAAACGTGACACGTTTCGTTTTAATCCCGGACAATTGCGCAGCCTTCTCATTACCACCAATCGCATAAATATGGCGGCCGACGACCGTCCGATTCGCCACAAAGGAATAAGCCATGATCAACGCAGCCAAAATCACTAGAATCGTCGGAATTCCTTCGTATGTCGCTAAAATATAAGTGAAAATCATGATTACAGCGGCAATCACAGCCAGCTTCAAGGCAAACATCGCCGCAGGGGTGACCGCAAACCCATATTTTTTCTGGCTGTTTCGTTTCCTCCATTCCAGTACAACAAATAAGAGAGAAGCGGCGAAGCCGATCACAATGGTGAACAGATGGATCTCTCCTCCATGAAATATGTCAGGGAGAAACCCAGAACTCATATTTTGGAATGTTTTCGGAAACGGGGCGATCGACTGTCCTTCCAAAATGACCATCGTTAATCCTCGGAACAGCAACATCCCTGCTAATGTAACAATGAATGATGGAATTTTTACGTACGCTACCCAAAATCCTTGCCATGCGCCAATCAAGGCACCGAGCAATAAACAAATGAGCACCGTCAACCATACTGATGCATGGTGCTGAACCATCAGAATGCCAGCCAATGCCCCGACAAAAGCTGCCACCGATCCGACGGACAAATCAATATGTCCAGTGATAATAACAAGCATCATGCCAACAGCCAACACTAAAATATAGCTGTTTTGCAAAATCAAGTTCGTAATATTTAGCGGCCTTAACAAAATGCCTCCTGTCAACACTTGAAACAAGAGCATGATCAGAACAAGAGCAATGACCATACTATAGCTTCTTATATTGTTTTTCATCATCTGCCTTAACGATAACTGTTGACTTTCTACAGATGGGTCTGAGGAATGGCGCATTGCTTTTTGCATTGGTGCTTCCATCTTACGCTCCCTCCTGAATCGATGTTTTGGTCATGAGTCTCATCAATTTTTCTTGCGTTGCTTCCTCTCTCGGCACCTCTCCTGTAATTCTTCCTTCACTCATGACATAAATTCGATCGCACATGCCAAGAATTTCTGGGAGTTCGGACGAAATCATTAAAATACCTTTCCCTGCATCGGCTAGCTGCTGAATGATCGTGTAAATTTCATATTTCGCGCCGACGTCAATCCCCCGTGTTGGTTCGTCGAGAATCAAAATATCTGGCTCAGCAAAAATCCATTTGCTTAACACCACTTTTTGCTGATTCCCGCCACTAAGAGCTTCTACTTTTTGAAATACGCTTGGCGTTTTAATTTTGAATTGGTCACGGAATCGCTCCGATTCAACAATTTCTTGATTTTCATCGACCACAAAATGATTTGAGATTTTCCCTAAGCGGGAAAGTGTAATATTTTTCCGAATGTCTTCCATTAGGATGAGGCCATTTCCTTTTCGATCTTCTGTTACATAGGCAATCCCGTTGGCAATGGCCTTGCTGACATCGCTGACATCGATTTTGACTCCGTTTTTCCATATCTCTCCGCTAATTTTCTTTCCGTATGACCGACCAAAGATGCTCATGGCCAATTCGGTTCGTCCCGCCCCCATGAGGCCTGCGATCCCGACAATTTCTCCACTGCGAATCGCTAGATTGATATTATCAAGCACTTTGCGTTCGGAATAAATAGGGTGATATACTGTCCAATTCCTGACCTCGAATATGATTTCGCCTATCTTTGGTGTTCTTGAAGGATAGCGATTCGTTAAATCGCGTCCGACCATTCCACGGATAATCCGGTCTTCGGTCACCTCATCATGTTTCATATCCAACGTTTCAATGGTTTTTCCATCCCGTAAAATCGTGATCGAATCAGCGACTTTCGTAATTTCATTTAATTTATGGGAAATAATAATGGCCGATAACCCCTGTTTTTTCAATTCCAAAAGCAAATTCAGCAAATTTTCGCTGTCATCCTCATTCAACGCTGCGGTCGGCTCATCCAAAATAAGCAATTTCACATCTTTAGCCAACGCCTTCGCAATTTCTACAAGTTGCTGCTTGCCGACGCCAAGTTGGCCGACCAGTGTATGCGGCGACTCCTCTAATCCGACTTTCTGCAACAGCTTTTTTGTTTGAGCGATCGTTTCATTCCAGTTAATGATGCCGCTTTTCGCCCGTTCATTCCCTAAAAACTCACATTTCGCACCCTAACAAGGTCAAAACAAAGGATTTT